>CALAGR010000092.1 GCA_937891735.1 uncultured Pseudomonadota bacterium | reverse complement strand
TTGGACGGCGCGGCCTTGATCTCCTCGATCACCTCGTCGGGCGTGCGCACGCGGAAATCCGGGCCGTAGATCTGCTTGATACTGCAGAAGCTGCAGTCGAAGGGGCAGCCGCGAGTCGCTTCGACGCCGTAGAACACGTAGTCGGTGCGCTTGACCAGGTTCCAGGAGGGGGCCGGGTTGTCCTTCATGGTGGGCTTGGCGTCGACGCCCCGGTAGACCTCCTTCATCTCGCCGCGCTCGAAGTCCTCGAGCAGGCTCACCCAGACGTTCTCGGCCTCGCCGATGACGACGGAGTCCACGTGCTCCAGCGCCTCGTAGGGCGCCAGGGTGGCGTGGGGGCCGCCCATGACCACCGGCACGCCGAGGGCACGGAACTTGTCGGCGATGTCGAAGGCGCGATTGACGTAGCAGGTCATGGCCGTGAGGCCGACGAGGTCCACGTCCATGTCGAACGGCACATCCTCGACGTTGTCGTCGATCAGGATGACCTCGTGCTTCTCCGGCGTGAGCGCGGCCACCGTCGGCAGGGCCAGGAGAAGGTTGTTCGCGCTGTACCCGATGACTTCGCCGAGCTTCTTGAAGTCCCAGAAATATCGGCTGTGAAAGCCCGGCGTAATAAGCATGATCCGCATCGAAAAACCTCCAGAGCGCGCACCATAGTCGCTTCTTCGGCGACCCGGGACCCAGGCCTGCGAAAGTTCACGAATGCTCGCGTGAGCCCTACACTCCCCCAGATGTCCGGCCTGCTCCCCGTTGTGTCCTTCGTCGCCCGGTCTGGTACCGGCAAGACGACGTTCCTGGAAAAGCTGTTGCCCGCCCTGCGCGAGCGCGGCGTGCGGGTCATGGTGATCAAGCACGACGTGCACGGCTTCGAGGTGGACAAGCCGGGCAAGGACACCTGGCGGCTTCGGCAGGCGGGCGCCCACAAGGTGCTGATCGCCAACGCCACGCACATGGCGCTGATGGGAGCCGTGGACGGTGACACGCCCCTGCGCACGCTGGTGGGACGCTACGCGGACGGCGTGGACCTGGTGATCTCGGAGGGATATCGCAAGTCGGGCATGCCGAAGATCCTGGTAGCGCGGGCCGGATCCCGCGAGCCCGTCGATCCGAACACCTTCGCGCCGGGGGAGCTCGTCGCGGTGGTGAGCGACCACCCCGTGCAGGCCCCGGGGCCCCTGCTCCCCCTCGACGATCCGGGACCGTGCGCCGACTTCCTGGTGGCCCACTTCGTCCGACCCGCCCAGCAGACCCGCGACCTGACGGGCGTGCTGCTGGCCGGCGGCTGGTCCCGCCGGATGGGCCAGGACAAGGCGAGTCTGTCGTTCCGGGGCAGGCCCCTGCTCCCCGATCTGGTGGAGCGTCTGGCGCCGGAGTGCAGCGGCGGTGTGCTGGTGGTGAAGCGCCGGTGGCAGGAGCTGGGCCCGCTGCCCGCGAGCGCGCGGGTGGTGGACGATCTGCTGCCGGATCGCGCCGCGCTGGGGGGGCTGTACACCGCGCTCGCCCTGGCGGACACGCCCTTCGTCTTCCTCGCCGCGTGCGACATGCCGCTCCTCGATCCGGCCCACGTGGGCTGGCTTCGGGCCTACCCCGCGCCTGGAGCCGACGCTCTGCTGCCCGTGCGGGATGGCCAGCTCGAGCCCACCCACGCCGTGTACGGGCACCGCTGCCTGGGCGCGATCAAGGAGGCTCTGCTGTCCGGTGAGTACCGGATGACCGGGTGGTTCGGCTCCGTGCGCGCGGAGCGGATCCCCGAGGAGCGCTGGCGGCAGGTCGATCCCGAGGGACGGTCCTTCCGCAACGTGAACACGCCCGAGGAACTCGCCGCGGCGGAGCTGGTAGCCGGCCCTGCGTGATCCACGGGGCGCGGTCAGTCGTGGTTGAATCCCGTCATGGTGCGCACCGTCCAGCTGCTCTGGTTTCTGTTCCTCGGCCTGGTGCTCCTGCCCGGCTGCGCTCAGGACGACGACGACGCCACGTCGGACCCGGACGACGACGACGCCACGTCGGACCCGGACGACGACGACACCACCGACGCCGCGATCCTGCCCGCCGTCTCCGAGGCGCTGCAGACGGTCAACGCCGCCGGACGAACGGGGTGGGTCGTGCTCCCGGAGCGCAACGAGGGCGAGGCGCTCCCCTACCTGCTCGTGTTCCACGCGACCGGCTCGGACGGACGCTCCATGGCCTCGCTGTTCGAGGAGCACGCCCACGCCCGGGGCTTCGTGATCGTCGCGCCGGACTCGCGGGTGTCGCCCCAGGGAGACTTCACCTGGGAGGTCGGCACCGATCCCGGCGAGATCACGCCGGACCTGCTGCACGCGGTGGCCTGCTTCGATGAGGTCCTCGGTCGCGGGGACGCACCGCTGGACACGGCGGCGGTCCTCGCGGCGGGCTACTCCGGAGGCGCGTCGTCAGCGCCCTACCTGGCGACGAACCACCCGCCCCTGCGCTCGTTCGCGATCCTGCACGGCGGCCTGTTCCCCGACGCGCTCGGGGACAACCCGGTCACGGGCTGGCTCTCGACGGGGGACGACGACCCCCTGCGGCCCCCCGCGGAGCTGGCGGGCCACACCGCGACGCTGCAGGGGCTGGGCTACACCGTGGAGCTGCACACCTATCCGGGCGGTCACGAGCTCGGCGAGACCGAGCGCGACGAGCTCATCGACTGGTGGCTCGGCCCCGAGTAGACCCGGCGCGGCTACCCTGCGCCACCATCATCCGGTCTGAGGAGGCCCCCATGCGCCAGGCAAACACCCTGCTTCTTGTCACGTCCCTGTTCTTCCTCGTGGCTTGCGGTGGCAAGACGGCGAGCGAAGCTCCCCCCGCCCCGGCTCCGAAGGCGGACATCACGGAGGCCCCGGCCCCGCAGGCCCCCGCTGTGGTCGCGACCCCCTTGGCGCTGCAGGCGGTCGGGAGCGAGCTGACCTTCTCCGCCCGGAAGAACGACGAGGCGGACGTGGGCGGCACCTTCACCCGGCTCAGCGGGACCCTCCTGCTCCCCGGCGACGACCTGAGTCAGGCCCGGGGCAGCCTGAGCGTCGGATGGGTCGGCGGGGTGGACACCAAGGACCCGGCCCGGGACCTGAACCTGGTCACGGCGTTCTTCGGCGCGCTCGATGACTCGGCGCCCAAGGGCTCGGTGAGCCTGAACAGCCTCGAGGTGAAGAAGCCCAAGCTCGCGGTGGGCGAGAGCACCACCGGTAACGCGTTCGTGGACGTCGGCGCGGGCAGGTCCATGACCGGCCTGGCGCTGCCGGTGCGGATCGAGCGGATCGCCGCCGCGCAGTACCGGTTCACGGTCACCGAGCCCGGCGCGGTGTCCATCGACAAGCTCGGCATGAACGACCGCAAGGCCGCGCTCATCACGCTGTGCCAGCACCAGAGCGTCGGCGACGCCGTCACGGTGGGCGGCACCTTCGTGTTCGGCCAGTAGATCGCGATGTGTGTGCGGCCGGCGCTGCTCATGGGGCTCGGCCTGATCCTGGGCTGCCCCTCGGCCCCGGACGAGGTTCCTGCCGCTCCCCTGAGCTTCGTCGCGGTCACGTTCAACACCGGCACCACCCTCGGCCTCGGCCACGATGCGCCGCCGGACGACGGCTACGGCCTGCAAGAGGCGGCGATCTCGGACACCTGGTACGGCGACGGGCTGGCGTGGGTGGACGTGGTGGAGGACACGCGCGCGTTCTTCGCGTCGACGCCGGCGGACGTCGTCGGTTTCCAGGAGATCTTCTATTCGGGCGAGTGCGCCCAGATCCCCCCGGAGGCGCACCCGGGCTTCGTGTGCGACGGGTGGCAGCCCGGGGACCGCACCGTGGCGCAGGTGATCCTGCCCGAGGGGTGGCAGGTGGCCTGTCACCTGCAGAAGCCCGACAAGTGCCTCGCCGTGCGCCGCGCCTTCGGGGTGATCGCGGGGTGCACCGGGGATCTGTGCCTGGACGGGCTCGCGGGCGCTGAAGTGGACACCTGCGGCAGCGGCTCGCGGGTCGGGCGGGCGGTCGTGGAGATGGTCGCGGGCGGCAGCATCACCGTGGTCAACGTGCATGGAAGCTCGGGCCTCGGACTCGACGACAAGGACTGCCGGCTCGCCCAGCTCCAGCAGGTGTTCGAAGACCTCGGAGACGGAAGCGGAGAGCCCGGCGCCAACGGGTCACGCAACCTCGTCCTGGGCGACTTCAACACCGACCCCGGCCGCCTGACCGGCTCGGATCCCAGCGCCGCCTACCTGGCGGACCAGGTGCAGACCTCGGCGTTCCAGTTCCACACCGCCGTCGGACCCGATGTGATCCCCACCTACGGGGGACTCGCCAACATCGACCATGTGCTGAGCGATGCGTTCATCGGGGGCTGCTGGACCGCGGGCGTCAGCGCCGGGCACCCGGACGTGTCGACCACCGTGTACTTCGACCACAAGCCGACGGTCTGCGCCCTGACCGCGCCCTGAGGGCGGATCAGGTGGTGGTGATGGCCTCGGAGCGCCCTCCCCCGACGGGACGCACCTCGATCCTCGCTTCGATCCGCTCCTGCAGCCCCACGACGTGGCTGATGATCCCGACCTGACGTCCGTCCGACTGGAGCTGGGACAGCGCCGCGAGCGCGACCCCCAGCGTCTCCGGGTCCAACGTGCCGAACCCCTCGTCCAGCAGGAGCGTCTCGATGGGCATCTTCACCGCGCGGAAGTCGGACAGCCCGAGAGCGAGGGACAGCGACACTAGGAAGCGCTCGCCGCCGGACAGGGATCGGGGCGCCACCCGCGCGCCCACCTGCCACAGGTCGCACAGATCGAACTCCAGGGTCGGAAGGCCGTCCGCGAGCCGGGGGATGAGCCGATAGCGGGTCGACAGCCGCGCCATGTGCAGGTTGGCCTTGTCCAGGAGCTGACCGAGGTTGAGCGCCTGGGCGAACTCCCGGAACCGCCCGCCGTCGTTGACCCCGATGTAGCCATGCAGCGTCTGCCACACCCTGGCCTCCCCCTCGGCGTCGCGCAGGCGCTCCCGATGCTCCTTCTGCTCCCGCAGTGACCGGTGATGGTCCCGCAGTCTGTCGCCGGTCTCCCGGTGGGCGGTCGCCGCGTGTTCGTGCAGCTGCGTGGTGGCCGCGAGCCGGGCCACGAGATCGTCCCGCAGCGGCGCCTCGGGGAGTCCCTCGGGGCGCGCGAGGGTGTGGGTATCGACCGCCTGCTGCCGCTCCTCCAGGAGGATCTGCACGGCCACCCGGCGACCATCGAGGTCCTTTCGGATCTTGCGGGAGCCGGCGAGCTGCTCCGCGGTCAGGCGGCAGGCGTCCAGCGGCGCATCCCCCGCGAGACCCAGGCGCTGCACGACGGCGTCGAGGTCCGCCCGCGCCTCGCCGCTCGCGTGCTCCAGCTCCGCCTGCTGCTCGGTGAGGGTCTGCAAGCGGGTCGCCGCCCCCTCCGAGGCGGCCCGGGCGGCGTGCTGCGCGGTCACCGCGTCCGCC
>CALAGR010000091.1 GCA_937891735.1 uncultured Pseudomonadota bacterium | reverse complement strand
CTCGGGCGCCCCGAAGGTCCAGCTCGCCACCTGCCGCCAGCGGGCCTCCTGCGCCGCCTCGGGCGCCTCGAGCCCGAGCCCCCGCTGCACGTCGGCGACCCCCTGCTCGTCCACCCACTCCTGGCAGCCCCGCGCGATCCGGCGCCCCGCGACGAGCCGCTGAAGTCGGTCTTCGAGGGGGGTGTCGCCCCGGCCGGGGGAGCGCAGCAGCACGCCGTCGTCCTCCCGGGCCACGAAGCGCCGCCGCACGGCGGCGAGCCGCCCGTCGAGCCGGCCCGCCACGAGGTACTCCGGCAGGCCTCCGGTCACCTCGGCGTCGAAGTTGGGGAAGATGTCGGAGGCCCAGGGATTGGCGGCCCACAGACGCCCGAAGGCGTCGCCGTTGCCGACGGGGCGCACCGCGAGCAGCCACCAGGCGTCGTGCTCGTCGCCGGGGGCCAGGGCCAGCGCGTCCGCGTCCAGCACCGCCGCGATCCTCAGGATCGCCTGCACCCCGGCCGCCTTGCGCCACGCGCGCACCGCCGCTCGAGCCAGGGGGACCCGCCCGCCTTCGGCGATCACCACCAGATCGACGGGGGCACCCTCCTCGAGCACGCCCCAGGCCATGCGTCCGCCGATCCCCACCGCCTCCACCCAGGGCAGCTTGCACAGCCCGCGCATGCTCCCCTTCAGGTCCCGCCACAGGGAATCGGCGCGGCCCTGTCGTGCGGGAAGCTCCGCGAGCACCGCCGCGCGGTCCTGCAGCACGAACCGGTCGTGGGACGCAGCGACGAACGCCGTGAGGGGCGCGCCCGGGGCGAGGGCCACGCGCACGTTCGGCAGCGCCGTCCGATAGCGGGGGAGCGTGCGCCAGATGGAGGCGCTGCTCAGCGGCGCGTCGATGCGCTCCGCCAGCACGATCGCCCGCAAGACCGCCTGCTCCAGCGGGCCCAGGTCGTGAATGGACAGCACGGTCAGGGCGAGCAGGTCACGTCGATGTCGTAGCTGCCCGCGTCGCCCTGGAAGCCGTCCACCACCACGTAGTAGGTCTGGCCCGCGACCGCCGAGAAGGAGGTGCTGGTGTCGCCCCAGTCCAGGCAGTTGCTGCCCGAGCACGTGCCGCTGGTGCCGTCGAGCACGAACAGGTCCAGGTCGTTGGACCCGAGGCTGCTCAGGCTCACCGTCGCGGTGGTGTTGCCGGTCGGCGTGAAGGTGTAGGTGTACTCGGCGCCGGTCTCGCTGAAGCTGACGCAGCTGTAGGCGCTGACGGCGGTCGTCGATCCGGCGGAGGTCGTGGCCCAGGAGTCCGAAGACCCGCAGCTGAGCGTGAAGTCCACCGCGCAGGTGGCGCCGCCGCCGGTGCACGCCGGATTCGAGGCGCAGTCGCTGTCCGCGCAGTCCACGGAGCCGTCGCCGTCGCCGTCCAGGCCGTCGGTGCAGCTCCCCTCGGTCCCGGAGCCGCCGCCGCTGCCAGACACGCTCAGGGAGAGGTCGTAGTCGGACGTGTCGCCCTGGAACCCGTCCACCAGGATGTACCAGACCGAGCCCGCGGTGACGGTCCAGGTGGCCGTGGAGTCGCCGTACGCCTCGCAGCTCATGGGATCGCAGGAGCCGCCGGCGCCGTTGAGCACGAACACGTCCAGGTCGCTGAAGTTGAACCAGCCCGAGACGCTCACGTCGACGGTGGCGGTGCCGTTGACCGCCGCCACGTATTCGTAGGCGTACTCCGGGCCGCTCTCGTCCCAGGCCACGCAGTTGTAGGTGCTCACCACGTTCGTGGAGCCGGCCCCGCCGTTGTTCCAGCTGTCCGAGGACCCGGCGGTGAGGCTGTAACCCGGCGCGCAGACGCCCCCGCCGCCGCCGCCCTGGCACGCGGCGTTGCTCGCGCAGGTGGTGTCGTCGCAGTCCACCAGGCCGTTGCCGTCGTCGTCGATGCCGTTGGTGCAGTCCTCCACCACGACCGAATCGTCGTCGTCGTCGTCGTCGTCGTCGTCATCTCCGACCGAGTCGTCGTCGTCTCCGGCCGTCACCGAGCAGTCGATGTCGAGCACGAAGGAGCCCGCCGCGCCCTGGAATCCATCGACCACCACGAAGTAGGTGCTGCCCGCGAAGGCCGAGAAGGTGGCGTCGTTGTCACCCGCCGCGATGCAGTCGCCGGAGTGGCAGCCGATGCCGCTGTCGGCGGTGACGTACAGATCGAGGTCCTGGTCCTGCTGCATGGACTGGAAGCTCAGGCTGACCTCCATGTCCTCGTTGGGCGAGAACTCCCAGGCCAGCTCCGGTCCGGTGTTCGCCCAGCCCGTGCAGGCCCACTCGTCGATGACGTTGGTGGCGCCCGGGTCCATCGTGCTCGCCGAGATCTGGCTGTTGCAGCTCAGGGTCGTCACGGCGCTGCAGGCCCCGCCCGCCGCGTCGTCGTCGTCGCCGGTCGCGTCGTCGTCGTCCGCAGCCGTGGTGTCGTCGTCGTCCGCAGCCGTGGTGTCGTCGTCGTCCGCGGCCGTGGTGTCGTCGTCGTCGCCCGCCGCGTCGTCGTCGTCCGGGACGGCGTTCCGGGGCGAGTCGATGGGCTGCAGCCCGATCCCGCAGCCGGCGAGGAACACGAGGAGCGCGGGGAGCGCGAAGCGAAGCGATGGACGCATCAGTCGATCTCCTGGAGCCGCCCAACCCGGAGAAGCGGCACGGCGGTTTAGCAGTCCAAGCGCCGATCCTGCAACCGTTTTCACCGGTCTGGGGGGGCTGCTCCGATCCCGGTTGAAGACCTCGCCGCTCCCGCCGATAGGGACCAGACCTGGATCCCGGAGCACCCTCATGACACACCGCACAGCCAGCCTAGTCGCGAAGCTCTTCGGGGGTCTCCGGCGCGCCGCGGATCCCGCCCCCAGCCCCACCGAGACGCTCAAGACGATGGCCGCCGAGCGCCGGGAGCACGACGCCATCGCCTACCGCACGCGTCTGTTCGTGCAGGAGCCGGACCTCGCCCTGCCCGTGCTCGTCGAGGTCCGCATGGGCGAGACCTTCCTGCGTCACGCCGATCCGGTGCACGCCCGCAAGAGCCTGGAGCGCGCGCTCCAGCTGACCCCCGCGGACACGAGCCAGGCGGTCCGGCTGCGCCTCGCCCGCCTCGCCCAGCAGCTCGTGCACCCCGCCGAGCCCGGGCTCATCGAGGCGCTCCTGGTGGACCGGACCCTGGACCCGGACCTGCGCGCCCGCCTGGCCCGCCGCCTCGCCTTCCTCAACGGGGACACCGCCTGGGACATGCCCGCCATCGGCGCCGTGCCCCCCGCCCCCTGGGAGGAGCCGGTGGCAGCGGAGTCGGTCGCCGCGTGGCGCCCCCAGGACCTCGGCGTGTGGCACGACCAGGCTGCGGGGTACGGCCGGTCCGACGCGGCGATCACCGACGCCCTGGGCGGGGCCCTCGACATGGACATCAGCGAGCCCCCCGCCAACCACCTCGGCGTGCCCGAGGACGGCCCCTGCTGGGGCGCGGGCGCTCCGTCGGCGCCGGTCTGGAACCCCGCCGCCGAGCCCCGGAACGCCGGGGGCAGCAAGCGGATCCCCCGCCGCCGGGCGCGCTCCGTCCCTCTGGCGCCCTTCCCCACCATGGGCGGCGAGCCGGACTGACTCCCGGGGACCCGCCTGGCGTTCCTGTAGCTTCACGGGGACGGAGGTGTGGTGACCGGCCGACGCATCGCAGGGATCGTGTTCGTGATCGCCGTGCTCGGGCAGGGCTGGGTCCTGCGCGGGGACTTCCTGGCCGACGACTGGGGCCTCGTCGCCACCCTCACCGACGCCGGCGAGCCGGACTTCGGGCTGGGGCTGCGGCAGTTCGCGCAGCCCGTTCCCGGCGTAGAGGCCCCGCTCCCTGCGTCCATGTACCCGAAGTTCTGGCGGCCCCTGTGGCGCGTCAGCTTCCTGACCGACCTCGCGGTGTGGGGTCCGCGGCCCTTCGGCTTCCTGCTCACCAACCTGCTGCTGCACGCGGGGGGGTGCGTGCTGCTCGCCCTGCTGGCCCTGCGGCTGGGGCTGTCGGGACCCGGCGCCATCGCGGCCGGCGCGCTGTTCGCGCTGCATCCGACGCACCACGAGGCCGTGGGCTGGATCGCCGCCCGGGGTGGGCTGCTCGCCACCGCGGGGGTGCTCGGCTGCGCGGTGCTCGGGCTCGACGCGCGCCGCAGACCTGCGCTGTCCCTGGCCGCGGCCGGCGCGATGCTGCTGGGGCTGTTGGCGAAGGAGAGCGCCGTGGTGGCGCCGGCGCTGCTCGCGGTGTGTCTGGCCGTCGCCCCCCGGGACGCGTCCGGGAGCAGGCGCTGGTCGGTGCTCGCGGCCCCCGCGGCGGCGTTCGGGATCTGGCTGCTGGCCCGACGGGCGGTGCTGGGGGTGTGGACCGGGGGCTACGGCATCTCGGGGTTCGCCCCGGGCTCGGCGCAGATGTGGCGCGGGTGGATGGAGCGGCTGCAGGTCCTGTCGGGACCCGGCAAGGAGGCGCTGATCGCCCCCTCGATCAACACCCTGCTCCGCGTCGTGGTGCTGGCCGCGGTCCTGTGGGGCGCGGCGCGGGCGGCCCGGCAGCGGGGGGCGCGTCCCGCGTTCGTGGTGGGCCTGGCGTGGCTGGCCCTCGCCTTCGTGCCGGTGTGGCAGTTCGTAGTGGATCCGCAGATCCAGCAGGAGGCCCGGTTCCTGTACCCCGCCGCGGGCGCGCTCGCCCTGGTCCTCGCTGCGTCGCTCGACGGGCCCAGGGCGCGGCTGGGGGCGACGGCGCTGGGCCTGGCCTGGATCGGCCTGACGGTGGTGAACAGCGCCCATCGGCGGGCCGCCTGGGAGCTCAACGAGGTCCTCGTGGAGCAGACCCGGGAGGTGGTCTGGACCGCGCCCGTGGGCACCCAGATCCTGCTCATCGGCCTGCCGGACCAGGTGGGGGGTGCGTACGTGGGCCGCAACGCGGTGCCCGGCATGCTCGATCCGCCGTTCGACGTGCGGGTCCTGCCGACCCGGCCCCTGGCCTACACCACCCGCGAGGGCGAGCTGCAGCGCTTCCGGGCCGACCTCGCCCGGATCCCCGCGGAGCAGGCCCGGATGGTGCTGGGGTGGGCTCCCAAGCTGCGCCGCTACCGGTGGGTCCAGACGCCCTGACCCCGAGCGTGGCTGATCGACGTCACTCCCCGAGCTGAATCCAGACCTCCTGAGGTAGACCCCCATCAACTTGGCGCGTTTGACTCCCGGA
>CALAGR010000090.1 GCA_937891735.1 uncultured Pseudomonadota bacterium | reverse complement strand
CCCCGCCTCGCTGCCCAGACGCTGATCGGGCTGGCCCAGCTGGAGCGGGTCCGCGGCCGCACCGACGCCTCGCGAGCCGCCGCCTGGCGTGGGGTGCGGCTCGCCGAGCAGGTGGGCGACGAGCTCCTGGCGGCCCGGCTGTGCATCCAGCTCGGCTACAGCCTGCGCGGACCCGAGGGGCTCGACGCGGTGGAGACCCGCATGAGGGCTGCGCGCGCGTGGCTCCAGGCGGCGGGGGAGCGCCTGATGGAGGGGCGCCTGCTGAGCTCGCTGGCCGTCGCGGTGGGCTACGGCGGGCGGGTGCGGGACGAGTACCGTCTGCACCTGGAGGCCCTGGAGATCCACCGGGAGACGGGCTTCGTGCGCATGCAGGCCGCCGAAGCGGGCAACCTCGCGGTGCTGTACGCCACCGAGGGCGAGATCCTGGAGGCCGAGCACTGGATGCACGAGGCCCTGGCCAAGTTCCGGGAGGTGGGCGACCGCCAGGCCGAGATCCTGAGCCTGGGCAACCTGGGCTCGCTGTACACCGAGCTTGGCCGCGACGACGAGGCGGAGCGCGCCATCCGCCGCGCCCGGGTGGCCGCCGCCGAGCTGGGCATGACCCACCTGGAGCAGGTGCTGGACTCCAACCTCTCCCTGCTCTGGCTGATGCAGGGCAAGGCCGTGGCGGCCGACCAGCTGCTCATCGCCGTGGAGGAGTCCCAGGCCCGGACGGATCCCAACATCTACCACCTGGGCCATCGGTGCCTGTACCGGGGCATCGCCCGCCTGCTCATGGACGATCCCATGGGCGCCCGGGACTTCCTCACCCAGGCCCGCGGCTACTACGAGCAGTCGCTGATGAAGCGGGATCTCGGGCTGTGTCTGGGGCTCGGAGCGGCCGCCTGGGGCACGAGCGGCGACGAGCACACCGCCCTGGCCTGGCTGGGCGGGGGGCGCGTGATCGCCGAGGAACTCGACGACGACGACATCCTGCGGGTGGTCACGCTGGGCGAGGGGCACGTGGAGCTGCTGCGGGGGCGCCAGGCCCGGCGCCACAACGATCTCGAAGACGCGTTCCTCCTGGAGCAGCTCGCTGCGGCCCGGCTGGACATGGTGAGACTGGACACGGTGAGACCGTCGCTGGTGCGGCTCGCACGCCGCCTGCTGGAGCAGGCGCTCGCACGAACGGAGACGGACTGATGGAGTGGATCACGCGTGGACTGGTGGCCCTGGTGGCGGTCGCCCACATCGGCTTTCTGTACCTGGAGATGTTCCTGTTCGACACGGACGCGGGGCGCAAGATCTTTCGCACGACCCCCGAGCAGAGCAGGAGCTCGGCGGCCCTGGCTGCCAACCAGGGGCTGTACAACGGCTTCCTGGCGGCGGGGCTGATCTGGGGGATCGCGCTGTCGGTGCAGGGCGAGGCTCACGCGACGTCGGTGATGACGTTCTTCCTGGCCTGCGTGATCGTCGCCGCGGCGTACGGCGCCTACAGCGTCAACAAGCGGATCTTCCTCATCCAGGGGGTGCCGGCGGTGGCCGCATTGGCCGCGGTGCTGCTCACCTGACGGCGGAGTCACCCTCTTCTGGGGTGAGCACGATCCGGCCTCGCAAGCCGCCCTCCTTGACCGCGCGCTGGGCCGCGTCGGCTTCTTGGAGGGGGCGGCAGGCGTGCACCTGGAACGCGAACGGCTGCGCCCGGTGCAGCGCGATCACCTGGGCCATGTCCGCCCGGGTGGCGCCGCTGTTGCCGCGGATCGAGATCCCGTAGGTGATGAGGTAGCCGACGTTCACCGGGAAGCGCGCAGGCACGACGTTGCCGACGCACACCAGGCGCCCCCCCACCTTCAGGCTCCGCAGGGAGCCGTTCAGCGTGGGCTCGCCGACGCAGTCCACGACCACATCCACCGCCTCGTCGAGCTCCTTGTGGAAGCGCCCGTCGGCATCGATCAGCACCTCCGACGCGCCCAGCTCCCGGAGCCAGGGTGTGTGCTGCGCGTCCCGGACCACCGCCACCACCGTCGCCCCCAGGCGCACCGCCACCTGGATCGCGGCGTGGCCGACACCTCCGTTGGCCCCGGTCACCAGGACCCGCTGCCCGGCCCGCAGCTCCCCGGCGAAGGTCAGCGCACGATAGGCCGTGCCGTAGGTGCAGTGCAGCATGGCCGCGCCGGGGGCCGACATCTCCGGGTCCGCCCGGTACCAGCAGCGCTCGGGAGACACGAGGTGGGTCGCGTAGCCCCCGTCGATCACGAGCCCCAGCACCGAGGCGGCCTGATCGCACAGGCTGATGTTGCCTTCCCGGCACGCGGCGCACTGGCCGCAGAAGTCGCGATGCATGGTGGCGACCCGATCCCCCACCGCCCACTCGGTGGCCTCCGGTCCCCGCGCGATCACGTGCCCCACGGCCTCGTGTCCCGGGGTGCGCGGCAGGGACAGGAACGGGAACCGGCCCTCCCGGTCGATCAGGTCCCGATGACAGACGCCGCACGCCTCCACGGCCACCAGCACCTCGTCGCGGACCGGCGTCGGGGGGGAGTCCAGGGTGTCGATGCGCAGATCCGCGTCCCACCCCGCCTGCACGAGCCGCGCGGCCCTCACGCCGGCAACCGCTTGCAGTACCGGGCCAGTCGCCACATGTAGGAGCGCAGGTTGAGCCGCATCATCGGCTTGATCAGCCACAGCACCTTGGCGAAGCCGCCGACCGGATCGAAGGCCACGGTCCAGGTCAGGGTGCAGGTGCCGTCTCCGTGGTCCTGCACCACGTACCGCTCCCCGAAGCGCCCGAACACGTCGGCCTGGCTCGTGCCGTAGAACACGAACGCCATGCTGCGCGGCGGGTCGAAGTCCAGGAAGTCCTCGTACACCTCCATGCCGCCCCAGAAGATGACCGTGCGGGTCGTGCCCACGCCGTAGGGCCTGGGGCTCGTCCAGATCACCTCGCCGATGCCGTGCACCCACCTCGGCCAGCTCTCCGGGTCTTCAAAGACCCCGAACAGGACCTCGGCGGACACGGGGATGGCCTGAGAGAAGGTAAAGCGAGCCTGGGCCTGCTCGTACAGGGTCGCGTCCGACGGAGCGCAGGCCACGTAGGGCTTGTCCGGGTTGTGCGGCTTGTCCGGGGGCGGGGCGGGGCTGTTCATCGCGGGTCTTCCTTCCAAAGCAGCGCTCCTGCGGCCACCGCCGCCTGCACGGCGGCCGGGTCGATGCAGAGCCGCTCCATCACCGCCGCGGCGTCGGCGCCGAGCAGGGACGGGGGCCGGGTCACGGGGATCGTCGGGGCGCCGAGGTGGGCCGACACCACCGTGAAGCCCTGCACGTCGGCCACGACCTCGGCGTGTTCGGGCGCCGCCATGGCCTCCTGGGGGGTGCGCACGATCTCCAGGCACACGTCCCGGCCTGCGCACAGGTCGATCCACTCCTGGGCCGTGCGGGTGGCGAAGAGCTCCTCGAGCTGCCCCTGCACCGCGACCGCTTGCTCCCCCTGCGCGTAGATGGACGCCGCCAGCTCCGGTCGTCCCGCGAGGTGGCAGAAGGCGCCGAAGAACTCCGGCTCCAGCGCCCCCAGGGCGAGATAGCGCCCGTCGGAGGCCCGGTAGCAGCGGTAGCAGGGCGCACCGCCGGTCAGCATGCCCGCGCCCCGCGGCTCCTCGAACCCCGCCGCCACCGACGGGAACGCCACCGCGCCGAAGGCCACCGCGCTGCGGGCCAGGGCGATGTCCAGGTGCCGCCCCACG
>CALAGR010000089.1 GCA_937891735.1 uncultured Pseudomonadota bacterium | reverse complement strand
CCGCCACCGCCGCCGCCACCACCACCTCCGCCGCCGCCACCGCCGCCACCGCCGCCACCACCGCCGCCGCCGCCGTCTCCGAAGAGCGCCAGGACGGCGTCGATCGACAACGCCACGGATCGTGGGGCACCGACGCCCCGCAGCCCCGACGCGATGGCCCGGGGGTTGCCGATCCGCACGATCTGCGATGCGAACACGACCGCGAAGATCCGCAGGACCATCGTGGCCCCCAGGATGGCGCCGAGGGTGCGATCCGGCTCCGTCAGGGCGAACGAGCCGACGATCACGATCGACAGCCCGATCAGCTTGCGGCTCTGCCGCAGGACACGCTTCGGCTCGCGCCCCAGCCACAGCCACGCCCCGAGCAGCACGCCGGCCACGATGGCCACCTGCCACCAGGGCTTGAGGAAGAAGACCCCGATGGCCACGCCGCCGAGGAAGAGCACGCGCAGGCGGGGATCGACGGTCATCGCGGTCCGATCTGCAGCGCGACCACGTCGGAAGCCGAGGGGCGGTCCCAGGCCGGCGCCCCCGCGGGGTCGAGCCACTGGAAGCGCCAGACCCCCCGCCGGTTCACCCGGAGCGACGGCACGCCGTCCTTGTCGTCCCACTCCTCGGGGAGGATCGGGGTGACCTGGGCGCCGCGGTCCACGACCCCGACGACCCGCACCGCGCCAAAGCGGGCGACCACCACCCGCAGGTCCCACGCGGTCGCGCCACGGGAGGACCCCTCGTCGTCCACCAGCGGGATCGTCGGCAGCTGGCCGAGCTCCGCGGCCGTCAGCGTGGCGGGCTCTGCTCCCTCGATCCGGAGGGCCGGCGGGCTCGCCACCTCGTGGGGCGCCGTGCCCGCTCCCCCCTTGACCAGCTCGAGCCGAGTGACCCCCACCACCCGCGGCGCGTCGTCCCCGCTGCGTTTGCGGGCCCCACCCCGTCCGTGGAACGGGTCGGTGGAGCCGTCGGACTCCGCCAGCGTCACGACCGCCTCGCCCTTCTTGTTCAGGATCAGCACCGGCGCGCGCCCGTCCCGCCGGCTGCCGGGGTTGGGGAACACCACCGCGTCCCCCCCGCCCGCGGTCACCCGCAGCTCGAACCCGGGCTTGCCCCACCGGTCGCTGAAGAACCGGCCCAGGTGCCAGCCCTGACCCTCACCCCAGGCGAAGTCCGGAGGATGCGCGGCCACCCACGCCGGGTCGATGGTGGCTCGGACCGCGCCCCGCTCGGCGATTCGCACGGTGCCCTTCAGCGGAACGGGCGCCGGCCCCGACGGGCCGCTGCACGCGACGAGCGCCAGCAGGGCGAACAACAGAAGGGACGGGCGGGGGGATCGCATGGTGATTCGGGGCGGAAGGCTACCCCCATTGGGCTTCGCCGCGGGGGCAGCGCGGGCATACTGCGGCGGCATGGCGGCGACGGAGCAGTTCGACGTGGACGAAGAGGGCGCGGGCGTTCGGCTCGACCGCCTGCTCGCGGCGCTGCCTTCGGTGGGATCCCGCGAGAAGGCCCGGACCGCGCTCCGGGCCGGCAAGGTCCTCGTCGATGGCGCCCGGGCCACGCCGGAGGACGGTGGGCGCAGGTTCCCCGCCGGATCCCGGGTCGAGATCGAGTGGAACCGCCCCGGCAGCTCCGCCCGCCGCGTGGCCGGGCGCGACGCGATGGAGCGCGCAGGCGTGACGGTGGTCTTCAGCGACGACGCCGTGATCATCTGCGACAAGCCCGTGGGCCTGCTCACCGACTCCGCCTCGGTCCAGCAGGCCAAGAGCGAAGACACCCTGCGCAAGCGCATGCGGGCCTGGGTCGGGGGCGGTGACGTGTGGCCGGTGCACCGCATCGACCGCAACACCACCGGCCTCGTCTGCTTCGCCCGGAGCGCGGAGCTGCGCATGGAGCTGTCGCGGCAGTGGGAGGCGCGCACCCCACTGCGGTGCTACCTCGCCCTCGTGCAGGGCCGCATGGAGCAGGACCGGGGCACCTTCAGCGACTGGATGAACTGGGACAAGGCGAAGCTGCTTCAGCGCTCCGCGCGGCCCGACACCAAGGGAGCGGTGCTCGCTCAGGCGTCGTGGGAGGTGCGTGAGCGGTTCGGCTCCCGAGCGACCCTGCTCGAGGTGCGCCTGTCCAGCGGACGCCGCAACCAGATCCGGCTGCAGGCCCAGCTCGCGGGGCACCCCCTGGTGGGCGAGACGCTGTACCGCGATCCGCACCCGGCGCCCACGATCCGCCACCCGCGCTACGCCCTGCACGCGCTCCGGCTCGGCTTCAACCACCCCCAGACGGGGGAGCCGGTCCTCTTCGAGGCACCGCCGCCGGACGACCTCGTGGGTCTGTTCGCGTCGCTGCGGGACCCGGGATCCGAGCCCACGAGGAGGTAGCTGGTTCCCATCCGGGACTGGCCCAATGCAAGAGCGGGTAGTTCCCAGGGCGGGGGCGTCAGAGGCGCCCGAGGTCAAGGAGAACGAGGGACCGCGAGGAGGCGTACACATGTACGCCGCACGAAGCGGGCCCGAGGTACGACGCCGAGATCGGGTGGATCGGGCGTTCCCGGACGGGAACTAGCCCTCGCCCTCGGCGACCACCACCAGACCGTCGCCCTCCTGGAGCGTGATCTTCTTCTTCTTCGAGGGCACCAGGACGACGCCGTAGTTCTGGTCGGGGTCGTCCCGCTTCATGTGGATCTTGTAGCCGAGGCAGATCTCGCCTTCGCGCTGCTGAGCGACCGCCATCAGGTCCGCGAAGCGGACGGTCACCGGCAGCTCGTCGAAGTAGTAGTGCACCGGCTTGACGTACATCTCCGACCCGTCCTCGCGGAACAGGTCCTCGTAGACGTGGCGCAGCCTCGGCTCCTGGCTGATCTGGGCGAGGATCATCGAGACCAGGCTGTCGGAGATGAGGAAGTCATCGACACCGGCCGTGTTGATGAGCTCCTGGTTGGCCGAGTCCATGACCTCGGTGATGATCTTCGTGTTGGTGGTGAGGGAGGCGCGGCGGACCTTGTCGCCCAGCTTTCGCAGGTGCAGCAGCACCACGATGCTGTCGGCGTCGATGCGGTCGGGCGTGTGCTCCACGGCCGGGTTCTGTCGCAGCACCATCACGTGGTCGTAGGCGAAGGGGTTCAGGTCGTCGAGATCGCTCGCGTCCAACGGCTGCTTGTCCAGGAGCGACACGGTGATCGACGGGATCTCCAGATCGAGGGCCTCCACCTTCTCCCGCACGAAGTCCGGCGGGGAGTGGAGCACGACGTCCACCGACGAGCCTTCCTGCACGTACCCCGCGAACTCCGAGATGATGGTGGGCGCCTTCGGGCTCCACCCGAGCAGGAGCATGCGCTCCACCCGCTGCTTCCCCCGGACCCGGACGAGGGGAAACTCTGTGGGCTTGGCGACGGGGCTCTTGCTGAACGCGAGGGCCGAGTCGTCGGTGGCGGCGATGATCAGCTCGTCACCCGACTCCAGTCGGCGATCAGGATCGGGGCGGATCGTGATGTGCCCGGACTCGGTGTAGATGCCGATGGGCACGCCGTCCTTGAACCGGTACTGGGCCTCCCCGAAGGTCGCGCCCTTCCACGGCGCGTCGAAGAAGTAGATCTCCGAGCCATCGAAGCTGAGCAGCTCGGAGTACACGATGGCGAGCCCGGAGGTCCGCGAGGTCTGCACCATGATCTTGGCGAGGATCTCCTCGGTGTCGATCGCCGAGACCCGCCCGGGACCCACCTCCTCCGCCACCATCCGGTTCCGGGGGTCGTACACTTCGGCGATCACGTCGATCTCGGGGTCCGGCCCTGCGCTGGCGAGGAGCGCGAGCACCGCCTTGATGGCCCGCGCGTCGCTCGCCTGGCGATCCTCCTGGGGAGCGGAGGGGTTGCAGCCCGCCAGGATGATCGCCGAGGCGGCCGTGTGTGCGCTCACCTGCTCCAGGCTGCGCATGGACGAAGGAGAGCCGCTGCGGGTGACGATGCGGGTGGTCATCCGGTTCGGCAGCCGCGTGCGCAGTTCCTCGTCCATGTCCTCCTTCTCACGCTCCGCGAGGACCACCACCACCGCGTCCGGCTCGGACTCGTTGGCCAGGATCAGCTCGCGCAGGATCTCGGGGACCCGCGAGCTCCAGCCCAGGATCAGGGTGTGGCCGGACTCCAGGACCTGGCTCCGACCCTTGCGCAGCTCGCCGATCATCTGGTCCAGGGCGGTCGTGATGAACGCGATCAGCGCCGAGAAGATCCCGACCCCCGCGAAGCCGGCCAGGATCGCCGTGAGCTTGAACACGATGGGCGTGGTGTTGTCCTGGGACATGTTCCCGGGGTCCGTCAGCTGCAGGAACACGATCCAGATCTGGCGGACGAGCCCGTTGCTCGTGTCCGGCCAGATGACGTACAGCAGCAACCGGAGCACCGCGATCACCGCGATGGAGCCGGCGAACGCCACCACCAGCGCCAGGAACAAGGACCCGCTTCCCTTGGCCAGGAAGTTGTCCACGCGGTAGCGCAAGCGAACTGAGAGCGGTGGCTGAGACATGCATCCTCCCGAAGCGGGCGGATGATACCTAATCGGAGCTAGCGCCCCTCCCAGGTGAAGTCCCGGGGCATGTCCAGCACGTAGTACAGCCGCAGGGTCTTGTCGGTGCCGGGCGCCACGGTGACCGTCCAGCGCACGAAGCCTTGCTCGGCGTCCAGCTCATAGCCCGCGGTGGTCTCGTCCTGCAGGGCCACCTTGAGCTCCTTGAGGCGGCTGACGGGGATGCGCTCCTCGATGACGACCTCCCGGGCCTGCGTGCCCGTGTTGCTGGCCTTCACACGCACGTCGTAGTGCACACTCTTGCGCAGCGCGACCTCCACCTGCTGCAGCCGCGCGTGGTCCAGCGTGCGCAGCACCGTCAGGCCCTCCTGGGCCCCCAGGGCGAACGCCAGCGGGCCCTTGGCGGGGGTGTGCTCCAGCTGCGTGGTGCCGATGAAGCCGCTGTCGCCGAACACGTCGGCGGGGCCCGGGAGCAGCGCCAGCCCCGTGCTGTTGCTCGCCCGCACCCGCCGCAGCGCGCGGACCCCGCGCTCGGGAGCGACGTACAGATCCCGCTCCGCGGCCACCTCGGACCGCACGAGCACGACCCGGTAGGAGCGTCCGTCGGCCCGCACCGTGGCCTTCTCCACGGCATCGACCTGGAACCCCGTGCCTCGCAGGCGGATCCGGCCCTGGGGCGCGCTCTCGCTCTGCACGGCCTGCTCCTCCTTCAACTCCGAGCGCTCCTCGTAGGCGCTGCCCACGGTGCGCCCGCGGGTCTCCCGCTCGTAGGAGGTGGCCACCGACCGCGGCACGTCGGGAGCGGGGATGAGGCCCCGGGGGGAGGACGTGGAGATCCCGAACTGCACGTCGGTCCAGTCCTCACCGGTGCTCTGCTGCACCTCGGCCTGCACCACCAGCTCGACGGTGTCGCCCTTCGCGCGCAGCTGGTAGCGAGGGCTCCACGTGGCCGGCGCGATGCCGTAGCTGAGCTCGACGGTGGCTCGGCCGCCGCCGGAGGACTGCAGGCGCACGACCGCCCGGGTGGCGGCCCCGTACTCCGGGTAGCCCACCTGCGCGAGCCGCGCGCTCAGCTCCGCCACCTCCTGCTGCAGGGCCGCGACCTGCAGGGTGTCCGCCCGCCGCGCGTCCAGCAGGCCCGGCAGCTCGGAGCGAACGCCGTCCAGGGCCGCGCCGAGCCGCACGAGATCGGGCTTGGGTCGGCCGAGTTCCTCCTGGGTGAGCGCGTGGGTCGCGGCCGTCAGCTCCCCCAGATGAGCCAGCCGGGCCTGCCCCCGGGCCACCCCGGAGGTGCGGGCCTGCAGCTGGGCGATCAGCGCCTCGATGCGCGGCACCACCTCGGCCACCAGCGCGTTGCGCTCCGCCTCGGCCCAGGTGGTGTCGGCGTGCACGGCCAGCAGCTCGCCGGCGCCCCGCACGCCCACCCGCAGGCTCTCGCGGTCCAGGGACATGGGCAGGCCGTCGAACCGCACGGTCTGGCGGCCCCTGGCGAGGTCCACCTCCGCTCGCCGGGTGACCAGGGCGCGGTCCGGATACAGCACCACCCGCACGATGGGGGCGCGATCGGGGGACAGGTTCGCGGTGACGGGATCCCCGCCGTCGAGCTCGGCCGCCAGGAGGGGCGTCGCCGTCAGCAGAGGCGTCGTCGTCAGCAGGATCGCCAGGAAGGCCAGTGAGGGATGGCGGCTCATCACTGCTCCCGAAGCGCGGAGTTGCGCGGGTGGCGGATCGTGTAGGAGAAGCTCAGGGTCGCGTCGGCTCCCGGAGCCAGGTCCACCGTCCAGTGGATGAGGCCGTCGTCGTCCACGGTGGCGGCGGGCGCGGGCTGCTGCACGAGCTCCACCTTCATGCCGTCCTGCCAGGTGATCGGGATCCGGTCCGTGACCCGGGCGTGCACCGCGTCGGGTCGCAGGTTGCGCAGCTTGATGCTCACCGTGCGGGCCACCGACTCGGCGCCTGCGATGGGCGCGCTCCGGTCCGCCACCTCGACCACCTTGCGCTCCACCCGGACCTGCTCGTCCTTGCCCAGGGGCACCTCGAAGGTGGCGCCCCGGGCGGACAGGGGCAGCGTGGTGTTGCCGAGCAGGTCGCCGTCCTGGAACACCCGGGCCTCCCCGGACAGCAGCGGCGTCTGCCCGTTCTGATCCAGCAGGGCCACCAGGTATGCGCCCTCCTCCACGGCGGACGGCACGCGGTGCTCGAAGCGCGCGGGCAGCTCCAGGGTCAGCAGCGGGATCCGTCGGGCGACCCCGTCCGACGGGATGTTCACCGGACCCGTGCTCGTCATCACGTAGTCGAATCCACCGGCCTGACGCGCGGGGTTGAAGCGGGACCAGTCCACGGCAGGGCCCGAGGGCACGGGCACCGCGATGGACGGCGGGGACAGGATCGGCCCCCCCGTGGGGCGCGGCCCGAGCAGGAGCGTGGCGAGGTCGCCGGAAGGTGGGGGCGGGGCCATCACGGGCTGCGGCGCGGCCTGACCGGCTCTGCCCAGGCCGCCCACTGAGTAGCTGCCGGAGGTGTCGCCGCGGGCGACGGAGCCGAGCATGCCCGACAGGTCGTCGGAGAGGCCGTCGGCGTCGCTCTCGTAGTCGTACATCGCACGCTCACCAGGCGCCGAAGCGGACGGCGCAGCGCCGGCCTGCCGACTCGACCGGCTGCTCTGGGCGCTCTTCTTCGCCCGCTCCCGCTGCGGCGCCTCCTTGGAGGCGGGTTGCTCGTCGTAGGCCTCCATCTCCGGCTCCGGCTCCGGGGGGGCCTGCTCCTGCAGGTACCAGGCGGTCAGCCGAGGCAGCGCGGCGGCGGCGCCGGGGGTCGCCGTGGACAGCCGCAGGGGCACGCCGGTCCAGTCCTCGCCGGTGGCCTGGGACACCAGGGCGTTGACGCCGACCCGACCCTGGCCCTGGGCCGGATCGAGGTGCAGGTCGTAGTCGGGGGCCCAGCGCGGACCGGACACGCGCACGGTGGCCTTCACTGTGACGGTCGCCGCCTTGGCGAGGGACACGGTGGCCACGACTCGGACGCGACCGTCGATCTGGGATGGGGCGAGGCCCCGCTCGAGCACGTCCAGCTGGCCCCTCAGGGCGCGGGCCTGCACGCGGAGCTGCTCCGCCTCGGCCGCCAGCGCGTCCAGGCGCTGGGCCTGCCAGCGGCCCACGGGCTCGGG
>CALAGR010000088.1 GCA_937891735.1 uncultured Pseudomonadota bacterium | reverse complement strand
GAGGTCATCTACAACTTCGTCGCTGCAACCAGCGAGCCCGTCACCGTGACCCTGCAGACGGTCGTGCCGGTGCCCGAGGGCGAGGTCTACCAGCCCGTCGTCCCCGACGGCGTGGTGATGCCCGAGCTGTCCGTCAAGGCGGTCGTGGTGGGGATCATCGTGGGGGTCCTGTTCGGGGCCGCGAACGCCTACCTGGGGCTCAAGGTGGGCCTGACCGTGTCGGCGTCGATCCCGGCGGCGGTCATCGGCGTGGCGATCTTCCGCGCGTTCCGGACCGGCACCCTGCTCGAGACGAACATCGTGCAGACCATCGGATCGGCGGGGGAGTCCCTGGCCGCCGGGGTCATCTTCACGCTGCCCGTCCTTTTCCTGTGGAAGATCGAGGCCGGCTTCTGGCCGATCTTCCCCCTGGCCCTGCTCGGCGGGCTGCTCGGCGTGCTGTTCATGGTCCCGCTGCGGCGCTTCTTGATCGTGCAGGAGCACGGCCACCTGACCTACCCCGAAGGCACGGCCTGCGCCGAGGTCCAGGTGGCCAGCATGGCGGGCGGCGACCAGGCGAAGCTGCTGTTCGCCGGCATGCTGACGGGCGGTCTGTACACCGCGCTGGAGAAGTTCTGGCACCTGTTCCCGGCGGAGCCGGACTGGGCCGTCGACCGGGGCGGCTACCGGACCTCCGTGGGAGGCTCGTTCACCCCCGAGCTCCTGGGCGTGGGCTACATCATCGGTCCGAGGGTCGCCGCCGTCATGCTGGCGGGGGGCGTGGTCGGCTGGCTCGTGATCATCCCGCTGATCTACCTCTTCGGCGGCGCGGCCGGCGTGCCCATCGCCCCCGAGACCGAGGCGCTGGTCCGGGACATGGGCTCCTTCGACGTGTGGAGCCGCTACCTGCGCTACGTGGGCGCGGGCGCGGTGGCCTTCGGTGGGCTGTTTACCCTCGTGAAGTCGACGCCGACGCTGATCGAGAGCTTCAAGCTGGCCCTGGGGGCCCTGAAGTCGAGCTCTGCAGGGGCTGCCCCGCGGCGCACCGAGCGCGAGCTGCCGCTGACGGTCGTGGGTGGTGGGCTCGTCCTGTGTGGGCTGCTGGCCGCGTTCCTGCCCCTGATGGCCGGTGGAGGCGGCTCCATCGGGCTGCTCGCGGGCTTCGCGGTGGTCGTGTTCTCCTTCTTCTTCGTGACCGTAAGCTCCCGGATCGTTGGACTGATCGGGTCGAGCAGCAACCCGATCTCGGGCATGACGATCGCCACCGTGCTCATCTGCGCGCTGCTCTTCGGCGGCATGTACGCGGGGGCGGATGCGAAGGTCGCGGTGCTCACCATCGGCTCGCTGGTCTGCATCGCCGCGGCCATTGCGGGAGACACCTCCCAGGACCTCAAGACCGGCTTCCTGGTGGGAGCGACCCCCAAGAACCAGCAGATCGGCGAGATCGTGGGGGTCGTCGCCGCGGCCCTCGCCATGAGCACCGTGTTGGCGCTCTTCCAGGACCAGATCGTGGCGGGGGACTTCAAGGCGCCCCAAGCGAACCTCATCAAGCTGGTGATCGACGGCGTGCTCGACAACAACCTGCCCTGGGCGCTGGTCTTCGTGGGCATGGCGATGGCCTTCGTGGTCGAGATCATGGGTCTCCCCACCCTGGCCTTCGCGGTGGGGCTGTACCTGCCGATCCACCTCGGCGTGCCGATCATGATCGGCGGGCTGCTGCGGCTGGGCGTGGAGAAGATGGGCAAGGACGAGGCGGTGCGCGAGGAACGGCGGGAGTGGGGCGTGCTGTACGGCTCTGGGATGATCGCCGGCGCCGCGCTGATCGGGGTGGTCGCGGCTGCGCTGGCGTTCTTCGAGGTGGATCTGGGTGAGGCGACGGGCGATCCCCGCAACCTCGCCGCCGTCTTCGCCTTCGGCCTGCTCACGCTGTCGATGGCAGGGATCGCGTGGAAGGGCTGGCCGGGGCGCAAGTCCGCGTAGGGCGCCGGACCTCGGTCGGCCCCGGTAGGGGTCAGCCGCCCGCGACCCGCCCGACGCCGGCGCCTCCCCAGTCGCCCAGGAGCGCCCGGATCTCCGCCCGCAGACGGTGGATCTCCTGCCGCGAGAAGTCGGGCTCCTGGCCCCGCGCGAGCTGTTCGCGGCGGAAGGCGAGGGTCGTCGCGAGCCGGACGTACGCGCCGTGGTCCACCCCCGCGGGCAGCCAACCGCGTCGCGACCGCCTGAGGTAGCTCGCCAGCAGCGGCACGTGGCTCCTCGGCAGGTGTCCGCTGGCGGCCTCCGCAGACAGCTCCCGGTGCAGGACGCGCGACTCCGACAGCAGGCACGCCTGGAAGATCAGCACCAGCACCCCGAACTCGATGGGGAACAGGACGAAGTCCAGGGCTCCCAGCATCGGCGCGCCGTCGTCGGCGAGGGTGAGCAGGCCGTTCCAGAGGGCGTGGATGGACAGGGCGGAGCCGATGCCGCCGGCGAGGAGCAGCGTCCGGACCGGACCGCGCCGGAACTTCGCGAGGCCCAGGGCGGCGCCCACCATGGAGGTCGCCGAGGCGTGCATCAGCGCCGAGTACAGGGTGCGGATGGCCACCGTGGCGGCCCAGGCGAGGGGATCGCCGAGCTGCGCGACGCTCACGAAATACAGCAGGTTCTCGCTCATCCCGAACCCCAGACCCACCGCCGCGCCGTACACGAACCCGTCGGTGACGTTGTCGAAGTGCCGGGATCGGGCCACGAAGAGGAGGATCAGCGCCTTGCTCGGCTCCTCCACGAGGGGGGCCAGGAACGTCAGGGACAGCCCGGTGGCCACGTCCTCGGCGGCCACGGCGTGCAGGGGCACCGACAGGATGTTGGTGCCGAGCACGGCGAGGAGCACGGCCCCCACGGCGCCCCACAGAAAGGTGCCCAGGAACAGCCCCAGCGGCTCCCGGTCGTATCGGTCGAGCCACCACAGCAGCCACAGGAACCCGAGAATCGGGATGACCGCGCAGGGGATCGAGGCCAGCGTGAGGGCTCCCAAGGTGACCGAGGGTACCGCGATGCCGCGTATGCTGCCCACCGTGACGCCTGTCGTCCCGGAGGAGAACCCGTGAGCCTGACCCTGGTCCCCGACGACATCGAGCGCTACGCCGTCGCCCACTCCACGTCCATGCACCCGCTGTACGAGCGCCTCAAGGCGGAGACGCTGTCCAGCACGGACATGCCCCAGATGCAGGTCGGCCCCCTCGAGGGGCGGCTGCTCACGCTGCTCACGCGGCTCACGGGGGCGCGCCTCGCGGTGGAGGTCGGCACCTTCACCGGCTACTCGGCGCTCTCCATCGCCCAGGGCCTGGCGGACGGAGGCCGGCTCATCACGTGCGACATCAACCCCGTCACCACGGCCATCGCCCAGAGGTACTGGAACGAGGCGCCGTGGGGCGGTCGCATCGAGCTGCGCCTGGGCGACGCCACCGAGACCGTGGCGGCGATCGAGGGCCCCATCGACCTCGTGTTCATCGACGCGGACAAGGCCAACTACGTCACCTACTGGGAGACGCTGCTCCCCAAGGTCCGCCCCGGCGGCCTGCTGGTGGTGGACAACGTGCTGTGGAGCGGCGCGGTGCTCGATCCGCAGACCGACTCGGCGCGGGCCATCGCGTCGTTCAACAGCCACGTGCTCAACGACGACCGGGTGGAGCACGTGATGCTCACGGTGCGGGACGGGATCACGGTCGCGCGCAAGCGATGACACCGATGACGCTGGAGATCGGCTCGACCTGGGATGGGGCGCCAGCCCGGACCGACGAGCGCGCGACCTTGACGGTGGCGATCACGCCTGAAGCCCTCGTGCTGTCGGTGGACGCGCCCCTGCACGACGATCCCGCGCCGCCGGGTCCTGCTGGGCCCACCTGGGGGCTCTGGGAGCACGAGGTGGTGGAGCTGTTCGTGCTTGGTGCCCAGGAGCGCTACCTGGAGATCGAGCTGGGCCCGGGAGGGCACCACCTCGTCCTGCAGCTGCACGGTCGGCGCAACATCGTGGCTCGGGAGCTGGCTCTGGACCTGCGCGTGGAGCGCGCCGCAGGGCGCTGGACGGCCGTGGCTCGGCTCGATCCGGCGCTGCTGCCCCCGGCCCCGCACCGGCTCAACGCCTACGCCATCCACGGGGTGGGCCCCGCCCGCCGCTACCTCGCCTGGACCCCGGTGCCCGGGCCGGCGCCGGACTTCCATCGGCTCGAGTGCTTCCCGCCGATGACCCCGGGCTGAGGCCCCGCGGCGCCCTGCGTCAACCCCGAAGGGGCGTCTCGTAGACCCGATAGCGCCGGTAGACCTGCATGCCTGCGGCCTCCACGATGCCCCGCATGGGCTTGTTTCGACCGTCGATCAGCGACGCTTCGAGCCGGGTGAACCCCGCGCGCAGGCAGCCGTCGATGGCCCGGGCGATGAGGCGGGCGTGCAGGCCGGTGCCCCGGTACTCCGGCAGGACCCCCAGGAGCTTGAAGCTGGCCGTCTTGATGCCCCGGGTGGCCCGCAGGGCCCGGAACAGGCCCGCTGGCGTCGCGCGGCCCCGGGCCGCCACCAGGGCCTCGTTGGGGTCCGGGAAGCACAGCGCGAAGCCCGCGGGGCGGCCATTGACGGTGGCCAGCTGCAGCATGCGGGCGTCCGTCAGGGCCAGCAGCGGCATGCCCACCGCCAGCCACTGGGACAGCGGCATGGGCGTGTTGTCCGGCACGTCGGCGAACCCCTGCACGAAGACGGCGTGGGCGAGCTTCAGATCCCGCACGATCCGGAGCATGGACGCGTCCCGGACGACGAGGCCCTCGATGTCCACCGCGTCGGAGCGCGCGGCGAGGTGCTCGGGGAGCTGGCGCTCCTCCCCAGCGGCGGTGAGCATCGGGGTGTCGTAGGCGAGCACATCGTGGTGGGGGCTGAACCCCTGGGCCTCCAGCAGCGCCTGATAGCGCGCGGGGTGGTGGCCCGCGAGGAGGGGAGGCCGTGTGCCCCAGCCCGTCACGGTCAGCCCGGTCTCTTCGATCCGGCTGAAGTTCCGGGGCCCGCGCAGCACCTCGGCGCCCAGGCTGCGGGCCTTGCTCCGGGCCGCGTCGAACAGCGCCTTCGCCACCGTCGGCTCTGTACTCCGGCCGCCTCCCTGCACCACCTCGAAGAACCCGAAGAAGGCGACGGACTCGCCGCGGTGGGCCGCGTGGCGCTGGTCGAACAGCACCGAGATGGTGCCCACCGGGGTGTCGCCGTCCATGGCCAGCAGCAGGTGCAGGGCGCCGTCCCGGGCGCCGCGCTGCCGGGACCGCAGGCGCCGGCGCAGCAGCGGAGCAAGGGGCAGGACCGCGTCCGGATCGTCCGAGTAGATGAGGGCACCTACGGACAGGAAGCGGTCGAGCAGGGCGGGGGAGTCGACGGGCACCACGGTCAGGGACATGTCGTGTCCTCCTGGTGGCGGGACAAAGCACACGCCATGCCAGAAGGAGTGTCATCCATCGTGGACGCCCAGGTCGGGGACCTCCCCGTCATTCCGGGCGAGCCGCGCGAGGCCTCCCCCGAGCAGGACCGCTCCGTAGATCCCGGCCGCCACCAGGAACAGGGTCGCGGTGGACGCCGCCGGTCCGAACAGGGCGCGGATCGTCAGCGTCTCCGGAGCGAGGCGGTCGAGCAGAAGCAGGCAACCGGTCCCCAGGGCCCACGCGCCCCGTTCGACGCGCACCGCGGCGGGGCGGTCTCCGATGAGCCGCAGCCGCTCGGCGCACAGCAGCGTCAGCACGATGAGGAGCGCGCCCGCGATGGGGCCACCTGCGCCTGCCACGGTGGCCCAGGCGATCTGCGGCGCGGCGGTCCGACCGATGGCCACGCCGAGGGCCCCCGCCACCGCCAGACCGCCCACTAGGCGCACGCCCAGGGCCCAGGTCCGGTCGTCCTGAGCCCCCGCGGCGGCCCCGAGCTCCCAGCCTCCCAGGGTCAGCAGCGCGGCCACGCCCACCGCGAACCAGCTCATGACCCCGGTGATCGTCACGGACGTGGCCTGGGCAGCGCCGACCACGCCGGGCCCCGACGAAGGCAGCAGCGCGCCCACCAGGAACACGAGCCCCACCAGCAGGGGGCCCCCCGCCAGCACCACCAGCAGGGTCCTGGCACCTCGTCGGGTGCGGTGGCGCCAGCGATCTGTCCCGGCCAAGGGGCCCTCCCAGTCGTAAACGATGGTTGACGCGACGTGTGGGCGCGTGGACCATGCTGCCATGGCAAGCACCCCCGCTCGGATCCTCCCTGACTCCGTCCTCGCTGCCCAGGCCCTCGACCCCGCCCTCGGCGAGCGCCTGGAGCGGGACTTCACACGCCTCACCCGGGCCGGCGACGCCCTGGTGTGGGCCAATCGACGGCTTCCGGCGCTGGTCCTCGCAGGCACCGCGGCCCGACTGCTCCGGCTGCTGGTGGATGAAGCGAAGGAGGAGACGGGCGCCCCGGAGGGGTGGGCGGTGTCCTGGAGCGGCGACTTGCTCGACGGGCGGGTGAGCTTTCGGGCCCTCGCCGGCGACCGGGAGCGGCTCGATCCCGGCGATCTGCTCGATCCTGCCGCCATCTCGCGCACCATCGTGGGACGGGTCGTCAAGGAGGGCCGGCCGGCGTGGTCCGACGACGCCCTGGCGGACGCGCGGTTCGAAGCCAGCCACAGCGTGCAGGCCTACGGGCTGCGCTCGGTGGGCTGCCTGCCCATCGGGACCGTCGGTGTCCTGTACCTGCTCGATCCGCAGCAGCCCGGGCGGTTCGACCTGCGCAGCCGCGCGCGCCTGACGGCGCTGTGTGCCCTGGCGGCCCCGTTCCTGGACCGGGGAGAGCCCCGTCGGCGGGCGGAGCCGCTCCCCGGTGTGGTGGGGTCGAGCCCGGCCATGCTGGACCTGTTCGAGGGGGTTCGGGCCTTCGCCCCCATGCCGTGGCCGGCGCTCGTCCTCGGCGAGACGGGGACGGGCAAGGAGGCGGTGGCCCGCGCCCTGCACTCCCTGTCGGAGCGCAAGGCGGGACCGTTCGTGGCCGTCAACTGCGGCGCGATCCCGGAGTCCCTGGCCGAGTCCACCCTCTTCGGCCACGAAAAGGGGTCCTTCACGGGCGCGGACCGCAAGAAGGAGGGCCTGGTGGAGCGCGCCAACGGAGGCACGCTCTTCCTGGACGAGGTCGGCGAGCTCTCCCCGGCGGTCCAGGTGGGGCTGCTGCGCCTGCTGCAGGAGGGCACGTTCCAGCGGGTCGGAGGGGACCGGGAGCAGCGGTTCGACGGGCGCATCGTCGCCGCGACGTGGCGCGAGGTGACGGATCCCGCGCGCCGCGGGGCGTTCCGGGAGGACCTGTACTACCGGCTCGCATCCTGCGTCCTGCGGGTCCCCCCCCTGCGGGACCGGGCCGAGGACGTGCCCGCCATCGCCGCACACCTGCTCGCCAAGGCCGTCGCGCAGCTCCCGGGGGACCGCACGCTGCAGCTGTCCCCGGAGGCCGCATCCCTGCTGGCTGGACGAAGCTGGAAGGGCAACGTGCGGGAGCTCGAGAACACCATTCGTGGATCGGTGGCAAGAGCTTTTGCCAAAGGAGGAAACGAGATCACAGCTCTCCACGTCGTGGCGCACCTGCAGGCCACGGGGGAGGACGTCACGGTGCCCGAGGAGCACCCCGTGGTCGCCGCCACCCGCACCGTCGTGCAGGAGGCGCACCGCGCGCGCCGGGAGGCCGCGGC
>CALAGR010000087.1 GCA_937891735.1 uncultured Pseudomonadota bacterium | reverse complement strand
GAGGCGATGAGGCGTGAATCCTGACCATTTTGGGCGGAACGATGATCGTGGCCCATCGGACCACAATGTGATCGCTATCAGTTTTCGTATCTCGTCCTGGGCTATTCCTTCGACGCCGCCCAAACGAGGACGGCAACCACGCTGGTGCGTGACCGGGGTCCCGGGCGCACGAGGAGATCTTCATGTATCGCCTGTTCTTCCTGGTCTGTCTGACCACGACGCTAACCCTCGCCGGCTGCGAGGGCCCTGTTGGACCCGCCGGACCCGCCGGACCTGCCGGGACGGCTGGAACCGCCGGCACGGACGGCTCTGACGGCTCTGACGGCTCTGACGGCTCCACTGGCCCCGACGGCCAGGACGGCCAGGACGGCCAGGACGGCGAGGACGGCGTCGATCTGACGCTCGTCGCCAACGAGGCCTGCATCGTCTGCCACGGCAGCGGCCGCGACTTCGACGTCACCGTCGTGCACGACGACGCCATCGCGACCATCGACGCCGACGACGACGTCAGCATCCTCGCGATCACCGGCGACCTCGTCGGCGGCACGAGCCTGTCCGTCGACTTCGACTTCTCCATCGCCTACCCGGACATCGCGGGCAACCCGATCTACGTCAACCCGATGACCCCGCGCAGCAACGGCACCCAGATGCAGTACATCCGGTTCTCGTTGGCCAGGCTGGTCCCCGGGACCGCCGGCTCCGCGGACACCTGGACGCGCCTCGCGAACGCCGAGCGCAACCTGTCGGGCCTCGTCGCAAACAGCGACGGCAGCTACACCTACACCTGGTCCGGTGACTTCTCGTCGGGTTGGGTGGCCTCCGGCACGTACCGCGCGGTCATCCAGGCCTACTCGATGACCGGGATCCACCCCGTCAACGAGGTGCTCGACTTCGTGCCCAACGGCGCCACGCCGGCCACTCACACGGTCGTGAACGAGGACAGCTGCAACTCCTGCCACGGCAGCCTGATCATGCACGGCGGCCGGGCCGCGACGGACTACTGCGTGGTCTGCCACAACGAGGGGCTCGACGAGTACGCCGACATGCCGGTGATGATCCACTCCATCCACGCGGCCGTGGACCTCGACGCGCTGTACAGCATCGGCGAGGAGGACTGGAACTTCAGCGAGGTGACGTTCCCGCAGGAGACGAACAACTGCCGCACCTGCCACGACGGTGACGACGCCTCGACGCCGGACGGTGGCAACTGGAAGACCGTGCCCAACGCCAAGGCGTGTGGTGCGTGCCACACCGCGGTCGACTTCGCGGACGCGTCCACCCACCTCGGCGGCGTGCAGGCCAACGACGCGAACTGCTCGATCTGCCACACGCCCGACACCATCGAGGATGTGCACACCTCCGAGAACGCCACCACGAACAACCCGAACCTCCCCGACGGTGTGGTGGAGCTCGAGTACGTGCTCTCCGAGGCGCGGGTCAGCAGCGCGAACGTGCTGGAGGTCGACTTCTCCATCCTGTCTGATGGCGTCGCGCTCGACATGCTGAACCTGCCTGTCGACCTCACCACGGAGACGAACCGCCCGAGCTTCCTGCTCGCCTACGCGATGCCCCAGGGCGGGATCGACGCGCCGGCGGACTGGAACAACATCGGCGAGGAGGCCGGCGCTGCCATCTCCCTGAACATCGGCACGCTCATCACCGATGGCGTGGTCACGGCGGCGGGCAACGGCCTGTTCACCGCGACGGTTGCTGACGCCTTCCCGGTCGGCGCGACCCTGCGCGCCGTCGCCCTGCAGGGCTACTTCCGCCAGACCAACCCCGCTGGCGGCTACTGGGCGCGCCACACCCGCTCGGTGCAGGTCGCGGTCACGGACGACGACGTGCGCCGCGTCGTGGTCGACATGAACAAGTGCCTGGGCTGCCACGAGATCATCGAGGGCCACGGCGGCAACCGCGTCGATGACCCGATGGTCTGCGCCTTCTGCCACGTGCCCACCAAGAGCAGCGGTGGCCGCACGGCGGACCCGGCCGGCCTCCCGCAGGCCACCATCGACGCCGTCGGCAGCGACCCGCTCGTGTTCCCCGAGGACAGCAACAACCTCAAGGACATGATCCACGGCATCCACTCCTCGGGGATCCGCGAGCACGAGTACGAGTTCGTGCGCAACCGCGCGGGCGGCCTCTACTACAACTTCGCGGAGGTCACCTTCCCCCGCGAGGACGGCACCCAGGACTGCATGACCTGCCACCTGGCCAACACCTACGGGGCGGACCTGCCGGACGGCGTGCTGCCCAGCAACGTGGTCACCACCGACGGCGTGGGCGCCACCCTCGAGGCCATCGTGACGGCCCGTGAGACCGTGCCCAACGACACGGACCTCGTGAGCAGCCCGACGGCCGCGGCCTGCTACGCGTGCCACGCCAACGACGCGGCGGAGGCCCACATGGAGCAGAACGGCGGCATCGTCGCCGAGCCGCGGGCGGCCTCCGGCCTCTAGGCCCGCCACCGCAGACAGATGAGGGGCGGCGACCGTGAGGTCGTCGCCTCTCCTCGTTCTGGGGCCCCGCGCTGGCACGGTGCGCGTGCAGAGGCGGACTGGCGAGGGTCAGCACAATCGCCTATTCTCCCCCCGCGAATCGACCACATCGACCTATTCTGAACGGAGCGTGCATGACGCCCTCCCGCGCACCCCTTGTTCTCTCCGTCCTCGCGGCCCTGGTTGGCTGCGACGACTGGGCTGGCTACGAGATCGAGCGCCCCTCTGACGAAGCCCGCGTGATCCTCGACGCGACGCCCTTCATCCAGCCCCAGAAGCTGTGCGCCGATGCCAGCGGACTCGACGTTCCCGAGGGCGCGGAGCTCGTGAACGGCCAGCTCTGCGTGTGGGACTTCTTCAGCGGCACCGTTCCGGAGGGGATGGCCTTCTCCGACGTCAGCTCCTGCGAGCCGCCCTGGACCCAGGGACCGCCCTGGTTCACGGCGCCCCGGCGCGTCTACGAGTCCCCCTCGTCGCTCCTCAACGACGACACGTGGGTCGCCGAGGCGACCTGGGTCCAGAGCCAGATCCGAGCCAGCGGTTGCTCGTGCTGCCACTCCTCGTCCAGCGGCTCGGGGAACACGTCGGGCTTCGACTTCGACGCGCCGGGGGTCTTCACCGACTCCATGACGAACTCGCAGCTGATCATGTCCGGCGGCTACAACGACCTGCACAAGCTCTTCGGCTCCTTCCCGTCCGGGGACAATCACGGGTTCGCCCGCGAGGAGACGCTGTGGCCCAGCACCGACCCGGCACGGCTGAAGGCGTTCTTCGAGTCGGAGTTCGCGCGCCGCGCGGGCAGTCAGACGGACATCGATGGGTCCGACGCCGCCTTCGACGCCCTCTTCGGTCAGGTCATCGCCCCGCGCAGCGAGTGCGTGAGCGAGTTCGAGGGCGTGGGCCCCGACGGCACGGTCTACTGGAACGGGGATGCGTCCGTGCGGCAGATCCTCCTGATGGAGGCCGACGCAGACACCCCCGCCTTCCCGCCGAACCTCGACCGCCCCGAGGGCACCCTGTGGGCCCTGTACGTGGACTTCGAGGGCACGCCCATCGAGAACGGCGCGCTGCGCATCGGTGATGTGCCCCCGGGCTCGACCCAGGTGGTGCCCGTCGATGGCCCCGCTCCCGTCCTGCAGGAAGGGGTCACCTACAGCGTCTTCGCGACGGAGGACATCATGGTGGGCAGGATCCTCAACTGCACCTTCACCTACACGGCGCGTCGATGACCAGCTGGCCCCTGGCGCTCCTCGGCCTCGGTGCGGGGGGCCTCGCGGGCTGCGCCCCCCCGGCCCTCCCAGAGCTGCAGTACGACCTGCTCGGGGACGCCGACGAGGAACTCGCCCCCCTGTGCGAAGAGGACTACGCCCTGTGTGGCGACGTCCTCATCCCCTCCCCGTTGGGTGGAGAGGCGCGCCTCATGGCGGTGGCCCTGTACCGGAACATCCCACCCGCCGGACCGCCCTTCGCGACCCTCGTGGAGGACGAGCTGCCCGACGTGCCCGAGGGCGGGCGGTACAAGGTTCGCGTTCGGCCCGTGCTCGAAGAAGGCGACTTCTACATCTGGGCCAACCTCTACATGGATGGCGGCGGCGAGTTCATCCCGAAGAACGGCGTGGACTTCGTGGGCAACGTGCCCGACCGGATGACCTTCGATGTAGCGCCGGTCCTGTTCCCGGACATCGAGCTGGTGTTCGCCGAAGGGTTCTGAGGGCTAGATCCCGCCGCAGAGGCAGTTGGCGCCGGCCACGCAATACACGTTGGGGCTGGCCGGGGTGTTCCCGGCGAAGCTGGTCTGGGTCGACGTCGTGCAGACCGCGGTCGTGTCCGCGTTCCCCACGTAGATGCCGCCGCCGGACGTCGCCGCGGTGTTGTTCGTGATCACGTCGTCCTCGAACTGCACGGCCGTGACGGAGCCTCCCGCAACGGCGACCGCGCCGCCCTGGTTCGCGGAGTTGCCGGTCATCGTGTTGTCGAGGCTCGTGCCGTCCACCAACCACCAGTTCACGGCCCCGCCGGAGATCGTCGCGCTGTTGCCGGTGAACGTGTTGCTGGTGACCCGGACATAGCCCGAGCCGCCGTCGATGTAGACACCGCCGCCCCGCTCCCCGGAGTTGCCCGTGAAGACGCCGTTCAGGACCTCGGCGTCGGTGTTGTTGAAGAGGTCCAGGCCGCCGCCCTTGAGGCCCGCGGCGTTGTTGGAGAACTCCGTCGCAGCGACCAGCACGGTGCTCGACAGCGTGATCGCCGCCCCCGCCCCATGAGAGCCGGCGCTGTTGCCCGTGAAGGAGCTGGTCCCGCCCGTGCTGGCCGTAACGGCCACGCTCGACGAGCCGGTGATCAGGGCACCGCCGCCGGTGCGCCCAGCCTGGTTCGTGGAGAAGGTCGAGTCGGTGATCGTCACCGTCGCCAGGTTGGCACCGGACAGCCCGCCGCCATCTGCATCGGTGCCCGTCGCGGCGTTGCCCGCGAACGTGCAGCTGTCGAACGTGGCGGACGCGGAGTCCTCGAGCCGAACCCCGCCGCCGGTACCGGTCGCGCTGTTGTTCGTGAACGTCGCGGCGCTGATGGCCACGGCGTCGGAGTCGAGGATCCATAGACCGCCGCCGCTGATCGTCGCGCTGTTGCCGGTGAAGCTGGTGCCGGCGAGGGTGACCGAGTCCGATGCGCGGAGCGCCATTCCACCACCGACCGCCGCGGTTCCTCCCGCGTGGGTGTTGTTCGTGTACTGAACGCTGTTGGTCTCCACGATGGCCGCGCCGCCGCCGCCGCCGCCGGTGGTGTCGGAGGCGTTGTCGAGGAAGCTGTTCCCGTCGATCGTGAGCGCGCCGAAGCAGAGCACCACGCTCAGCCCACCTCCATCACCGTTCGCGGCGTTGCCCGTGAAGGTGTTGCTGAGCACGCTGGCCCCGTTCGCCTCGCCGAGCCGAAGCCCACCGCCATAGGTCGCGCTGCATGCGTGTCCGGATAGCCGGATTGCCCTTTGATTTCAGCTAACTGGACGAGA
>CALAGR010000086.1 GCA_937891735.1 uncultured Pseudomonadota bacterium | reverse complement strand
CGATGCCGAAGTGTAGTTGTCGCCAATGTCGGGATGTAGTTGACGCTGAGCAACCCAGGCTCCGTCGACCGTCGAAGGGTGTCCATCCCCCGCGCGTGGGATGGTCAATCCGGGGCGAACCGCGTCTTCTGGGACCCACCCCCGAGGCTGCCCATGCGATCGTGTCTGCTCCCTGTTCTCATCCTCGCGGCGGTGCTGTGCCACGCAGCTCCTGCGCTCGCGGGCCCTCCAGATGTCGTCTGGCAGACCGTGCTGGACAAACAGGTCGAGCTCGAGATGACCAACGGGACCGAGCTGGTCGGCACGTTGCTTGGCTTCGACGCCGACAACGTCGTCGTCGTCCGTGAGGACGGCCGGGTCGTGACCCTGGAGCGCGACACGGTCGCGAAGGTCTCGCTGCAGCAGGGTGGCGGACGGGCCGGCGGGTCCGTCGAGGAGTCCAGGGGGGAGCCGTCCCGTCGGGACGCCGCGCCCGCGCGGGACGACCGCGCGAGGCAGGGCGACGGCGGGCACCAGGACGACAGCGGATACGAGGACCACGACCGCGCGCGCTCCCGGGGCGACGAGCCGTACCTGGAGGACGACATGGCGTACTACCGAGAGGAATTCGCCCAGGTCCCTCGCGGGTCCGCTCAGAGGAAGTTCCTGCACACGCTCGCCGACACGCTCCGGGCCGACGCGAACGACTACGACGACGTGGACCGGCAGGAAGCCCTGCGCATCGAGAAGGAGCTGCGCACCTACGCTTCCCTGTTCAAGACGGACGACGCGGTCGGTCAGGTGGGGAACGTGTTCTTCTGGGCGGGGGCCGCACCCGGGATCGGCCTGATGATCGCCGGGATCTACGGGACCGCGCTTTGCGGGCCGAGCGACCTCGACGCGTGCGCGGTGGCCCCCCTGCTAGCCCCTGGAATCGGGCTCCTGTCGATGGGTCTGGGGGTCAAGCTTGGGATGGTCGGCCTCGGGGTGTCTCTCGGGCGCAAGGCCGTGTCGATCCGGAAGGGGCTGGGTTTCGCCGCCAACATGGTGCCGATCCTCGACGTCACCCCCGCTGCGCGGCTCGCCTCCTCGTCCTCGAGACCCCAGATGCGTGGGGCGCTCGCGACGGTCTCCTTCAGCTTCTGAGGCGGAAGTCCCTCGGCTCAGTCCGGCAGGTCGAAGACCTCGACGTCCCCCGCGCAGTAGGTCGACGTGCAGAACAGCTCGTCCCCGACGACCGAGAAGTTCAGGCCCTCCGGGTCGGCCGGCTCACCGGCGTACAGGTCGGGGTTGGCGACGGCGTGGACGTAGTTCCCAGAGGAGATCCAACTCCCCGCGGTCGTGCAGCCGGCGAACGAGGCGACGCCGGCACCAAAGGTCGCCCACACAGCCCCGCGGTAGACGGCCTCCTGATCGGAGAAGGTGACGGTGTCCCGCACATCAAAGCAGCTCAGCGCCCCCTCGATCCAAGCGGCGCCTCCCTGGTCCGCGGCGTTCTCTGTGAAGTCGGTCTCGTAGACGTACGCGTCTGTATCCGGCGCGAGATGGAGCGCGCCACCGCCGTCGAAGGCGCGGTTCCCCGTGAAGACCGAGTCGTAGGCCTCCAGCCGCCCGGAGCGGAGCGCGACGGCTCCCCCGTAGCTCGGCGTCGTGTTCGAATCAAACACCACGGCGTCCATGCGCAGCTCCACGTCCCGCGCGAGGATGCCCCCGCCAAGCGCCCCCGCCTCGGCCGTGTTCTGAGAGACCCGCGAGTCTACGAGAGCGACGGTGCCCACATCGTCGATGTAGAGCCCGGCGCCGCCCTCGGTGCCCGTCGGGGCGAGGTTTGCCGTCACCTCGAGCTCAGCGAGATGGGCGTAGTCCCCGCCGGCGAGGTGCAAGCCGCCGCCCGGGCGGCTCGGGATCCCCTGACCCCCCACGATCCGGAGGCCGCGGACCGTCAGCCGCCAGTCCTCCCCGGTGATCTCGATCACGGCCCCCCGCGCCTCCCCGCTGTCGCTGGCGTTGAGGATGGGAAGCCCCTCGGGATCCTCCACGGTGGGGATCGAGAGCCCGATGAGAGCGAGGTCGACGGTGTCCTCCCCGACGAGCCGAACCGCGTAGGGGCTGGCCTTCGAGCAGATCCGCACGGTCCCCGACGGGGGCAGGGTCACGTCGACCGGTGCGCCGACGATTCCTGCTGCGAACGACGCGCTGAGGTCTTCGCGGAGCAGATCCTGGGGGGCCTCCCAGGTGACGACGCCCAGCTCGTCCGTCGGGATCCACGGCGACAAGCAATCGTTGAGCACACCGTCACAGCGCTCCGGGGCTCCGGGAAAGACGTGACGCGCGTCGTCGTCGCAGTCGCCGGGGGTGGAGACCCAGTTCGCGAAGCACGGCCCGGACACGGGACCGTCTGCCCCGTAGCCGTCCCCGTCCTGATCGGGGAGGAGCCCCTCGTCCAGGCGGCCGTCACAGTCGTCATCCACCCCGTTGCAGGTCTCCTCTGTGGGGCTGCTCACCGCGCTGTCGCCGTCGTCGCAGTCCTCGCTCGCGGGCACGCCGTCACCATCCCGGTCGGTGTGCGCCAGCTGCTCGGCGTCCGACACAAAGAGACACCCGGACAGCAGGAGCAGGGGCATCAGCGTCGAGACCCTCACCAACAGTGCCCGCCCACCTGTGGGACCTCGGCGAACGCCAGCGTCGGATCGGCCCGCACCAGGTCCTGGGTCACGTCAATGAGGAGACAACGAGGCGCCTCGCTGGCGCCCTGACTCGCGCACAGCACGCACGTCGCGTCGACCAGCGCTCCGAGGATCTCGCACGACTGGGCCGCCGATCCCGCGAACGACCGCGTGTCCAGGGCTCCCGCGAGCCGGAGATCATGGACCACAGCGCCGTCCAGATCGAACACACCCTGCAGCGTCGCGTCCTCGATGGCGGCGGGAGGATCGCCCGAGTCCATCGTCAGACGCTCTCCCGTCACCAGGAGGCGCGGGTCCATGCTGAAGTCGACGTCCTCCAGGATCAGCGGCGGCACGCAGGCGTCCTGGCGAAGCCTGCCGCTGGCAGCATCCCCCACCGCAAGGCCGAGGCGCAGGCTCCCCGAGTCCAGGGCCAGGGGGGCGACCAGGAACCCCCTGGCGGTGCCAAGCAGGCTCTCCAGCATGGCTCGCGGAGGTGCCGTGGGTGGCTCGGTCCACTGCAGCTCGGACGCACTGAGGTCGAGCAGGTAGCTCCTGCCGAGGATGGAGAGGCCCTGCGGCCCGGGGAGGGAGTCGAAGCGGCGCTCGTCATGCACCGCGCCGCACCGCCGCAAACGCACCGTGTAGGTGTGGCCGGCCTCGACGGCGCCCGCGGTGGGGACCTCATACGACGGACCAGCCCCGGTGAGGGGCACCCACCCATCGGTGACACCGCCGTCGACCCACACCTCCGCACCGTCTGCCGCCGGCTCCGTGGTGAGCACGAGCTGGGACCCGGGCTCGACGAAGGAGACACCGTCCACGGGCACGATGGACTGGATCGAGACCACCCCGCACGGGGGAGGAGCGGACTCCGTGGGCACGCACCCCGCGAGGCAGAGGGCCAGCACGCAGGCCTGGACGGGACGTCTCACCACTCCGCGACCACGAACGCCGCGCCGAACGAGACGGCGCCTGCCCCGACCGCGATGATGCCGACCGCCCCCGCCGCCCGGTTGAGGTGGATGAGACCCGGAGGCTCCCCCGACGACAGGGGCGCGGACAGGTACCGGCTCCGGGCGACGGCGGCGATCACGACCCCCAGCGCCCCCACGGCCAACGACGTCGCCGCCCCCACGGCAAGGCCCCGGGACCGTCGCGGGCCCACTGGGGCCGTCTGGGTGAGCAGGGTGTGCGCCCGGTTCTCGCTGCCCGGCGTCCTGAGCAGCACGAAGTCCCCGGTCCCCGAGATCCGACCGAAGGCGGGGGTCTGCTCGTGGCTTCCCCTCGCCCACGCGTCCGCCCGCACGCGGCGCTGCAGGGCCACGGCCAGCTCGGTCGCCGTCACGTAGGCGGTGGTCTCCGCCAGCACCTCGAGCATGCGCCCCGTGAAGACGGAGTGTCCGCCGGGTCCTCCATCGAGCACCGCCTGGTCGGACTCGCCGGCGGTCAACACCTGAAAGACCGGCCTCCTCGCCTCGTCCCGCAGCCAGGCGCGGTCCTCCGGGGGCAGCGTGGGCGCCCCCCGAAGGGTCAAGAGGCCCCCGTAACAGGCGTCGACCACGAGGAGCTTGTGACGCGCCGGAATGGCGAGACCAACCACGCTCCGGATCTCCTCCATGGAGATGTTGTCGACGAGGGCACGGTCTCCCCCCAGGGCGCCATCGGCGGGGACGAGAAAGCCCAGCTCCTCCTGGTCGCTCGTGTGGAGCGTGGCTCCGTGCCCCGCCCAATAGATGAGGAGCGCGTCGTCGGGCTCGAGCCGCCGGAGGCCGGCGAGCGCGGACAGCACCCCGTCGCGGGTCGCCTCGCCGTCGTACAGCGTCAACACCTCGTCGAACCCGAAGTCCGAGGCGAGCACGGCGGCGACAGCCTCCGCCCCCTTCCTGGCGCTTCGAAGCCGCAGCGAGGGTTCGTCGTAGTTGTCGATCCCCACGACGAGCGCCACCCGAGCCTTGTAGACGGGTTGGATGTCCTGCTCGACCCTGCCGGCCTCGGACAGGCCGCGGACGACCACCGGTTCGGGAGCTTCAGCCCACCCCGCCGCTGGGATGAAGAGCAGGATCAGCGTGGCCGCCAGGCAAACGCGCCAGAGACTCAAGGAGACCGTCCGGCCAGGGGCTCACGAACGTGCAGCGCGAGGTCCACGGCAAACCCCTCGGGCGGCGGCGCGCGGAGGGCCTGGCCGTCGAGAAGGACACCGAGCGCGGCAGGCTTCCGGGTCGCCAGCACGCGGAGGAACTGACCGCGGGCGGGCGGCGTCACAGTCCAGCACGTCGGTGCGCGCCAGGTCCCGCCGGGGCGCAGCGGCTCCGCCAGTTCCTCGGCTGTCGGCAGGAGCTGCTCCCCCAGCCCGAGCTCGTCTACGTGCACCACGGTCAGCCACGCCGGAAGCTCACCTTGATGCTGCACCTCGAGCCGGATGGTGTCTCCGACCTCGAGCAGGGGCGCTCCGTCCGACCCGTGATGGACCTCGCCGATCACGTCACAGCTCTGTGGCTGCGCGCGAACCAGACGCGCCGCCACGGCGAAGGCCGGATCGCTCAGCTCGAAGGATCGAACTCGATCTGCAGACACGATCCGTCGCAGGGTCAGCTCGATGGCCTGGGCTCCGTCGCCCACGACCGCCTCGCTCAGGACCTCTGAGGAACTCCAGACCGCGAGGCGCTCGAGGTCCCCCGCCAGGGCAAGGGTGAAGTCCGCTGGCCCGTCGCGGACCGTGAACCCCGCCGCTCGGATGCGCGGTGTCCACCGGGCCTTCCAGTCTGAGGGGCCGTCCAGGCTCACCGTCAACGACGACGACGGCGCCTCGGCGAGGAAGGCATGCGCCGCGACCAGCCCTTCGGCATCGAGGTCCGAGTCCTCCAGTCGAACCAACGCGCTCGTCGCTGAGGACTCCAGAACCATGCCGGTGGCGAGCAGGCTCAGCATCGACGGCGCGTCACCGGCGTCACGGTGGAACTCGAGCCGCGATCCGGGCACCACTCCATGGAGACGCCCACCCTCGACGCGGACCCTGCCGTCTGACAGCACCCCGACAACGGGGAGGTACCAGGACGACGCGATGGGATCGGCCCCGAGCACCGGGAGCTCTCCGACGCCTTCGATCTGGGGGCGCTGGCCGGGTACCACGCGATCGAGCCTGGCTCGCACCCGCTCGTGCACCGCTCTCCAGGTCCGGGGTGGAGGCTGCGAGCTCAACACGTCCGCCAGGGCTGACGAGAACGCCCCGATGGGCCGCCCGGCGGGTCCGAGGACCTCCCGCGCCTGCTGATCGGAGCGTGCGGCCGCCAGCACGACGAGCGGGGCTCGCCCGTCTCCTGCTCTCCGGGTCAGATCCCCGCTGTCCAGCTGGAGCGGTATGGCATGGGTCCCACGGGTCGAACCGGCGCCGTGACAGGCATCCACAGTGACCACAAGCGCGCCGCTGGGACCAATGGCGAGCCGCACCGCGTCCAGGGCCGCCCCCAGCTCGTCGTCGATCAGGAGGGACCCCGGCCGCTCCGCGGATCCCCCAAAGGGGACCCAGGCTTCGTCGAGGCCATCGGGCTCGTCACCACTGTCGTCCACGACCTGAACCCCGTGGCCTGACCAGTGCAGGAGGAGCTGAGCGCGTGGCGGCGCGCTGGCGAGGTGGGTGCGGATCGCGGACAGGATCCCAACCCGTGTCGCAGACGCGCCGGTCAGCGAGTGAATCTCCCCGGGAGGAACGCCGCGCGCCCGAAGCGCCCGGTCCAGCTCCGAGACGTCGTGCCCCGCACTGAGCTGCTCGAACTCGCCGTCCAACGCTCCCGGACTCCCGACCCCGATGAGAAGGGCCCGCAGCTGTACGTCGGCGGCATCGGCGTGGGGACGCGACAGTCCGCAGATGGTGAGCATGAGGACGACGGCGAGGAAGCTGCCGCGTGTCTTCAAGACTCTCCCCCCCGGTGCCGCGCCCATGGCTTCGCGATCAGCAAAAGCTGACTCTATCACCGAGGCTGGCCCCCTCCAGCGCACCGGTTTGATGAGAGCCGTTTCTCCTGGGTGACGGCCCACGTACTTCTCTGTGAGGGCGCTGTTGCGTGTCTTCACGGAGCAGCCATGAACTCACCGGCCACCAGCGACCTTCACTTCGGATCCAACCCCATGTCCCCGGCTGATCCGATCGCGGGGCACATCTGCGACCTTGCGAGCGCGGCGGGGGTCAGGGCCGCCGTGTTCCTTGCCCTGCGTGGCCGGGGCGACGGCGACGTTCAGATCACGGGTCGATGGGTCGGCGGCGACCTGCGACCTCATGTCCAGGCCTGGGTGCGCTCAGCCGAGAGCCTGGCCGGGATGGGATGGGGAGCGTGTGACGTGCTCCCCGCGGACCGACCCGCCCTTCGCCGGATCAGGTCGGGAGGTCGCCCGACCAAGGTCCTCGGTGGGCTGGTGACCCTGGACGGAGAGGTCCTTGGATGGCTCGCTCTGTTCCCGGCCCGTCTGGGTTCGACCGGACTCCAGACCTCCTGAGGTAGACCCCCATCAACTTGGCGCGTTTGACTCCCGGATCG
>CALAGR010000085.1 GCA_937891735.1 uncultured Pseudomonadota bacterium | reverse complement strand
GTCGTCGTCGCCCGTGTCGTCGTCGCCCGTGTCGTCGTCGCCCGTGTCGTCGTCGTCGTCGTCGCCCGCGTCGTCGTCGTCGCCGGGGGTGTTGTCGTCGTCGTCGATCCAGTTGGGGATGCCGTCGCCGTCGTCGTCCCCCGTGCCCTCGTCGGCGTCCGGGGTGCCGTCGTTGTCGGAGTCCGTGTCGAGGTAGTCGGGGATGCCGTCGCCGTCCGAGTCCACGTCGTCGCCGCCCTCGGTCGCGTCGGGGATCCCGTCACCGTCCGCGTCGCCGCCGGGCACGCCCCACAGCCCGTTGCCGCCGGCGCCGGTCAGGTCGATGGTCCGTGGCGTGTACCAGCCGTCGCCCGAGCAGCCCGCCAGAAGCAGGAGCGTGCAGAGCAACGACAGGAACCACGAACGCTGCGTCATGACCAAGCCTCCGACATCGATTCTGGCCGGCGGGCAAGGAGTTGTCAACGAATTGTCAACGCTCGGCCAGGACCTCGGCTAAACCAGCGTTTCTACTCGCTCTTCCTTGCTGACGATGTCCGTGATGCGCACGCCCAGGCGATCGTCGAGCACGACCACCTCTCCCCGCGCCAGGACCTTGTCGTTCACGACGATGTCGAGGGGATCGTCGGCCCCCTGGGTGAGCTCCAGGACCGAGTTCTTGTCGAGTCGAAGGAGATCACGGATCAGGATCCGGGTCTGACCCAGACGCACAGTGACCTCCAGCGGCAGGTCCAGGATCATGTCGAGGCTGGGCTCGGACCCGCCAGGGGAGCTGAGCGGAGAGCGGTGGGTCCGGCTAGACATGGTCGTCCGTCCTTCCAATCATGTGGGAGATCTGTACTGCCTTGTGGCCAGAGCTCGCGCCCGGCACACACTTGAACTTCGGTACGCCCTGCACGTAGCCCGTCGTGGTGTGGCGCCCGTCCAGGAAGAGCACGTCGCCCACGGCCAGGGACAGGATCTCGCGGACCGACACCCGCTTGTGACCGAGCGCGATCTCGACCTCGACCTCGAAGTCCGGAACCATCGGCGCCAGGGGCGCCCGTCCGGCGTTCGCCGGGTCGCCGCTGATCTCGCGGGCCGCCGTCGATGCCATCGAGTCCACCGCGCCGCGCGGCATCACCACCCCGAGCATGCCGACCGTGCGGCGTCCCACGACGACCTCGAACAGGCCGGCGACCACGGGGATCGAGTCCCCGAACGCCCGCGCGCTGCCGCCGTTGACGTCCATGCCGACCAGGGGCAGGTCGATGGGCTCGGCGGCGTTCCAGGCGATGCCCAGGTCCTGCAGGAAGCCGGTGACCCAGCGGCGCGACACCCGCAGGTCCAGCTCCGTCATGCCCCTCTGCATGCGCCGACCGCGCGGGGCGTCGGCCATCGCCGCGCCGCCCATCAGCCCTTCGACCATCTTGTCCACCAGCTCCGGCTCGAGGCACACCAGCCCCGTGCCAGGCACGCCGGGCACCCGGAACTCCATGTTGGCCAGCTCGCGCGAGTCCACCTCGAACGTCTCGCGGAACGCCGCGAACTTGGTCTCCTCGAGCCAGGTGACCGACACGTCGGCGGCCGCCTCCAGGATGTCGGACAGCCGCGTGGCCAACGCACGCGCCGCCTTGTCGAACACCACCGACAGGCGCTCCTCCCGCTGCACCGCGCCCACCCGGCCCTCGCCGAAGCGAAAGCGCGGCAGCTCGGCGCCGTCGAGGATGACGGACTCGGACCTCCCGGGCCCGCCATCGTCCTCCGCGGGCAGGACGTCCTGCTCCACCGCGGCGCGAAGCGCGTCGAGCTCGTCGGAGTTGAGGATGGAGTCCATCACTGCACCACGAACTCGGTCAGGTAGACGCGGGCGATCTGCCCGTCGGTGAGCAGTCGGTTGAAGCGAACCATCAGTTCCTCACGCATCCGCGCCTTGCCTTCGATGCCCATCAGGTCCTCGTAGGACTTGTTGCCCACGAGCGAGATGACGGCGTCCTTGAACTGGGCCTCGCGGCGGGTGATCTGCTTGACGACGCTGCTGTCCTCGACCTCCAGCTCGATGCGGCAGTTCACGTAGCGCAGGTTCCCCGGGTCCAACAGGTTCACGACGAAGCTGCCCAGCGGGTGGATGATGCCCACCTTCTGGACCGATCCGGGCGCATCGACCTCGGCCTCCTTGCCCGAGTCGATCTTGGCGACCGTGTCGGACGCGCTCGCGAGCTCCTTCTTGAGGGAGGCGACCGACACGAACGCGAACGCTGCGCTCCCGAGCGCGACGACGAGCGACAAGATCAGGAGCAGCATCAGGAGCTTGCTCCGCCTCTGGAGCCCGGCGATGCGCTCCTCGAACGCCTCGTCCTGCATCAGGTCCTGTTCGTCGCTCATGGGGTCTCCCGGATCTCTCTGGCTTCGCCGTAGAAGTAGCGGTCAGAGGCAGTCGTAACGGTCAGCACGATCTCTACCCTGCGGTTGCTCGCGCGACCTGTGGGGCTGTCGTTCTTGGTGCGCGGAAGGTACTCGCCGTGCGTGCTCGCCTTGAGCTGGTGCCCCGCCACCGGCCCCGCCTCCTGAACGTACTGCAGCACGGACAGGGAGCGCGCCGCCGCGACCTCCCAGTTGGTCTCGTAGAAGCCCGAGGGGCTCGAGTTGTCGGCGTGACCGATGAACTCGGCGACCGCCTTGCCGCTGGTCAAGGTCGCCGACAGGTCGTCCAGGAAGGGGTACGCGGTGGGCAGCACTTCGGTGGAACCCGGCGCGAACAGCATCGAGTCGTCGATGGCGATGAAGATCTTCTCGTCCTTGTGGCCGATCTGGATGAAGTCGTCGGAGACCTTGTCGTTCTCCCGCTTCACCACCCGCTCGAGCGTGGACATGATCTCCATCTCGCCCTGGGCGATGGACTTCATGGACGCGATCTCCTTGCGCCCCTCGCGGGGCTGGCCACCGCCCTCGAGCACCCCCAGGGCTCCTCGCAGGGAGCCCAGCGCCAGCTTGACGCGCTGGTTGTCCAGGGTCGACATGGAGAGCAGCAGCACGAAGAAGGTCAACAGCAGGGTCATCAGGTCCGCGAACGTGACCATCCATCCTGGTGCACCTTGGGTGGGCCGAGGGCCGCTGCCGCGCTTGCGTGCCATGGATCAGGCGGCTTCCGCGAGCCGCTGGTCTGGCGCCACGAAGCCGTTGAGCTTCTGGACCAGGATGCGGGGGTTGTCGCCGGCGTGAATGGACAGGAGCCCTTCCACGATGAGGGACTTCTGCTCGACCTCCATGGCGGACCGACGCTGCAGCTTCGTAGCGAGGGGGAGGAAGACGACGTTGGACAGCAACGCGCCGTAGAAGGTCGTGACGAGGGCGACGGCCATGGCGGGGCCGATGCTCGACGGGTCGGCCATGTTCTGCAGCATCTGGATGAGGCCGATGATCGTGCCGATCATGCCGAAGGCGGGTGCGTAGGTGCCGGCGGCCTTGAGGACCTCGGCGCCGACCTCGTGACGGGCGGCGATGTAGTCGATCTCGGTGTTGAGAATCGACTCGATGGTGTCCGCCTCCTGGCCATCCACCACGAGCTGGATCCCGGTCTTGTAGAACTCGTCGGTCAGGTCGCTGGCCGCGGTCTGCAGGGACAGCAGCCCCTCCTTGCGCGCCTTCTTCGCCATCTCCTCCATGCGACCGATGATCTCGGCGGCGGAGACCTCCTTGACGAGGAAGGCCTTCTTCACGACCCCCAGCACGCCGGCCACGTTCTTTATGGGGAAGCAGACGAGCGTCGCGCCCATGGTCCCGCCGAAGACGATGACGATGGACGGCACGTTGATGAACGTCGCCGCGCCTTCGGCCGAGAGGATGGAATACGAAACGAGTCCCAGTGACGCGATGATTCCGATGAGGGTCGCGAGATCCATGTGGCTCGACTTTCCTTCTCCGGGTGCGCCGGCACCGGCGGATCCCCAATGATCCGGCGGCAAGACGGGTGAAGCAAGCGCCGTGCCAGCTCCGCCCCGTGAACTCCACCGTGCACGACGCACGCGGAGCTCCACCCCAGCCAGCCTTATCGGCCACAGGAGCACGGAAGTGAGCCCCGGGGCAAATAGGGTGCAAGTGACGGGTTTTCGACGGTCCGGGATGAGGATCGGGTGGGGCCGACAGGATCCCGACGCACGAACCCGGGAGGGCAACTCGTTCGCATGCGCGGAGTGAGGCATCTCGCGGGAGGTCAAGGAGGGCGAGGAGGAGCGCGGAGGCGTGGTCATCCACGCCGCACAAGCGACGCCGAAGTACGACGCCGAGATCCCGTGAGAGGGCAACTCGTTCGCATGCGCGGAGTGAGGCATCTCGCGGGAGGTCAAGGAGGGCGAGGAGGAGCGCGGAGGCGTGGTCATCCACGCCGCACAAGCGACGCCGAAGTCCGACGCCGAGATCCCGTGAGAGGGCCACTCTGCGCGCGAACGAGAGCGGGGGCGCTGGCTCACACCAACGCCCCCGCTGCACGAGGTCTGGGCCGTGGGGACGGTCAGACCGTCTGCATCAGCTCCTGCAGCATGTCGTCGGCCGCGGAGATGACCCGCGTGCTGGCCTGGTAGCCCTTCTGGCTCTGGATCATCTTCACGAACTGCTTCTCGAGATCGACGTTGCTCATCTCCAGCGCGTAGCTGTGGGTGACTCCGCGGCCGCCCTGACCGGGCGTTCCGATGACCGGCTCCCCGGACTCACCGCTCTGCTGCCAGGTGTTGTGGCCCGACCGGGTCAGGTAGCTCTCGCCCCGGAAGGTGGCCAGCACCACCTGGCCCAGCGAGCGGGTCTCGCCGTTGCTGTAGATGCCGGTCACGACGCCGTCCTGGCCGATGTCGAAGGTGGCGAGGGTGCCCGAGGCGTTGCCGTTCGGGTCGATGTCCCCGACCGAGCTGGCCTCGATGCCCCGCTGGGTGATGCCGCCGAGGTCCGTCACCGCGAGGCCGAAGTCGAAGCCCACCGACTGGGCGCTCGCGCCGGTGAAGGTGATCGAGGTCGGTGCCGGGGCGGTGCTCAGGGTCGCGTCCACCGCGCCGTTCCCGTCGAAGACGAGGGTGCCGCGGGAGATCTCGACGGGGTCGCCCGAGGTGCCGCCGGTCTCGCCGGCGTCGGCCCACGCGGTGAACTCCCAGGTGTTCGTACCGGTCTTCGTCCACGCCATGGTCACGTCGTGGGACACGCCGAGGCTGTCGTAGACCACCGTGCTCGACGTGAAGTTCGCCGTCGTCGAGATGGCGTCGAAGTCGGCGGGCGCGACGATGCCGGCGGGGTTCTGGGTCGCGGTCTGGTCGGCGGTCAGGTTGGCCACCACGGCCACGGAGGTCGTGGCGGTGCCCGCGACCGGATCGGTCGGCAGGTTGAGGTTGCCGACCGTGGTGCTGAGGGTGCCGTCGGCGGACGCCGTGAAGCCCTGCAGGTTCAGGCCCTGCAGGTTCACGAGGTTGCCCGTCGGGTCCATCGTGAACTGCCCCGCGCGGCTGTAGAACGTGCCGCCGTCGGCGTCCTCCACCACGAAGAAGCCCTTGCCGTCGATGGCGAGGTCCGCGGCGTTGGAGGTGGTCTCGATGGAGCCCTGGCCGAAGCCCTGACGCACACGGCCGGTGAAGGCGCCCATGCCCAGCTGGCCCTTGCCGCCGCCCAGGTTCTGCATGATCAGGTCCTGGAACTCAGCGCTCGAGCCCTTGTATCCGACCGTGTTGAGGTTGGCGATGTTGTCGCCGGAGACCGACAGGCCCAGGCCGTTGGCGCCGAGTCCCGTGATTCCGGTGTTGAGGGTGTTGAACAGAGACATGCACGCTCCTTGTGTTGAGGTCTAGCGGTTGTTCGAGAGCAGCTGGGTCAAGGTGGCGAGGAGGCGGGCATCGACGCCGCTTCCCGTGTCGGCGAGGTCCAGCGCAGCGTCGATGTCTGCGGGCTCGGAGGCCGGCGGGGGCTCCGAGGTGCCTCCCAGCACCCGCAGGATGTTGGGTAGCGCCACTTCCTGGCCGTCGATGACCAGGACCGGGGCGCCGCTGTCGAACCGAAGCTCGTCCACGATCCCCTGGATGTAGGTGGACGAGCCCACGCCCACGCCGTCGGCGTCCTCGGCGGCCACCGAGAAGGTGTAGTCGCCAGCGGGCAGGACGTTGCCCTCGGAGTCGCGGCCGTCCCAGACGACGTTCTGCTCGCCGGCCTGCAGGTCCTCCCGATTGATGACGCTGACGACCTCGCCCGCCGCGTTGGTCACCGTGATGGTGGCTGACGCCGCTTCGTCCTCCAGCGTGAAGATGAGCTTCTCGCTGTCGCCGGAGGCGTGGGGGAAGGTGTCGCCCGCCGCCACCACCTCCCGGCCCACGAGGTTCACCGCGGCCTGGTTGTTCAGCGAGCCCGTCGCGAACACGAGCTGGTTGAGCAGGTCGTTGGTGGCCATCTGCTGCTGAAGGGAGTTCATGGCCGTCACCTGGTCCATGAACTGGCTCGTCTCCATCGGATTGAGCGGGTCCTGGTTGCCCAGCTGGACCATCAGCAGGTTGAGGAAGTCGTCGCTGCCGAGGTCCCGACTGGGCGCCGAGGTGGGCGGCCCGGAGGACACTGGTGACTGATAGACGGTGGGGTCGATCGCGGACATGTCAGATCCTCAGGTCCAGGAGCTGGCCGACGGGTGCGTCGTCCTCCCAGCGGTTGGGGGCGCGGCGGGGGCCTGCATCGGCGCGCAGGGGCGACGGATCGGCGGAAGCGAGGGCGGGACCGTCGCTGTGCGGGCTACCGGATGGGCCGTCGTGGGGACCGCCGTGGGGGCCGTCGTGGGGGCCGTCGTGGGGACCCCCGTGGGGGCCGTCGTGGGGGCCACCGTGTGGGCCAGATGGGTTCCCCAGGCCCCCGTGGTGCGGGTCGACGGGGGAATGGGCGGAGCGCGCGGCGTCGGTGGTCACGGCGCTGGCGTCGAACACGCCGAGCTTGAGCCCGTGGTGGGCGAGGCCTTCGCGCAGCTCGGAGACCCGGCGGGAGGCGGACAGGCCCAGGTCGTCGGTGCCGCGGATGCTGACGTCCACGGTGTCGCTGGCCCGGTCGATGGTGAGGCGCGCCCGGATGGCGCCGTCGTCGCTCGGGACCGCGAGGCGCACGTGCCGCAGCCCGAAGGCGCGCACCGACGCAGCGGAGGAGGCGTCGGCGGCCTCGGTGGCCCGGGCCACGTGGACCGCGACGTCGGGGCTCTGGG
>CALAGR010000084.1 GCA_937891735.1 uncultured Pseudomonadota bacterium | reverse complement strand
ACGACGACGCGACGGGCGACGACGACGACGCGACGGGCGACGACGACGACGCGACCCTGGTGGAGGGCAACTCCACCCTCGCCGGCATCTACACGGTGTCCTACTGGTCGGACGCCCAGACCACCGTGCCGGTCTGCCAGCAGGCCTACCTGTTCGACGGTGTGTCCGAGACCCGCGTGGGCGTGCTCGGCAACTCGTGCCCCCTGTGCACCGGCAAGATCGACATCACCAACATCGTCGACATCTCCACCACCGGGCCCGGGGCGGGCACCCCCCTGGAGGCGTTCTTCGACAGCGTCGTGACCCAGCCCTGCGTCCCGGCCCAGCACTTCCCCAGCGGGCAGGCCGACTACGGCGCGATCCTGTCGTCCCCCACGGCGAGCCCCGGCGGTGACTGGCTCGGCACCCAGGGCCTGATCGATGCAGCCACGGGCGTCGCCGCGGGCATGGGCATCGCGACCATCGGCAACATGGACTCCTTCGCCAGCTTCCGCGACACGTACGCCCAGAGCGGCGCGACGTTCACGAACCTGGGCTACGTGAGCGAGGCCACGGGCGGTCAGCTGACCGAGCTCCTCCTGGACACCGTGTCCGTCGAGGCGGGGGCGGGCACCGGGTACTGGCCCTTCTGGGTCTACTACACGCAGTCTGGCGCCACGGACGGCCGCTTCATCGGCAGCTACGGGATCGGCTCGCCCTGGCTGCTCACCTCCAACGGCGCCGGCGTGGACTACGAGTCCGTCACCTTTGGCGGAACCGTGGTCGGACAGTAGGCGGCGCAAGGGGGGCCCGTGAGCGCGAACGAACAAGGGTCCCCGGCGTTCCTGATCGTCGATGACAACCGCGGGTTCCTGGACCTGACGGCGGGGCTGATCGGGCGCTCCTACCCCGGCGCCCGCATCGGCCGCGCCGGCACGGGCGAGGCCGCGCTGGAGCACCTGCTTGGCAGCACCTGGGACGTGCTGCTCCTGGACTACCGCCTCCCGGACATCGACGGCATCGAGATCCTGGCCGAGGTCCAGGCCCGGGGGATCGACGTCGCGGTGATCATGGTCACGGGCGAGGGCGACCAGGAGCTCGCCGCAGATCTGTTCCGCATGGGCGCCTACGACTATCTGGTCAAGGGCCGGATCGGGACGATGACCCTGCGCCGGTCCATCGACCAGGTGCTGACGCGTCGCAGCCTCGAGCGCCAGATCCGGGAGCAGTCCGACGAGCTGGGCCAGACCAGCCTCGTGCTGGAGGAGCGGGCCCGGGCCCTGGACACGGCCTACGCCAAGCTCCGGGACCGCAAGGAGCAGCTGCGGAGCCTGTCGGCGTCCCTCGAGCAGACGGTGCATCAGCGCACGGCGGAGCTGAGGGAGACCACCCGGTTCCTCAACAAGGTGCTGGATTCGGCCACGGATCACTTCATCATGGCCACCAGCCGGGACGGCACGGTCCTGACCTTCAACCGCGGCGCGCAGGCGCTGTTCGGCCACCCGCCGGACGACGTGGTGGGCACGCTGCACTTCCGGGATCTGTTCGAGGAGATCGCTCGGGACGACGACGCCCTGGCGGAGCTCGTGGCGGCGATCCTCGAGGAGGGCTCACACAGCCGCACCCTGACGGGCACGCACGCCACGGGCCGGCCGTTCATCGCCAAGGTCACGATCTCGCAGATGCGCGGCGCCCTGCTGGACGAGCTCGACACCGACCGCGCCGATCCCGACGACTCCGGGGCCTGGGCCACCCACGACGAGGGCGGGCTGGTCATCGTGGGCAGCGACGTGACCCACGAGCGGCAGCTGGAGGAGCAGAACCGCGCCTACACCAACCAGATCGAGGTGGCCAACGCGGATCTGCGGCGCAAGAACGAGCAGATCCTCGAAGCCACGCGCCTGAAGTCGGAGTTCCTGGCGAACGTGAGCCACGAGCTGCGCACGCCCCTCAACGCGATCATCGGCTACTCCGATCTGCTGTTCGGCGGGATCTACGGGGACCTGCGGGACAAGCAGCGCACGGCGGTCGAGGGGATCGGCGCGCGGGCCAAGGATCTGCTGCACCTGATCAACGAGATCCTGGACCTGGCGAAGATCGAGGCGGGCCGGATGGAGCTGCATCCGGAGCGGTTCGTCCTGAGCGACGTCATCGGCGAGCTCGTGGACACGGCGCGGATCCTGGCCGTGGGCAAGGATCTGGCGGTGGACTGGGAGGACCAGGGCGTCGCGGAGCTGAACTGCTACACGGACCGGGGGCGGGTCCGCCAGATCCTGCTCAACCTGGTGAACAACGCGGTGAAGTTCACGGCGTCCGGGTTTCTCACCATCGCGACCTCGATGAGTCCGGACGGGCTGCTCTGCGTGGAGGTGACGGACACGGGGATCGGCATCCCCGCCAGCGAGATCACGGCCATCTTCGACGAGTTCCGGCAGGTGGATGGAACGTCCACCCGGATGTACGAGGGCACGGGCCTGGGGCTCGCCATCTCGAGGAAGTTCGCGCTGAACCTGGGGGGCACGCTGCGCTGCGAGAGCACCCTGGGGGAGGGAAGCTCCTTCTTCCTGCAGATCCCGCCCGAGCTGGCCAGCAGGGCGCCGCAGCCGGCCCCGGTGGCGCTGGATCCGCCGCTCTAATCGCTCAGGGCCTGCTGGAGCTCGTCTTCGCCGTTCGACGAGAACTCCGCGCTCAGCCAGCCTCGGAGGAACTCGCGCACCTGCACGGCGGTGGGGCGGTTGTCCGGCTGCGGGTGGGTCATGCTGACGAGCAGGGCCCGCACCGGGCGGGGCAGGCCCGAGCCCTCCACCCGATCCTGGATGTGCTTGTCGGTCCGGTAGCGATGCCAGTCGGAGTCGGTGTCCCCGGCGAACGCCTCGGGCCCCGTGAGGGCCTCGAACAGCACCGCGCCGAGGCCGAAGATGTCTGCGGCGTTGCTCGCCCGGGCCCCGTCGAGGATCTCCGGCGCGCAGAACGCGGGGAAGCCGTCCTGTACGGGGCGGGCCTCGCTGTCGAAGCGGTCCGACGGATCGGCGAGGGACAGGTTGCCCAGTCGCACCTCGCCCGCCCGGGACAGGAGCAGGTTCGACGGGGTCAGCACCCGGTGGCTGATCCCCCGCGGCGCCCACACCGTGCGCAGCCCGTGCAGGTAGCCCAGGGCCCGGGCCGCGCCTTCGCCGACCCGCAGGGCGGCCGGCACCGACAGCGCCTTCCCCTCCGTCCAGGTGCGGCGGAGCAGCGCGCGCAGGCCGAGCCCGTCCACCCACTCCCGCACGAGGAAGGTGCGGCCGCCGTCCCGGCCCAGGTCCAGGATCTGGATCAGGTTCGGATGCGCGAGCCGCATGCCGATCCGGGCCTCTTCGTTGAGCCGCACGTTCGTCTCGGGGGCCTCGTCGAAGGTGCGGTCCGCGACCTTGAGCAGGACCCGCTTGTTGAACCCGAAGGTCCCCAGGCGCGTCGCCAGACAGGTGGAGATCCCCCCGTTGCTCGCCATCACCCGCGTGACCTGGAAGTCGTCGAGCTGCGGCGGCGGCACGTCCACGTCGCGGTCGAGGATCTCGACCGAGGAGGTGCCCACGGCGGGCAGCGCGCGGGGGGACCGGTCAGCCACGCGGTCCCCCGATGGGGGTCGAGATCCAGACGGCGTAGCCCTCGGGATCCCTCGTGCAGCAGGAGCGCAGGCCCCAGGGCTTGTCCTCGGGCTCGAAGTCGAAGGGGATCCCGAACGCGGCGAGTCCGCGCCACGTCGCGTCCACGTCCTTGACCCGGAACTCCACGAGCACGCCCTTGCCGCCCGCTCCGTCGCGCTCGTAGTCGGCGCGGCGTGCGTTGCAGGACAGGAACGAGCCCGGGCCGGACGCGAAGGACAGGAAGAAGTCGGACTCGTAGACCACGGCGAGCCCCAGGAGGTCCGCGTAGAAGCCCCGGGCGGCGTCGAGGTCGCGCACGTACAGGATGGTCTCGGAGGCGGTGGGGTTCAGCACGGGTCTCTCAGCTGCCGTCGGCGGGGGGGAGATGCCGGGGTCGGGTCGGGGGGAGGGGGGCGAGGCGTCGGACCGGGCGCTCGACGTGGAGGTCCTCGGTCTGCGTCGTGGTGGGGGCGGGAGCGCTGGCCTGGGCCTGGACCTCATCGAGCCAGCCCGCTCCAGCGAGCACCGCGAGGGGAACCAGCACCGCCGCGAGCAGCCACAGCGCCGACGGCCCGTACCGCGCCCAGGAGCCAGGCTGCTCGTCTGCGGGCTCGTCGATGGGGGCGGGCGGCGCCGCGACGGGGCG
>CALAGR010000083.1 GCA_937891735.1 uncultured Pseudomonadota bacterium | reverse complement strand
AGCCGAGGCCGCTGAGGTCCACGGTGAGGGTGCCGCCGGAGTCGGTGACCTGCAGTGTGCTGCCGGAGAGGGCCAGGGCGGTGTTGATCTCGTTGGTGACGCTGCCGTCGACCTCGGTGGTGAGGTAGCCGAGGCCGCTGAGGTCCACGGTGAGGGTGCCGCCGGAGTCGGTGACCTGCAGGTCGCTGCCGGACAGGGCCAGGGCGGTGTTGATCTCGTTGGTGACGCTGCCGTCCACCTCGGCGGTGAGGTAGCCGAGCGCGGTGTGGTCGCCCCAGCCGAAGGCGCTGTCCCAGTTCGCGATGTCCGCTGTGGTGACGCCCGCCACGTCCGAGGTGCTGAAGAGGGGATCCGCCTCGGCTCCAGGGGCCGCGCAGATCCAGGTGGTGTTGGCGCTGTCGTAGGCGAGGAACTCGCCCTCGTTGCACGGCATCGTGCCGAGGGTCAGGGGCGCGCCCACGAGCTCCGTCCAGTCCACGGGGGTCGCGCTCAGGCGGTAGTCGGCGGCGGCCACTCCGCCCAGGCTGGCAGGTTGTTCGCGTCCGTTGCGGTTGTGGCGCTGGCCGCGGTTGTGGCGTAGTCCGCCGTCGCCGCCTCGTCCGCGGTCACCGCATGGCTGGCGGAGCCGGCCCAGGGCGTGGTGGCGATGGGGATCAGGTCCATCTCCGGGTCGCCGTTGACCGCCAGCCCCAGGAAGAGCTCGGCGTTGTCCGCGAAGATCGACAGGTCGATCGCCGTGAGGGTGGTCGTGAAGAAGCCCCGGTCCACGTCCACCGTCAGGCTCTGGGTGTGCACCACGACCGTGCCCGCGGCGTCGCTGTAGATCGTGGCGACCACGTCCACCGGGCCGTCGAGGGCCGCGCCGTCCGAGGTGGCGAGGTAGCCCTGGATGGCCATCTCGTCGATGGGCTCGGCCCAGGCGGGAGCCGCGGAGAGGGCGAGGAGGAGCAGGCTCAGGAGCAGCGGAACGCGCAGGGTCATGGTGGTCCTCATCAGTGGCTCGGGTCCAGGCCCAGGCGGACCTCATGGTTGGTGCTGGATGCGGCGCCGGCGGGCTGCGGGGCAGCGATCACGATCCGGGCGCGGTAGTTCGTGGAGGACACGTCGCCGCCGCCGCTGGTGATCGCCAGGGTGGTGGGCAGCTCGACCTGCGTGGAGTCGTCGTCGTCGCCGGTGGTGTCGTCGTCGTCACCGATCGCGGAGTCGTCGTCGTCACCGATCGCGGAGTCGTCGTCGTCGTCGTCGACGACCACCCCTGGCAACTCGGAGGGGCAACCGGGGAGCGCGAGCCCCAGGCAGCACAGCAAGAACAGGCAGGGAGGGCTCCAGAGGAGCCTCAGGGTCGGAACCGGCATGGCGCCCTCGAATGCCCCAGCCCGTCGCGGACAGGGCAGCCCAACCAGAGCCAGTGCATCGGGACTCGCAGGGCGGCGCCCGCGAGTCGGGCTCGCCGCCGGCGCGGAGCCTCAGGGAGTCAGGTTCCTCCAAGGCCCGCCCGCGCACCCCGACGCGGACGGCGAGGCAGGGTCGGCCTCGGTGGCCAGCTCCGACACCGCCTGCGTGGCCCCGTCCTGCACGGTGTGGCACACCCACAGATCCCCGCCGGACCAGGTGATGTCGAAGCGGGAGTACAGGCTCGGGTAGCTCGCGTTGGCCGGGTCGTTCTGCATGACCGCGTAGGGCTGGGTGATCCCGTAGATCCTCATCGCGTACGCCGACACGCCCGCGCTGCTGGTCTCGATCCAGTCGCTGGACGTGATCTGCACGTCGGTGCCGTTCTCGTCCAGGTACACGCCGGATGCGGCGAACGCGGTGGTGCTCGGATCGAGGTACTCCCAGGCCGCGGCGTTGCAGCCCCCCCACTCGTCGGTCGGATCCGCCGGTCCCGCCGCCAGGGCGTCGGCCTCCGCCGCTGCGTCGCCGAGCACGAGGCAGTAGTACATGAGCTGGGACCCGAAGTTCGTCCACTCGATGCGGCTCCAGAGCCCCGGATCCGTTGGGTTGTTGGCGTGGTTGTGGGCCACCAGCGAGCCGGCTGCAGTGTCCAGCTGGGTGATCTCGTAGCGGAACGTGCCGTTGGGGTCCGACTGCAGCCACGAGGTCTCGGTGATGGCGTATTCGGTCCAGAAGTTCTCCCACAGCCCGGCGAGGACGAAGGGGGGAGGGGGCTCCGTCGCGTCGTCGTCGTCGCCGGTGGTGTCGTCGTCGTCACCGGTGGTGTCGTCGTCGTCACCGGTGGTGTCGTCGTCGTCACCGGTGGTGTCGTCGTCACCGGTGGTGTCGTCGTCGTCGCCGGTGGTGTCGTCGTCGTCGCCGGAGTCGTCGTCGTCACCGGTGGTGTCGTCGTCGTCGCCGTTGCTCCGGATCGTGCACGCCGACCCGAGCAGGGCGCACAGGACGATGGCCATCAGGTTCACGAAGAGGCGGAGGGCGCGGTCGGCGGAGGCGGGGCTCATCGCGAGAATCTACACAACGCAGGCCGCCCCGCCCGGCGTCCCTCAGCGGCGCGAGATCAGCACCGTCGCGCAGTCCGCGTGCTCGGCGATCCCCAGCGCGAAGTCTCCGAACGCCCGCCCCCCGGTGGTCGGGCGCTGCGTCCCCAGCACCAGCAGATCGGCTGCTCCCGCCCGGGCGATGATGGCGGCCCGCGCGTCGGCCACGCACAGCACCTCCGTCCCGGAGCCCGGCGCCTCGTCCTCCGCGAGCTCCGCCAGCCGGCGCAGCGCCGCGCGTTGCTCCGCGTCCGTCGCGTCTTCGGGCAGCACCTGCAGGAACGTGACCTCCCGTCTGCCGAGCCGCAGCAGGCTGCCGAGGAGGCGCGCCCTCAGCGAGTCCAGGCTGCCCCGGCCGCCGGACGGGATCAGCACCCGGCGCACGTCCGCGAGCCGCCAGTCCGAGGGCGCCTGAAGCACGAGCACGTCGCTCTCCACCCGGCTCACCAACGACTCCAGGCTCCGCGGGGAGTCTCGCCGCTCCGTGAGCCCCGTCACCAGGCTCTCGCAGCTGTGGGAACGAGCCACCCGCGCGATCTCGGACCAGGGATCCTGCGCGAACGTCAGCATCGCCTCGGGCCTGCGGCCCTGGGTGAACGACGAGGTCAGCGCCTTGTTCTGCACCGCCTGGGTGCGCGCGATCGCCGCGGCGAGCTTGTCGGCTCCATCGACCTCGCCCGCGCCGACGACGACCGACAGCAGGAGCACCCGCCCGACCCCCGGCGGCGCGATGGCCTCCGCCAGGTCCACCAGGGCGGCGGCCCGGTCGGGGTTGGCCACCGGGACCAGCACGAGGGGGCTGTGGCCCCGGCTCGCCGCCAGCGACGGGTCCCGCGCCTGCTGGGACGCATCGGTCGCCTGGGCGCGCTCCGCCAGCAGGGCCCGAAACACGAACACCCCGGCCGCCACCCACACCAGGGTCAAGGCCGCTGCCCGCGGCGCAGCGAACAGCTGGAACGTGGCCAGGGCCAGGCACCCGGTCCCCCCCAGCACCTGCACCAGCGGGAACAGCGGCGTGACGAACGCGTCATCTGAGGAGCCGACCCGCCGGCGCACCAGGTAGGCGGTGCCGTGGGTGCCCGCGAACAGCAGCAGGAAGATGAGGCTCGCCGCGCTGCCGGCGGTGCTCAAGTCCGAGACCGCCATCACCAGCACCGCCACGCACAGGCCCGTGGCTTGCAGCGCGGGGGCCGGCGCGCCGCGGCCGTCCACCTTTCCCAGGTAGCGGGGCAGCGTGCGATCCATCCCCATGGACACCGCCACCTGGGACGCCGCCCGCAGGTTGGCCTCCAGCGCGGACAGCATCGACAGCACCGCCGCGACCATCACGATCCACCACCCTGCGGGACCCAGGAAGTTGCCCACCGCGTGCGCGATGACGGTCTCGGGATCCTCCGCCGCCATCGCGCCGATGGAGCCGCCGTCCTGGACGCCCACGATCGACACGAGCAGCAGCAGGGGGATGTAGATGGCCAGGGCGATCCCCAGCGAGCCGAGGATCGCCCGGGGCAGGGTGCGCCGCGGGTCCTGCACCTCGCCGGCCACCGTCGCGATGGCGTCGAACCCCTGCAGGGCGATGAAGGTCACGCCCATCGCCGCCGCCAGCCCTGGCCCGCCCCGCAGGAAGAACGGCGACATGCTGGTGGTGATGTGGTCCAGCGAGCGGAACGGCAGGGCGATCAGCCCGCCGACGATGATCAGGCCGAACAGGATCACCTTGCCCGTCGTGATCGCCTGGCCGCCACCGCCGCCGCCCCTCAGGAGCGTCGCGGTGTACGCGACCGTGGCCAGGACGGCGAACCCCGGGGCCGAGGCGGCGCTGCCGATCCATCCCGGGACCGGGTCCGGCCACAGCGCGCCGATGAGGGGGAGCAGGAACACCGCGAACCCCAGCGCGTAGAGCGCCGCAGCCACCGCGTAGGCGAACCAGAGGAGCCAGCCCGCCGCGAACGCGATGCGCACGCTGCCGACCTTCTTGGCGTAGGTGTAGGCGCCGCCGGACTGCGGGTACCGGGTGGCCATCTCCACGAAGCTCAGGGCCGTCAGGAACGCGAGCAGCCCGTTGAGCGCGAAGGCGAGCACCGCCGAGGGGCCCGTGGCTGCGAACGCGAGACCCGCGAGGACCAGGATCCCGCCGCCCACGATGGCGCCGACGCCCACTCCAGTGGCGCCGCGCAGGGTCAGGGTGCGTGCCGCCTCAGGAGGCGTGCTGTCGCTCATGCTCTCGATCCCGCGGCCGAGCGGCCGTTGGCCGGGAAGCTACTGCATCGTCGCGCTGCCGGTGTACGAGATGTTGAAGCCCTGGGCCGAGGTGCTGCCCGTGGCGCTCACCGCGATGCCCGATCCCGCGTAGGACAGGTTCACCGTCACCGGCACCTGCAGGCAGTCCAGCGTGCTCGAGGAACTGCCGGGGACCGGGCCCGTGAAGGCCACGAGGCACGTCCCGCCGGTGCCCTCCGAGCGGCTTGGCGGTGGGGGCGTGCCGGCGCTGGGCTTTCGCGACCCCGTCTGCCACCTCTTGGCCTGCAACTCGGGCCAGCCGGGCTTGCTGGAGGCCGAGGCGGCGCTGGAGCACCGACTCGGAGGAACGATCCATCGAGCACACCGCGCGTCCACGGGCTCTACTCCCGCTCTCGTGACCGGAACGAGTGCAACAATGACCCGGTGCTGATCCTTCTGGCCTGCCCGTGACCATGCCCCTGGACTTCGACGCCGTGATCGTCGGCGCTGGGCCCACCGGCTGCGTGATCGCCCGGGACCTGGCCCGGGCCGGCTGGCGCGTGGCGTTGTGCGACGCATCCCCGCGGGATCGACTCGGGCGTCAGGTGATCATCGAAGTGGAGAACGACGCCTTCGTCCGCGCCGGGGTGGCGGTGCCCTGCGGGGCGGAGGTCCCGTACCACGGCCGGACCGCGCGGATCCTGGTCGGTAGCGGGCGCGAGGCGTTCGCGGTGCCGGGGGGCGTGCCGGCGACGGCGCTGTACCTGGACCGCTTCGTGCGCAAGCTCGCGGGGCTCGCAGAGGAGGCCGGCGCGCAGGTCCTCGGCGGGTACTCGGCCAGCGGGCCGATCCTGCGTGGGGGGGCCGTGGTGGGAGCCGCCTTCGACACCCAGGAGGGCGCGGTCGAGCTGCGGTGTCGGATCGTCGTCGACGCGACGGGCTTCAAGGCCGCGCTGCTGCACGCGCTGGACCCGGACCTGGGGCTGTCCATCGACGACGATCCCCGGGACGATGTCGTCGCCGCGACCCGCTTGCACCGGACCGATCCCGCCCTCGCGGAGCAAGCCGTGCGGGAGGGGCGGCAGGCGGACGAGGAGATCTGGGCGACCGTGGGCCGGCTCGGCTCCTACTCGACCGAGTTCCGCCACCTCTCCCTCCGAAACCAGCGCGCCTACGTGCTGGTGGGAGTCAAGGCCGCGCAAGCCCCCGAGATCCCCGGAGTGCTCAGAGATCACGTCGCGAGGATCGGCGGGGTGGGCGCGCCCTTGCACGCAGGGGGAGGGCAGATCCGAGTGCGCAGCGCCCGCCACCGCCTGGTCGGGGACGGGTTCCTCCTCGCCGGGGAGTCGGCTCGGATGGTGATCCCCATGAACGGCAGCGGCGTCGCTTCGGGCCTGACCGCGGCCGCCCTGGCGTCCCGCGTGATGGATGAGGCCCTGCGGGCCGACGACGTCTCGACCCGTGCGCTGTGGCCGTACGCGGCGCGGTGGCAGCGCGGCCGGGGTGCCCGCCTCGCGGCGATGGATCGCGTGCGCATCGGGTACGAAGGGCTGCCTCCCGGTGCGAGCGATTCGCTCTTCGACGGATTCGGCGGACCCGAGGACGCAGTCGCGGCCAACGCCGGCGAGCTGCCGCCCCTGCGACCGGCGACGCTGTTGCGGCGGGCCTGGGGGCTGCTGCGCTACCCGCGCCTGATCCCTGCGATGGCGCGGATCGGGGCAGGCGCGAGCACGGTCCTCGTCCATCACCGAGGGTTCCCGGAGCGCTGGGACCCGGAGCGCTTCGCGGCGTGGAGCCAGCGAAGCACGCGCTTGCTGGCCTACCCCGCCCGGTAGGCGGACGAACCCCTACCCGGCGTGGTCGGCGCAAACTGGTATGACCAGTTGACCTCATGCTGAGTTCTGTGCGACACACACCGCATGCTCAAGCCCGTCGAACGCAAGTCCCTGGCCGACTCCGTCTACGAACAGCTGCGCGACGCCATCGTCGCCGGGGACCTCGCCGCGGGCGACGCGTTGCCCTCGGAGCGCGCGCTCCGGGAGCAGCTCGGCGTCAACCGCGGGGCGCTGCGCGAGGCGCTCAAGCGTCTGGAGGAGGCGCGTCTCATCAAGATCCGCCACGGCGGCGCCACCGAGGTGCTGGACTACCGGGAGCACGCAGGCACCAGCCTGCTCGAAGACCTGCTCGTGAGCCCCGACGGCGCGGTGAGGACCCACGTGGCGCGCAGCATCGTGGAGATGCGGGGGGCGCTGGCGCCGGACATCGCGCGGCTGGCAGCGCTTCGGGGCGGGCCCGGGTGCGTCGGTGCGCTCCGGGAGGTCATCGCGGAGATGCCCCGGGCGCAGGGAGACATCGAGGTCCTTCAGAGGCTCGCGCTGTCCTGGTGGGAGGCGCTGGTGGACGGGTCGGACAACCTCGCCTATCGGCTCGCCTTCAACTCGCTGCGGGACGGGTACGTGCGGTTCATGCACCTGCTCGCGCCCGTCCTGGCGGACGAGGTGGGGGATACGGCCGCGTACCTCGCCATCACCGAGGCCGTGGCGGAGGGGCGGGCGGCGGACGCGGAGGCGGGGGCGAGGGCCCTCGTCGGGCGGGGGACGGAGCAGATGACGACGCTGCTGCTGGCCCTGGAGCGGTCCGAGGAGGGAGTCCGATGACCCCGCCCCGCACGTTCACCGCCGCTCTCAGCCTGTTCTTCCGTCACGCGAGCCCGCTGATCCTCACGGCGGCCAGCGTCGCGGCGGTGGCCTGGCGGATCACGCTGGGAGCCTGGTCGATCTGGGACGCGGGGATCGCCCTGGGCTGGTTCCTCTTCTGGCCGTTCCAGGAGTGGCTCATCCACGTGCACATCCTGCACTTCCGGCCCCGGACGGTGCTCGGGATCCGGATCGACCCGGCGAACTCACGCAAGCACCGGCGCCACCACCTCGAGCCCAACGAGATCCCGCTGACGTTCATCCCGCTGCACACCTTCGCCACCTCGCTGCCGCTCCTGCTGGGGGCGAACCTGCTCGTGCTGCCGACCCTGCCCCTGGCGGTCACGAGCATCGCGGTCTTCGTCGTGCTGTCGCTGCACTACGAGTGGTGCCACTACCTCGCCCACATCCCCTGGACGCCGCCCATCGCCTACTACCGGCGGATCTGCAAGGCCCACAACCTGCACCACCACCGGCACGAGCAGCGCTGGTTCGGGGTGTCGCGCACGTTCGCGGACACGGTGCTGGGCACGTCGCCGGACGTGGCGAGCACGCCGCTGTCGCCTACGGTGCGCACGCTGGGGATCCCGCCGCAGTGAGCCGACGCTGCCCTGCCACCTGCTGTGGGGCCCTGGGGCCTCCCCCGAGGGGCGCCTACTTCAGCCCGAGCCGCAGGGCGAGCCGGTGCAGGTTGCCCCGGTGCACGTCGAGCGTCCGTGCGGCCTCGGCCCAGTTGTCCCCGGATGCGGTCACGGCGCGCCGGATGTGGGCGCGGGTGAACGCGTCGACGGCCTCCCGGAGGGGCCGGAGGGCGGCCTCCGCCTGGGGCCGCGGCGCGTCTTCGATCACCGACGGACCGAGCGCCACATGCCTCTCGTCGATGACGATGTCCTCGTCGCGACGGCCTCGAGAGGCGCGCAGCGCGCTTCGGAGCATGACGTGCTCCAGCTCTCGCACGTTGCCCGGCCAGTCGTAGTCCTCGAGGGCGGCGCGGACACCGGGGCTCAGCCTCGTCCGGCGCAGCCCCAGTCGCACCCGAGCCCGGTCCAGGAAGAAGCCGGCCAGCAGCAGCACGTCCCCGGGCCTCGAGCGCAGGGGCGGGACCACGACCGGGTACACGCTCAGCCGATGGTACAGGTCGGCCCGGAAGCGCCCGGCGCGGACCTCCGTGGCGAGGTCGCGGTTGGTGGCGGCGAGGATGCGCACGTCGACTCGGTGGGGGCGGTCCGAGCCGACGCGCTGGACCTCGCCCGACTGCAGCACGCGGAGCAGCTTGGGCTGGATGGAGCTGGGCAGCTCGCCCACCTCGTCCAGGAAGAGCGTGCCCCCGTCGGCGACCTCGAACTTGCCCGCCCGATCACCGTGGGTGCCGGTGAACGCGCCGCGCACGTGCCCGAAGAGCTCGCTCTCCGCGATGGACTCGGGCAACGCCGCGCAGTTGACCCGGATGAGCGGGCGGTCGCGGCGGTCCGAGGCCGAGTGGATCCCCTGCGCGACCAGCTCCTTGCCGACCCCCGTCTCCCCGGTGATCAGGACAGTCAGGTCGGACTGTCCGAGCACGGCGATCTCCTCAATGAGAGCTCGGATCGGCTCGCTCTGCCCCAGCAGCTCGCCGGTCTCCCGCCGGGCCTCGCGGAGCAGCTGGTGCGCCAGCGTGCCCTGACGAGCGGCCGCGGCTTCGATCGCCTCGATCAGGTGGGCGGTGCGGATGGCCGCGCCGGCGAGCCCGGCGAACGCCGCCAGCGCGCGGTCATCGACGTCGTCGAACGCCCGGGGATCCAGCGCGTCCACCGTGAGCACCCCGACCACCTCGTCCTCGACGACCAGCGGGGCCCCCATGCAGGCATGCACCCGGGACAGCGCGTCGCCGCCGTCGCTGAGCAGTCCGTCGAACGGGTCCGGGAGCGAGCTGCCCGTGAACCGGACCGGCCCGGTGGCGCTCAGCAGCGCCTGGAGTCGCGGGTGCTCTTCGGGGCGGAACCGCAGGCCCAGGGTCTCCGGTCGCAGCCCATCGGCCACGACCGGCACGAGGCAGCCGTTCTCGAGGCGCAGCACCGTCGCGGCGTCGCAGGGAACGAGCCGGCGGAGCGCCGCTGCGAGGCGGCGCTGGCGATCATCGGCGGCGAGGTTCGCGCAGAGATCCTGCGCGATCTCGATGAGCAGATCGAACGCGAGAGGGGGGATGCCCGGTGTTCTTGTCTGCATGGCGACGGACCGTATCATTTCGATAGCGCCGCCGATGTCTGATCGACAACGAGCGGGCCCCGCTCGAGGCGCACTCACCGCGTGGGCACGTCGGCGCGCTCCGTGCTGCTGCAGCGGGTGAACGAGCCGGAGATCAGCCATGAGTCCCCCGGCGGATCGGCGCCCGGCCCTCGACCCACCCAGCCCCTCGGTCCGATCGCCACCATCCATCCCCACGCCGTCCCCGTGTTGCAGCGGTTGCGCCTGGACTTCTGCTGTGGCGGTGCGCGCTCCCTGGTCGAGGCGTGCGCGACACGGGGGCTCGCTCCTCAGCGCTCCCTACACGAGCTCATCGACCACATCGTCGCCCGCCATCACCGCCCCCTCGATGCCCAGCTTCCCTCGCTGGAGCGCGCGGTTGCCCTCGGCCATGTCTGGCTCGGGGTCGCGGGTGGGCTGGCGCTGTGGCTCGGGCCCCAGTGGGCGGGTCCGCTGTACGACGCCCAGCTCCACGCGGTCTTCGTGGGCTTCGTGCTGTCGATGATCCTGGGCCAGGCCCCGGTGGTGTTCCCATCCGTGCTGGTGCTGCCGCTGCGGTATCGGCCTGTCTTGACGAGCTCTCGCCGGCGCGCGGGTCGGGTATCGATAGGACGACGCGCGGTATCGATTTGATGACGCATTCTGTCGTCATATCGACATCGCAACGGGAGCGTGGCCCGTCCACGCGGTCGCAGCGGGGCTGGCACGGTCCGTGCTGAGGGGCTGCCTCGAATGGAGCAGAGAGAGTCCCGTGGATCCAGCCGCCCCCCACAGCCGTGCGCCCGCCTCCGTCGTCGCGGCGCTCCCGGCGCGCTGGAGACCGCTGACGGGCGGGACCGCAGTGTGGGTCTTCATGAGCGTCGAGGTCGCGACCTTCGGCCTGTTCCTGCTCGGCCACGCCTGGGGCTGGCGGGGGCAGCCGGCGGTGTTCGCCGCCAGCCAGGACCTCCTGCACGTCGGCTCCGCGGTCCGGGGCACGGCGCTCCTGCTCTGGGGCAGCTGGCTCGCGTATCAGGGGGCCCTCGCCCACGGCGCGGGGAGGCACGCGGTCGCGGGCCGATGGCTCGCGGCGGCTTCGGTGGCGGGGCTGCTGTTCAGCGTCAACAAGGTCGCCGAGTACGGCAGCGCCGAGCTCGCCGGGGTCACGCTGTCGACCAATGGGTTCTGGTTTTCCTACTTGTTCCTCACCGGCCTGCACCTGCTGCACGTGCTGGGCGGGGTCGCGCTCTTCGCCTGGCTGGCCTGGTCCTGCTCGCGGGGCCCGGTGGCCGAAGACGCGCCCATGAGCGTCGACACGGCAGCGGTCTACTGGCATCTGGTCGATCTGATCTGGGTGCTGCTCTTCCCCATCCTCTACTTGATGCGCCCGTGAGCCGCTCGATGATCGCCACGGTCGCGCTGGCGCTGCTGCTGGCCCTGACCGCCGCGAGCTTCCTCGTGGCGGAGGGCCAGGCGGGGCCGTGGCCGATCGCCGGGCTCGCGATCACCAAGGCCGCCATCATCGGCGCCGTGTTCCTGGAGATGGACCGCTCCTGGCCCGGATGGGCCGTCGGTGCCCTGGTCCTCGTCACCTGCATCGCTGGCGGCGCCGCCGCGCTGGTGTCCTGGTGACCCTCACCCCCGCTGCATCCCCCCGAAGCCCCGCCGAATCGCATCCCGCGACCGAGGGCCGTCCTTTTCCCCAACCCGGGAGCCCGCGCTCCCCAGGAGGCTGCTCATGCTCTCCAAGTCCCAAGCGAGGTTGTTCTTCCTCATCGCTACCGTGGGCTTTTCAGGTGTCTTTCTCTGGCTGACTATCGACACGATGAGCCAGGTGGGGGCGCGCTCCCACGTGGACCAGATGAACGAGTCGGTCGTCCGCGGAAAGGAGATCTGGGAACGAAACAACTGCATGGGGTGCCACACCCTGCTCGGTGAGGGCGCCTACTACGCGCCCGAGCTGACGAAGGTGGTCGACCGGCGTGGCAAGGAGTGGATGCGGGTCTTCCTCAAGGACCCCCAGGCCATGTACCCGGGCCAGCGCAAGATGGTGCAGTACGACTTCACCGACGCCGAGATCGAAGACGTGATCGCCTTCTTCGAGTGGATCGGGCGGATCGACACCAACGGCTTCCCCCGGGAGCCCGACATGGCCCCGCCCACGGCCCCCGTGCAGGTGAGTGCTGCGTCTTCAGGGGACGCGTCCCCGGCGGTGTTCGGCACGATCTGCGTCGCCTGCCACAGCTTTCGGGGCAAGGGCGGCAACGTCGGTCCCGCCCTCGATGGCGTCGGCGATCGCTACAAGGCCGACACCCTGCGCACCTGGCTCTCCGATCCCCAGGCCGTCAAGCCCGGCACCGCGATGCCGCAGCTCAACCTCAGCGACGACCAGCTCGACGAGCTGACCCGCTTTCTCATGGCGTCGCACGCGACGTCCGGGAGCTAGATCATGAACCAGCTCAAGTACGAATCCTGGAAGGTGGCGTGGGCCTTCTTCGCCACCTGCATGGTGCTGCTCACGCTGCAGATCGTGTACGGCTTCATCATGGGCTTTGCCCACATGGGCCTGGACGGTCTGCACGAGTGGATCCCCTTCAACACCGCCCGCGCCTCCCACACGAACCTGCTCGTGGTCTGGCTGCTCGGCGGCTTCATGGGCTCGGCCTACTACATCATCCCCGACGAGGCGCAGCGCGAGATCTGGAGCGTCAAGCTCGCCTGGGTGCAGTGGGGCTCGCTGGTCGTGGTCGCCGTGACCGCGCTGATCGGGTTCCACTTCAACTGGTGGGAGGGCCGGAAGTTCCTCGAGATCCCGCGCCCGCTGGACTACCTCGTCGTGGTCAACGTCCTGGCCTTCCTGCTGAACATCGGCATGACGATCCTCAAGGGCAAGCGCTACACGACGACCGCGCTGACCTTGCTCGCCGGCTTGCTGGCGGCGGCGCTGCTCTACCTCCCCGGGATGATCACGTTCGACTCCCAGGTGCTCGACAGCTACTTCCGCTGGTGGGTCGTGCACCTGTGGGTGGAGGGCGTGTGGGAGCTGGTGATGGGCGCGATCCTGTCCTACCTGCTGATCAAGCTGTCCGGTGTGGACCGCGAGATCATCGAGAAGTGGCTCTACATCATCGTCGGGCTGACCTTCCTGTCGGGGATCCTCGGCACGGGCCATCACTACTACTGGATCGGGACGCCCCGCTACTGGCTGATGGTGGGCGGTGTCTTCTCGGCGCTCGAGCCCCTGGCCTTCCTGGGAATGGCGCTGTACACGGTGGCGATGGCTCGCCGCGGCGGACGGCGACACGACAACCGGGTGGCGCTGCTGTGGTCGGTGGGCTGCGGGATCATGTCGTTCGTGGGCGCCGGCTTCCTCGGCTTCGCGCACACGCTGCCGCAGGTCAACGTCTACACCCACGGCACCCTGGTGACGGCCATGCACGGCCACCTGGCCTTCTGGGGCGCCTACGCGATGCTCAACTTCGCGATGATCGGCTACGCGCTCCCCGAGATGACCGGCCGCAAGGCCTACGAGCACTGGGCCAATGAGTGGGCCTTCTGGGTCAGCAACATCGGGATGGTCGCGATGACCGGTGCGTTCGCGGTGGCCGGCATCACCCAGGTCTACCTGGAGCGGCGCGTGGGCATGGACTTCCTCGAAGTGCAGGACGCCGTGTCGGTTCACTTCCTGGGGCTGGTGCTCGCCGCGTCCCTCTTCACGATCGGGATCGGCCTGTTCATCTGGGTGTTCATCCAGTACGGCACCCCCTTGAAGATGGTGGTGGCATCGCCGTCGGCGTCCTCGACGGGCAACCCGGAGTGAGCCAGCCCGCCGAGTTCCTCTCCCCGGTGGACCTGCCGTGGTACCGACCCGTCGGGCACGAGTGCGAGGTGTTCGAGCACTGCTTCCGCAACGAGCTCCCGCTGATGTTGCGGGGGCCCACCGGGGCGGGGAAGTCGCGCTTCGTCGAGCACATGGCGGCCCGGCTCGGCCGGCCGCTGGTGACGGTGGCGGCGCACGACGACACCTCGGCGACCGACCTGTGCGGGCGCTGGGTCATCCAGGGGGGGGAGACCCGGTGGCAGGACGGGCCGGTGACCCGGGCGGTGCGGCAGGGTGCCATCCTGTACATCGACGAGATCGCCGAGGCCCGCTCGGACGTGATCGTCGTGCTGCACCCCCTGGGCGACCACCGCCGCCGGCTCTTCGTGGAGCGCCACGACGAGGAACTGGAGGCGGCCGAGGGCTTCATGCTCGTGGTGTCCTGGAACCCGGGCTATCAGCGCTCGCTCAGAGAGCTGAAGCCGTCCACCCGGCAGCGCTTCGTCGGCCTGACCTTCGGCTACCCGGCGGCGGCGGTGGAGGAGGAGATCCTGATCGGCGAGACGGGCGCGGCGAAGAAGGTGGCGAAGCGTCTGGTGGCGCTGGCGGCGAAGATCCGCGCCGTCGACCACCTCGGGCTCGCCGAGCACCCATCGACCCGGCTGCTGGTGAGCACCGCCCTGCTCATCGGCAGCGGGCTGGCCCCCCGGCTGGCCTGCCGCGTCGGGATCGTCGAACCCCTGACCGACGACCCCGAGGTCGCTGAGGCCCTGACCGACCTCTGCAACCTCGTGTTCGACTGAGCGGCCGGTGGCGGCCCGACCCACCGGACCCGAGCTGGAGCTCGACTGGGAGGAGGGGCTCTTTCGCGTCGTGCGGCGACTGCTCCGTTCCGCCGTCGGGCGGGGCGAAGCGGCGCCGACTCCAGGCGAGGTGCGGCTCGAGCGCCTCGCACCTCGCCTCGCCGCGCTGGCTTCGCTCCTGGCGGGGCGGCCCCTGCGGGTGCTGCCGGCCCGGGGCAAGGGCGGGCTGCGGGGCTACGACCTCCTGCTCCCGGCGACCCTGTCGGT
>CALAGR010000082.1 GCA_937891735.1 uncultured Pseudomonadota bacterium | reverse complement strand
TGGAGCACCTGGATCGGGCGGCCGAGGGACCCGACGAGGCGCTGGCGGCCCTGGCCCGGATCGAGACCGCGGCGCGCCTGGAGGAGGCTGGCGAGATCGCCCAGGCCCGGGCGCTGCTGCAGGCGATCGCGGAGGACCGCACCGCCGAGCCCTTCCCCAAGGGCATGGCGCAGCTCGGTCTGGGCCGCATCGCGGCGGAGCAGGGCGACAAGGGGGCAGCCCGCGTGTGGCTCGTTCAGGCGCGCGACGCGGGGGATCCGTGGCTGCGCGATCAAGCCAGCCAGGCCCTCGCGGGGCTCGACGGACCCGACGGCTCCTAGGTACGTTCCACCCATGGCTGATCGCGCTGCTCTCGCCCAGGACATCGTCGCTGCCTCTCGTGCGCTGCATGCGCGGGGGTGGGTCGCAAACCACGACGGCAACGTGTCCGCGCGGCTGGGGCCCGACCGGCTCATGGTCACGCCCACCGCCACCGGAAAGGGCGACGTGACCGAGGGCGGCCTGGCGGTCACCGACGGGCGCGGAAAGCCCGTCGAGGAGGGCGCCCGTCCTCCCTCCGAGTTCCTGCTGCACGTGTTCGGCTGCTACCTCGTGCGCGCCGACGTGGGGGCCGTGGTGCACGCGCATCCCCCGTTCGCCACGGCCCTGGCGTGCGCCGGGATCCCGATCCGCACCTTCCTCGCCGAGGCGGTCCTGTCCCTGGGGGCCGAGGTGCCGGTGACCGCGTTCGCGGTGCCCTTCGGCGAAGAGGGCGCCGCGCCCATCGCGGCCCTCATCGACCGGTACGACGCGCTGCTGCTGGCCCAGCACGGTGTGCTGACGGTGGGCCTGAACGTCGAGCAGGCGCTGCTGCGCATGGAGCTGGTCGAGCACCTGGCGCAGATCTGGACGCTGGCCCATCCCCTGGGGGGCGTCCGGGAGCTGCCGGCGGAGGTGGTGCAGCTCATGCTGGGCAAGCGCCGGGGGGCCGCCGGGATCCTCGGGTCGGCCGCCGGGCGCGCGGGGCTGGGAGCTGCGGAGCCCGTCTCTGGGGGCTTCGACACGGCCACTCCGCAGGCGCGGATCACCCCGGGTGTAACGGAAGCCGCGTCCGTAGGGTCCACGAGCTGGACCCCCGCCGGTCCACCGCCGGCGCCGGACGCGTGGTCTGGGGGCCAGACGGCAGGAGCGTGCGGGATCGTGTACGGCGCGGGCGACCTGAAGAGCACCGTCCAGGCCGAGATCGACAAGCATCGTTCGAAGACGTGAGGAACCCATGAGCATTCATCGAGACGCTGACGCCGCCGCCGGGGGCGCTGTGCAGACCGCGGTCCGCGACCGCTACGCCGCCGGGGCCCAGGCCGCCGAAGCCGCGCTGTGCTGCCCCATCGACTACGACCCGAAGTACCTGGCGGTGCTGCCCGAGGAGGTGCTGGAGCGCGACTACGGCTGCGGCGATCCGAGCCGGTTCGTCAAGGAGGGCGACACGGTCCTCGACCTGGGCAGCGGCGGCGGCAAGATCTGCTTCATCGCGAGCCAGATCGTGGGGGCCCAGGGCCGGGTGATCGGCGTGGACATGACCGACGAGATGCTGGGCCTCGCCCGTCGCTCCGCGTCCGTGGTCGCCGAGCGGGTGGGCTGGGACAACGTCACGTTCCACAAGGGCTACATCCAGGATCTGCGCACGGACATGGACCGGGTGGCCGAGCGTCTGGCGGCACGGCCGGTGACCTCGGTGTCGGATCTGCAGGCGTTCGAGGAGTGGAAGCGGCTCGAGTTCGCCGAGAACCCGATGGTGGCGGACGCGTCGGTGGACGTGGTGGTCAGCAACTGCGTGCTGAACCTGGTGGAGGCCAAGGACCGCGCCTCGATGCTCGCCGAGATCTTCCGGGTCCTCAAGAAGGGCGGCAAGGCCGCCATCAGCGACATCGTGTGCGACGAGCGGGTGCCCCAGGCCCTGCGCGACGACCCGGTTCTGTGGAGTGGCTGCATCAGCGGGGCGTGGGAGGAGGCCGAGTTCCTCAAGGCCTTCGAGGACGCGGGCTTTCACGGAGTCGAGATCGCGGCGTACCAGGACGAGGCCTGGCAGACCGTCGCCGGGATCGAGTTCCGGTCGATGACCGTGGTCGCCTGGAAGGGCAAGCAGGGCGCGTGCTGGGACCACAAGCAGGCCGTCATCTACAAGGGCCCCTTCAAGAGCGCGCTCGACGACGACGGCCACGCCTACCCGCGCGGGGTGCGCGTGGCGGTCTGCAAGAAGACCTTCGAGCTGCTCGGCAGCGGCCCGTATGCGGACTCCTTCGTCTTCATCGAGCCCCGCGAGGCGGTCCGTCCGGAGGACGCGGAGCTGTTCCCGTGCGCGCCCCCCAGCCTTCCCACTGTGGGCGGGGGCCTGACGGCGGCCGTGCTGACCCGGTCCGCGCGGGAGACGAAGGGCGCTGACTACGACGCCACCATCGCCTGCGATCCGGAGAGCGGCTGCTGCTGAGCCCGATGGAGCCGCGCCGGCGTGAGCTCGTGGTGGCCACCGTCGTGGCGGCCGCGTTCGTGCTCCTGCGGCTGCTGTGGCACCCCCACTTCCTGCTCGACGACGAGACGACCTTCGTCAACACGGTGGGTCGGCAGTGGGCCCTGGGCGCTCCCGGCGCGTGGACGCGCTACCAGCTGATCCCCTACCAGGGCTCGTTCCTGGTGGACGCGCTCCTGTCGTCCCTGGGGTACCGCATGGTGGGCGACCACCTGCTGGCCTGGTTCTGGGTGCCGATGGCGTACGTCACGGCCTTTTCGGCCCTGGGGGCGAGCCTGTGCGCGCGCATCGGGGGACGGTGGGGCCTGTGGCTGTGGGTGGCCCTGCTGGCCGGCGCGCCGTTCCTGCTCAAGGACGGCCTGATCTCGATGCCCGGGGGGCACACCTCCTCCATCGTGTGGGCGCTGCTGGCGGTGCTCGCGGTGGACCGGGCCCTGGCCGGCAGCGACCGGGCCGCGCTGGTCGCGGGGCTGATCGCGGGGTTCGGCGCCTGGTACACCCGCTCGGCGGTGATCGTCTGCGCGGCGGTGCCGTTCGTCTTCCTGGTGGCGGGCCGCTGGCGCTCGATGCGACGGGCGCTCCTGGGGCTGCTGAGCCTTCCCCTGTTGCTGCTGCTCAACGGCTGGGCGCTGACCGTCGCGGGGCCCTGGGCCGGCAAGGACGCTCCCGGGGACCTCTGGTCGCGCATGCTGTGGCACATCTACGGGGGCGGGGACGCGGCGTGGGCGCCGCTGGGCAAGACGCTCGAGGTGGTGGGCGTGGCGGGGTGGCGGCAGTTGTTCGCCCAGCCCGTTCCGCTGCCCGGCGAGACGGTGGCGGAGCTCTCGGCGCTGCCGGGGGCGCTGTGGGCGGCTGCGTTTGCGGGCGCGCTGGTGCTGGCGGCGGGGCTGGTGGTCCGGCGGGTGCGCGAGCCCGGGGCGGTGCAGACCGTGGACCTGGTGGCGCTGTTGGGGCTGCTGTACGCGGCGGCCTATGTGGTCTCGCCGCTGCGGGTGGAGCCCGAGACGCGGTGGTTTCTGGGCGCGCCGTTCCCCACGATGGTGCGGTACCTGACGCCGTCGATGCTCGTGCTCCTGACCCTGCTGGGTCTGTCGTCGGCGGGGCTGGCGGCGAAGGGGGGCAGGGCGCGGCTGCTGGCGGTGGCGCTGGTGGCGGTGATCGCCCTGCCGGGGGTCATCCAGGCAGCGCGGGATCGCTCGGATCGCGCGACGGAGATCTGGAGGACTCGGCTGCCCTTCAAGTACTACCGGGTGTTCGGCGCGCACCGGGGTCTGTCCGAGGAACTGCTGGCCGGCTGGCATCCCACGGACCAACGCGCTGACCGCAACCGGCTGCAGGTGCTCGGCACGTTCGCGGCGTGCAGCCCCGCGTGCGTGATGGCGGATCTGCTGGAGCCGGCCCGTCGGCTGGCGCTGGGGGCCGAGCGCTGGGGGCTGGATCCGGAGCAGCGGGTGGTGGCGGCGCGGGGCATGGGCATGGCGTTCGCCGACCACCTCTGGTCATCCGAAGAGGTCGGGGGCGACCAGCTGCTGGGGTTGGCCATCGAGGCGGGCCAGCGCATGAGTCCGCGGGACGGCGTCGCCTGGCTGCGGGGCTTCGCGGAGGTGGCGGCCGAAGATCCAGGGCTGCTGCGCGTGCCAGAAGGGCGCCTGGTCGACGCGCTGTGCGGGCTCGAGCTCGGCGGGGAGCGACCCCTGTGCCGGGCTGCGGGGCGGGCGCTCTCGTTTGAGTGTGGGCAGGACGGGATCGAGCGGGACCTGCGGGCCCGGGTGGACGAGGGCCTGCTGCTGCACGTGGCCGACGCGGTGGGCTGGCGGCACGGCCGGGATCTGCCGCCCTGGGAGCGCGCGGCGTGCCAGGGCGGTCTGGCTGGGGATCTGGCCGAGGCCTACGGTCGAGGCTGGGCCGAGGGGGCGCAGCTCCGCTGGCGCGCACCCTGAGGCTTTGGGCTGCCTCCGATCTGGCAGGGATGCTACGTGTGCGACGAGGACCGCTCCGGCCCTCCCGGAGAAGTCATGAGCGTGCTCGATCCGACCCAGTCCGACGCCGAGATCGCCGTCCGGGCCCGCCGCCACCTCGAGTCCGTCCTGGCCATCGAGTCGGCGAGCGACGAGGACTCCCACTCGAGCCCGTCCACCGAGGGGCAGGCGCAGCTCGCCCGGTTCGTCGGCGAGCACTTCGCGGCGCTCGGCGCCACGGTGGAGCAGGACCAGTTCGCCAACGTCATCGCCACCTTCCCCGGTCGCGGCGTCGGCGCCCACGCGGAGCCGCTGGCCCTGATGGTGCATCTGGACACGGCGCGCGGCACCAGCCCCTGCGAGGTCCTGGAGCTGGCCCCGGAGTGGTCGGGCGAGGCCCTCGCCTGGCCCGAGAACCCCCGCATTCGCGTGGACGTGGCCACCTACCCCACCCTCGCGGCGTTCGTCGGCCAGGATGTCCTGCACGGAGGCGGCAGCGCCCCGGTCGGTCTGGACGACAAGCTCGGGCTCACCCACATGATGACGCTGGCGTGGCTCCTGGCCACCAACCCCGGCATCGACCACCCACCCCTGCTGCTGATCGGGCGCCCGGACGAGGAGATCGGCCGCATGGAGGCCCTGGTCGGCCTCGCCGCGCTGCTCGCCGAGCGGGGGGTGCGGACCGGCTACACGGTGGACGGCATCGAGCCCTTCGAGGTCAACGTCGAGAACTTCAACGCCGCCGGGGCGTCGATCCTGTTCCCTCGCAGGGCGGTCACCGGTGACTCCTCACACCACGCGATCCGTCTGATCGGGGTGAACACCCACGGCGCCACCGCGCACGCCGAGGGCCACCGGTCGGCGACGCGCCTCGCCAGCGAGGTCCTGGAGCGCTTGCAGGGGGAGGGCGTCGAGGTCGTCGGGTTCCGCTCGGATCAGGCCCGGGACTGCGACGCCATCGTCGTGTTCGCGGTGCCGGCGGATCGCGTCGGTCGGCTCGGCCAGGCCTGCGGAGAGGCCGTCGCCGCGCATCGGCTGCGGGGGGCGGGCTGGTCCTCGGAGCCCCTCCCTTCGGGCTTCGTGCCAGACGCCGCGGCCGGTGACATGCTCCGCTTCGTCGCGCGGTTCCTGTCCTCCGAGCCGGGGCACACGCTGCTCGCCGAAGACTCCTGGGGGCGTGACGGCTACTCGCACCCCTACCGGGCGTTCCCCGTGGAACAAGGCGTGCAACTCGACATCCGCATCCGGGACTTCAGCACCGAGGGCTTGTCCGCCCGCATCGCCCACATCCGGGACCTCGCCGGCGCGGCGGCCTCGTTCACGCACCAGTACGTCAACATGGGTCCTCGCCTGACCGACCGCCCCGAGCTGGTGTCCTGGGCGAAGGACGCGGCGGACACGCAGCAGCGGCAGGCCCAGGTGCTCCCGATCCGGGGCGGCACCGGCATCGATCCCTTCCTGGACGCAGGGGTCGCGGTGGGCAACCTGGGGACCGGCTACTTCGCGCCGGAGTCCGAAAAGGAGCTCACGTCGCTGCAGATGCTGGTCGGCCACGCCCGCTGGCTGCTGTCGTTGGTGCAGATCGCGGCCCGGGCCTGAGCCGACCCGGGGTCAGCTCCGCAGCTCGCGGCGCAGGACGTTCTGCTTGTTGGAGGGCAGCCGCTCCGAGATGACCGCGACGATCACCGCGGTCACCGCGCGCTGGTCCAGCTCGCGCAGGGTGGACAGCATCTCGGGCGAGCAGTGCTGCAGCCCCACCCGCGCCAGCTCGGTGGGGTTGAGGGGGAAGTTCATCTCCCCGCGGTGAACGAGGCGCAGCAGCTTCTTGAGGTCGTCAGTGCGGACCGGTGTGAGGCCCGCGGCGGCACCGAGCATCGTGGCTTCCTCCAGGCGCGGAGGATACGCTGGCGTCGCGCTGAAAGGGTGTGCATGAACCAGCTCTCGGTCCTGCTCTGCTGCCTGCTGGGCTGCCTGACGGCCTGCCCGCAGGACATCACCGTGCGCGCCAACGCGAAGTGCGACGGCGTCCTCCAGCCCTCCGAGGACTACGTCGACTCGCCCTTCGACTTCGACGGGGACGGCTACTACGACGCCCAGAACAACGACTGCGTACAGGAGTACGGCCTGGAGAACCTGGACTGCGACGACCGGCTGGACACGGTCAACCCCGGCGAGGACGAGATCCTCTGCAACGGCGAAGACGACGACTGCAACGAGCAGACCCTGGACGGACCGGACGCCGACGGGGACGGCTCTCTCGCCTGCGACGACTGCGACGACGACGACCCGAACAACTTCCCGGGAAACGAGGAGGTCTGCGACGGGGAGGACAACGACTGCGACGGCGCGCCCGAGGACGGCACCGAGGACGCGGACCTGGACGGATACACGTTCTGCGACGGGGACTGCGACGACTCCAACCTGGACACCCATCCGGGGGCGCCGGAGATCTGCGACGGTCTGGACAACAACTGCAACGGCGTGGCGGACGAGAACTGCGAGACGTTCGACGGCTACACCGGCACCTGGGTCGTGCCCGGGGCGATCAGCTACGCGTGCGCCTTCAACTCCGTGACGATCAACGTCAGCTCGATCCAGATCACCGACGTGTATCCCACGATCCTGCTGGCCTTCAGCGGTGGGAACCAGCCCGGGGCGATCAGCGGCAGCTTCAGCAGCCCGACGGCGTTCACGGGCACGAACGCGATCTCGTCCGGCGGGGTGGGCTGCGACGAGACGTACTCGGTCACCGGCACGTTCACGTCGGCCACGTCCATGACGGGCACGCTGACGGCCACGTTCTTCGAGGCGGGCGGCTTCGGGTCCTGCTTCGGGTGCGCCAACCAGACGTGGCAGATCAGCGCGGTACGCTGAGGAGCCGGACAGCGGGGGATCATGGAAGCGGGCACGCGCGTAGGGAGCTACGAGATCGTCGGACTGCTCGGGGAGGGCGGCTTCGCCGAGGTCTACCGCGTCCGGCACCTGACCCTTGGCAGCGACCACGCGCTCAAGGTGTTGCGCTCGGATCTGCTGGAGATGGAGGATGTGCGGCAGCGCTTCCTGGGAGAGGCTCGGGTGCAGGCGCAGCTCCGGCACCCGAACATCGTGCAGGTCACCGACCTCATCGCGCAGCCGGGGGTCGCGGGGTTCGTGATGGAGTTCGTGCAGGGCGAGTCCCTCGCGGACGCCATCGACGGCCGGCGCAGCGCCGGGGCCATGCCCTCGGCCAGCGAGATCCGGGAGATCTTCCTGCCCGTGCTCGACGCCGTCGGCTACGCCCACGCGGCGGGGGTGGTGCACCGGGACATCAAGCCGGACAACATCCTGCTCGCCAGGGACCACCTCGGCCGCCTCGTGCCCAAGGTCGCCGACTTCGGCATCGCGAAGGTGGTGGGCGAGCTGAAGGGGAAGCGCAAGACGACCATGGGAGCCCGCACGATGGGCACGGTGGGGTACATGAGCCCCGAGCAGCTCGTGTCGTCCCGGGACGTCGATGGCCGGGCCGACATCTTCTCCATCGGCGTGGCGCTGCTGGAGTTCGCTTCGCTGGAGTCCACCTTCGAGCGGGACTCGGACTTCATGACGATGAAGGCCGTGCACGAGGCCGACTACACGATCCCGGACGCCCTGCGCGCGGGGGACGCGGCGCTGGTGGCCGCGGTGGAGCGGGCGCTCCAGGTGGAGCGGGAAGACCGGTACGCCGACTGCGCGGCGATGGCCGTGGCGCTCGCGAGGTGCGACGAGAGCGCGCCCAGCACGCGGCCGCCCTCAGCGCCAACCCGCCCACAGGCGAAGCCGATCCCCGTTCCGGCGGTCGCGCCAGGTCCCCGCCGGGTCCCGCCCATCGTGGTCACCCAACGCATGGGCTTCCAGCGTTGGATCAGCGTGCACGACGGACGCGCCCTGATCGGCTCCGGGCCCAACGACGACATCGTGCTCGACGCGGCAGACGCCACCGCCGGGCACGCTCGGCTCAGGAAGTCTGGCGGGGCCTGGCTCCTCGATGCTGTCGGGCCCAAGGTGACTGTCGATGGTCAGTCCGTGCCCGTGGGCGGCAGCCGGGTGCTCGCCACGGGCCTCCGACGGATCGTGATCAACCGGCGCGACATCGATGTCAGCGTCCTGGCGCCCGACGATCCGGTGCCAGAGCCGACGCCTCGTCCCAAGGCTGAGGCTCTCCGAACCGAGCCGATCGCGACCCCGGCCGGGGCTCGCGGGTCGTCCCCATCAGGGGTCCAGTTCGTGAGTCGGGTGGACACGAAAGGGCAGGAGCGAGGGTCGAACTCCAACCCGGGTGCCAGGAGCGGGCTCGCCTACTTCGGAGCCCTCCTCGGAGCCGTCGCGGGGCTGATCGCCGGCGGGCCCCTCGTCGGGGTGATTGGTGGGGGTGTCGGCGCAGCTGCGGGCTTCTGGGTGAGAGAGGCGCCCGGCCGCACCCTCGCATACGTGGTCGTCGCATCGGTGGTGTACGGCGTGGTCGCTGTCAGCTGCTGATCGCTACGGCGGCTCCAGGTCGTCGAGGATCCGGCTGAGCGGCAGCGCGCGGGTCTGCTCCCCCATGTCCCAGGTGTGTCGCCCCCCGTAGACGACGTCGAGCCGGTCCAGGCCCAGCGTGGTGCGGGCGGCGTGCATCGACTTCGTTCGCTTCGGGGTCTCGGTCCGCTTGAAATCGAAGCCGAGGCGGGTGTTCCCTCGAACCACGAAGAGGTCGAGCTGGGCGCCCGCGTGCGTGGACCAGAAGAAGCACTCCTCGGGCCGCGCCCCAAGCCGCTGGATGACCTGCTGCATCGCGAACCCCTCCCAGGAGGCCCCCAGGATCGGGTGGCGCTCGACGTCGGTCGCGGTCTCCAGCATCAGGAGGCTGTGCAGCACCCCGGAGTCGGCGAGGTACACCTTCGGGCGCTTGACCTGCCGCTTCTTCACGTTCGCGAACCAAGGCTGCAGCGCCTGCACCATCCAGGTCCCGGCGAGCACGTCTACGTAGCGCCGGATCGTGTGGTCGGACACGCCGAGGCTCCGCGCCATCGACGCGCTGTTGAGGACCTGTCCGTGGCTGTGGGCCAGCATTGTCCAGAGCTGACGCATCAGCTGGGGGTTCACGTCGCCGACCTGCAGCTGCCCCAGATCGCGCAGGAGGTAGGTCTGAACGAAGTTCCGCCGCCAGACCGCGCTCTCCGTGTCGTCCGGGGCGATCCTCAACATGGAAGTCCCGAACCTGCGTTTCGGAACTTCAAGGATGGCCTCGCCGGTTCCGTCGCCCGCCTACGCCCCGAAGTAGCGCGCCTCCGGGTGGTGCAGGACCAGCGCCGACACGCTCGCCTCGGGCTCCATCATGTGCCCGTCCGTCAGGGTGATGCCGATGTCCTCGGGCTGCAGCGCCGCGAACAGGCCCTCCTGCATCTCGAGCTCGGGGCACGCGGGGTAGCCCGGTGAGTAGCGCCGGCCCTGGTACTTGCTCTTGAAGCGGTCCTTCATGGTCGTGTCCGGCGCGTCGGCGAACCCCCAGTGCCCGCGGATCCGGGCGTGCAGCCACTCCGCCAGCGCCTCGGCGGCCTCCAGCGCCACGGCCTGGATGGCGTGGCTCATCAGGAAGCTGCCGGCGTCCTTGTGGGCCTCGCTCCAGGCGCGCACGCCCTCGCCGAAGGTCGTCGCGAACAGACACACCGCGTCGCGTCGCCCGCCGTCGGGGCCGATCCCGCGCACGTAATCCGTCAGCGCGAGGCCACCGCCCTCCTGCCGCGGCAGCGTCCAGGTCACGGCCGGGTCCGTGGCGCCGGGGGTCCACAGCCGCATCACGTCGCCGTCTCCCGCCGCTTCGAACCACCGCCAGACGCAGCGACCGACCATCCGGCCGTCCCGCGCCTCGGCCCGCACCGTCTCCATCACCGCGGCGATGTCCCGCGCCTTCTTGTCGCCGGCCTTCAGCGCCGCGTCGAAGTCGCCCTTGAAGCCCAGGTGCCGGCCGAACAGCATCTTCGGGTTGATCCAGCCCCACACCTCGTCCAGCGGCACGGCGCGGATCACGTGCCGGTCGAAGTCCGGGGGCGGCGGCACCGAGCCGAGCTCCACCACCTCGGCGCCGAGCTGCTTGGGGGGGGCCCCCGCGGTGGCCTTCGGGGTGGCGTCGCGCACCGCGAAGCCGTGGGCCTCGTCGGCGATGAACCCGGCGATCTCGTCGGCGCGCTCCGGGTCCACCAGCTTGTTGGCCCAGGCCAGCCCGTCCATGGCGTCCTTCGCGTACAGCACCCGACCGCCGTAGTTGGCCGCGATCCGCTTGCGCGTGAAGGCGCGGGTCAGCGCGGCGCCGCCCACCAGCAGGTCCGGCGTGCAGCCCATCCCGGTCAGCTCTTCGGCGCTCACGATCATCATCTGGGCCGACTTCACCAGCAGCCCGCTGAGCCCCAGGATGTCGGGCTTGTGCTCGCGCACCGCGCGGATCAGGTCCATGGGCGGCACCTTGATGCCCAGGTTGATGATCTCGTAGCCGTTGTTGCCGAGGATGATCTCCACGAGGTTCTTGCCGATGTCGTGCACATCGCCCTTCACCGTCGCCAGCACCACCTTGCCCTTGTGCGACGCCGCGTCCGCCTCCATCAGGGGCTCGAGGTGGGCCACGGCGGCCTTCATCGCCTCGGCGCTCTGCAGGACCTCGGCCACGATGAGCTGGTTGTCGTTGAACAGGCGGCCGACCTCGTCCATGCCCGCCATGAGCGGCCCGTTGATGATCGACAGCGGCTCCGCGCCCTCAGCCAGCTTGAGGTCGAGGTCGCGGGTGAGCCCCTCCTTGCTGCCCTCGACGATGTTGCTCGCGAGCCGCTCGTCCAGGGTCAGGGTGGACCGCTCCCGCACGATCCGGCTGCTCGCGTCGCGGAAGTGCGCGACGAACGCCGCCATCGTCTCGTCCGACGTGTCGAACAGCAGGCGCTCGGCGAGCTGCCGCTCCTGGGAGGGGATCGACGCGTACCGCTCGAGCTTCTCGGTGTTGACGATGGCCATGTCCAGGCCGGCCTTTGTGTTCTCGTACAGGAACACGGAGTTCATCACCTCGCGGCCCGCGCTCGGCAGCCCGAAGCTGACGTTGCTGATCCCCAGCACCGTCTTGCACAGCGGCAGGTGCTGCTTGATGAGGCGCAGCCCCTCCACCGTCTCCCGGGCGGACCCGATGTAGTTCACGTCGCCCGTCCCGCAGGGGAACACGAGGGGATCGAAGATGATGTCCTCGGGCGGCACGCCGTACTTGTTCGTCAGCAGATCGTGGCTGCGCAGGGCGACCTCGAGCTTGCGCTGACGGGTGACCGCCATGCCCTGCTCCGGGTCCTCGTCGATGCAGCCCACCACGAACGCCGCGCCGAAGCGCCGCGCCATGGGCACCACCTCTTCGAACCGCTCCTCGCCGTCCTCGAGGTTGATCGAGTTGATGATCGCCTTGCCCTGGCAGTACGTCAGCGCCCGCTCGATGACCTTCGGGTCGGTCGAGTCGATCATCAGGGGGGCCTTCACCTTCTTGATGACCTCGGCCAGGAACCGCTCCATGTCCGCCATCTCGTCCCGGTCCGGGTTGGCGACGCACACGTCGATGATCGCGGCCCCCTTCTTGACCTGGCCGCGGGCGATCTCGCTGGCCTCCTCGAAGCTCTCCTCGACCATCAGCCGCTTGAACTTGCGGGACCCGATGACGTTGGTGCGCTCGCCGACCAGCAGGGGCCGGTTGTCCTCGGTCGCCTCGACCCAGTCGATGCCGGAGTACAGCGCCCGGTGGTGCACCGGCGCGACGCGGGGGCGGGCCGACGCGGCCAGCGAGGACAGGGCTCGGATGTGGGCGGGCATCGTGCCGCAGCAGCCCCCGATCACGTTCAGCCAGCCGTGCTCCAGGAAGCGGGCCATGGCCGCCCGCAGCATCTCGGGGGTCTCGAGGTAGTTGCCGTCCTCGTCCGGCAGGCCCGCGTTGGGCACGCACCCCACCCGCGTGAGCGCGAGCTCGGACAGCGCCCGTACGTGGTCGGTCATGAACGCCGGGCCCGTGGCGCAGTTCAGCCCCACGTACAGCAGGTCGTGGTGGGACACCGAGATCGCCAGGGCCTCGGCGGGCTGGCCCGCGAGCATGGTCCCCATGGGCTCGATGGTGCCGCTGACCGCCACGGGGATCCGGTGGCCCAGCTCCTCGGACAGCTCGCGCACCCCGATGAGGCCCGCCTTGATGTTGCGCGTGTCCTGGCAGGTCTCGATGAGCAGGTAGTCGGCGCCGCCGGCGACCATCGCCCGGCCCTGCTCCCGGAAGCTGTCGATGAGCTGCTGGAACGTGATCCCGCCGGTGACGGAGATCGCCTTGGTGGTCGGTCCCATGGAGCCGGCGACGAAGCGCGGCTTGTCCGCGGTGCTCACCTCGTCTGCGGCCTGGCGCGCGAGCTGGGTCGCCCGGAGGGTGATCTCGTAGGCCTGATCCTGCAGCGGCGGGTACTCGACGAGCACGATGTCGGTGGACCCGAAGGTGTTCGTCTCGATGATGTCGGCGCCGGCGGCCAGGTAGGCGCGGTGCATGCCGAGGATGACGTCGGGGCGAGTCAGGACGAGGTGCTCGTTGCAGCCGTCGAACTCCTCGCCGCCGAAGTCCTCAGCCGTGAGGTCCTCCCCCTGAAGGTAGGTGCCGGTCGCTCCATCGAGGCACAGCACCCGGTTGTCCAGGTGCTCATGAAGCAGGTCGATTCGGTCGTTCATGGTCCACCTCCCCGTGCGGGGCAAGTCGGCCCGGTGCCGACGACTGCGGCACGGTGGGTCCGATTGGCCGCGAAGTCTAGCCGGCGGCCCCGGGGCTCGCCGCGGCAGCGCCCCGTCGGCCATGATGGGTGGATGGGTAGCCTGCATCACATCCTTCCAGCGACGGCCTGGACCGCCGCCGTCCAGGAGGGTCACTACGCCCCGCCGTCCCTGGGTTCGCAGGGGTTCATCCACCTGTCTGCGCCGCACCAGGTCCTGGGCACGGCCAACCGGTTCTACCGGGACGCGCCCGATCTGCTGCTCCTGACGGTGGACGAGGCGGCGCTGGGGGCCGCGCTGCGGTGGGAGGAAGGCGAGCCCGGCGAGCTGTTCCCGCACCTGCACCGACGCCTCGCGGTGTCCGAGGTGACCGCCGTGTCGCAGCTGTTGGGGGATCCGGACGGCGTGTTCCGGCGGCTCGGAGATCCGTAGGCCCCTGTCCGAAGGCGCTCCGGTCAGCTATGGACTCCGCCAGCGCGGTCGCGACCCCGCGCCTCGGCCCACCAGGAGCTTCCTTCATGACCAGTCCCACCGCGCCCGATGCCAGCGACGGCGACGCCACCCTCGTCGTCCGCCCCATCACCCCCGCCGACTTCGAGGCGATCATCACGATGCAGCTGCGCTGCTTCCCCGGCATGGAGCCCTGGAGCGACGAGCACCTTCGTGCCCATGTGGACGCGTTCCCCCGGGGTCAGATCTGCGTGGAGCTGGACGGCGAGGTCGTCGCGTCGTGCTCCAGCCTGATCGTGGACTTCGACGACATCTCCAACGACGACTTCGACTCCATCGTCGGCGACGGCTCGCTCGGCCGGCACGATCCCGACGGGGACACCCTGTACGGGGTGGAGATGCAGGTGGATCCCGCGCACCGCGGCCTTCGCCTGAGCCGCCGCCTGTACGACGCCCGCAAGGAGCTGTGCCGCGAGCTCAACCTGGAGCGCATCGTCGTGGGGGGCCGCCTGCCGGGGTACGGCAAGCACCAGGCCGACATGACGCCCCGTGAGTACATCGACGCCGTGGTCAACAAGCGCTTCTACGACCCCGTCCTGACGTCGCAGCTGGCCAACGGGTTCCTGCTGCGCAAGCTGATCCCCGCCTACCTGACCGACGACAAGGCGTCCGCCGGCCACGCCACGCAGCTGGAGTGGGTCAACCTCGACTTCCAGCCCCGCCGACGAGGCCGCCGGCAGGTGGTCGAGCAGGTGCGCGTGGCGAGCGTTCAGTACCTCATGCGGCACGTGGACTCGTTCGAGGAGTTCGCCCGTCAGTGCGAGTTCTTCGCGGACACGGCCGGCGACTACAAGGCCGACTTCGTCGTGTTCCCCGAGCTCTTCACATTGCAGCTCCTCACCCTCGTGGAGGGGCGGCGCCCGGGGCGAGCGGCTCGGGAGCTCGCGGAGTTCGCGCCGCGCTACTTCGATCTGTTCAAGGACCTGGCCATCCGTCACAACGTGAACATCGTGGCCGGATCGCTGTTCGTGGTGGAGGACGACCGGCTGTTCAACTCGGCGTTCCTGTTCCGTCGGGACGGCTCCTTCGACAGCCAGAAGAAGATCCACGTGACGCCCAGCGAGGCCAGGTGGTGGGGCGTGGAGGGCGGCGACGACGTCGAGGTCTTCGACACCGACTGCGGCAAGGTCGCCATCTGCATCTGCTACGACGTCGAGTTCCCGGAGCTGGTCCGCGCCGCGGTGGCCAAGGGCGCACGCATCCTGCTGGTTCCCTACTGCACCAACGACCGCTACGGACACATGCGCGTGCAGATCTCCTGCCGGGCCCGGTGCATCGAGAATCACGTCTACGCGGTGACCGCGGGCTGCGTCGGCAACCTGCCGTTCGTCGAGAACGCCGATGTCCACTACGCCCAGTCGGGGGTCTACACGCCCCTGGACGTGGGCTTCGCCTGGGACGGGATCGCGGCGGAGACGTCGCCGAACATCGAGACGGTGCTGGTCCACGAGTTCGATGTGGAGGCGTTGCGCAGGCACCGCCTGCAGGGCACGACCAGGAACTGGAAGGACCGCCGCACAGACCTGTACCGGGTGCAGTGGAAGGCTGACGGCTCGGAGATCTAGACCGGGCGCCAGACCTCACCGATCTTCGGCCACAGGTCGTCCGGCTTCGCGGCCTGCACCGCCAGGCCGATCTCCCACGCCACGCCACGCCGCTGCACGTTGCCGACGCGGGTCAGCAGCAGCACCGAGACGTGGTGGATCTGCTGATCGAAGCCGACCATGCGCGCCCGCAGCTCGAGCCGCAGCAGGTCGCCGGGGCGCGGCTGGATCTGGGTCGTCTGGATCGACACCGCGTCCTCCGCGAGTCGGATCACCTCGGCGTCCAGGCGCCCCTCGTCGCGGATCACCGAGGCGTGCAGGGGCCCGATCAGCTCGCCGATGTTGTTGTCCAGGTCCGGATCCTCGACGACGATCTCCTCGTCTTCGGAGTCGTCTTCGGCGTCGTCTTCGGGCACGGCGCGCATGCCCGTCAGGGAGCGGATGGCGAGCTCACCGATGTCGATCTCCAGCGTGCCGCCCTCGGAGAAGGAGGTGACGGCGGCGTCGAGGTCGTCCTCGGGTCGCTGGGGCTCCCAGCCGCGCAGGATCTGGCGCAGGGCCTGCTCGAGCTGCCGCGAGCTGAACGGCTTGCTCAGGTACCGCAGGACGCCCCGCTCCCGCAGCGCGCGGGTCATGGCGCTGTCCGCTCCGTAGATCGCGCTCGCGACGATGAACGGCACGCCCTTGGCATCCGGCATCCTCGCGGCGGCGTCCAGGAACTCCACACCGTCCATGTCGGGCAGGGAGATGTCGAGCAGGACCAGGTCCGGCCGGCCCTCCCGCAACAGGAACAGCCCCTCCATGGCGTTGCTCGCGACCACCGCGTGACAGCCCAGCCCGATGAGCATGTGCTCTGCGATCTGTGACGCGTCGGGGTCGTCTTCGACGACGAGGATGAGCGGCGTGTCGCGATCCGAGTTCGCCATGGTGTGCTCCGCCCCCCCGTGCCTTGGGCGGATGGCCCATCTGTCTCAACTGTCCCGACTGTAGTCGGGGCAGTCCTCCATTCATAGCGCGGTCAGCGGGGCCCGCTCGTGAGAATCGGGGGCACCGTCGCGTCGAGGGCGGCGAGGTCCGTGGTCGTGGCTGTCTGCCTCCAGGTCGCGACGGCCCGCGCGGCGTCCCGGCTCGGGTCCCGGGCCAGCCCGATCACGGCCGCCAGCGCCCCGGGGCGGTCGGCGCGGGACAGCGCCTCGATCAGCAGGCTGGTGGCGTCCCGCTGGCCTGTGGCGCCCAGGACCCGCAGCGTCGCGTCCCGAAGCACGGGATCGATCTGCGTCTCGCCGGATCCGGGTCGATACAGCCCCCGCGCCACCGCCACCCCGTCGGTGCGCCCGCACAGCGCCAGCAACGCCACCTCGGCCGAGCGACGCAGGCCCAGGTGGGAGCTGAGCAGGGCGTCCACCAGCGACGAG
>CALAGR010000081.1 GCA_937891735.1 uncultured Pseudomonadota bacterium | reverse complement strand
ACCGACCCTTCGAGAACGAGACAGCCCCTCGTCATCGCCACCCCCACCAATGGCGGCCTGAACCAACCGGATCATCAATCGCGCCTAAAGCGCCGGCATCGACTGACGTAAAGACACACGGGATGCGTGGGGGTTCGCGCGTCGGGTGGCCTGCTCAGCCGGGCCGGGGGATTCGACTGCATGACGACCCAGACACTGCTCCTGGTGTGCGATGACCGCGGTCTGCGCGGCGTCCTGTCCGAGCTGCTCGAACGCACCGGCGTCGATGTCGAAGAGGCATCCTCACGCTATGACCTCGCCGGCATCGTCGAAGAGTCCTCGTGTTCGGGGGCCTTCGTGGCGCTGAGCGGGCTCAAGAAGGACCTCGCCGCGCTCCTGGAGAGCATCGCCGAGGACTGCCCGGGGTTGCCTGTGGCCATCCTGGGGCCGGGCGGAGACACCGATGCCTTCGTCGCCATGCTGCGTGCCCGGGTGGTAGTCGACTACGTACAGGAGGTTGACGAGGCGGCCATGAAGCGCATGGCCGAGGAGGCCCGTCGGGCCCCCGTCGGGGGGGCAGAGGCCGCTCCGCCGCCCACGGGCAGCCCCATCAAGCGCATGGTGGAGGCGGTGCAGGACGGCAGCTTCCACCTGCCCGCGCTGGGCGACACGATGGCCCGGCTGCAGGGGATCGGCGACTCCGAGAGCGCCGACATCGCCGACGTCGAGGCGGTGGTCGGCGCCGACGCGGCCCTGGTGGGCGCGGTGCTCCAGGAGGCGAACAGCAGCCTCTTCGGCGGGATGAACCCTGTGACGTCGCTGCGCGCCGCGTGCATGCGGCTGGGGCTCCCCCGGGTGCTCAGCCTCGCTCGGGAGGCGCTCATGGCCGCGGTGCTGCCGACCAAGGGCGACGTGGCGGCGATCGCGATGGCGACGTGGGACCGCAGCTTGCTCTCCCGCAAGATCGGCACCCTGCTGGCGGCGGACGTCGGCCTGGACGCGGCCCAGGTCAACGACAGCATGCTCATGCACGACGTGGGTGAGCTGGCGCTGCTCAAGGTGCTGTCCGAGGTCCTGGGAGCCCGGTCCCTGAGCGACTCCGAGCGCCAGGAGTCCGAGGCGATCCTCGCGAAGAACCACGAAGCGGTGGGTGCGATGATCCTGAAGTCCTGGGGCATGCCCATGGAGCTGGTCCGACTGGCCGCGTGCCACCACGGCGCCGCCCCCCGGTGGCCCGAGACCCGGCCCCAGACCACCTTGCGGACCCTGGCGCAGGTGGCAGACCTCGCCGCCGCCTGGACCCTGGGGGAGCGCGAAGAGGGACCCGACGCAGCCCTGCTGCAGGAGCTCGGTTTGACCAGCCAGCAGCTGGAGGCCATGTCCACCAAGGCCGTTCAGGCCCTGGAGAGCGCCGCCTGAGCGGCCCCGCCCGGCTCAGGTCTGTACGCGGGAGAAGTAGTCCTTCGTGATCTCGAGGACCTTCGGGCTCAACAGCAGGATGGCGATCAGGTTCGGGAGCGCCATGAGCCCCAGGGCCAGGTCGCCGTACGCCCAGACGAGCTCCAGAGCGGTGATCGAGCCCAGGAACACGAAGCCCGTGAACACGATCCGGTACGGCATCACCCACTTGCTGCCCCACAGGTAGGTCACGCAGCGGTCGCCGTAGTAGCTCCACGAGATCATCGTGGACAGCGCGAACAGGAACACGCTCAGGGTCACGACGAAGTTGCCCCAGTCCCCCAGCGGGCTCAGCCCCTTCTTGAAGGCGCGGGCCGTCAGCGCCGAGCTGTTCAGGAGCATGCGGCCGGAGACCGTCGCGGGGCCGTCCCCCTCGAACCCGCCGGTCCGGGGGATGTAGGTCAGGGTGCCGCTCCAGGGGGCGCCGTCGCCGTCGAGCAGGGTCGCCTCCTCGATCAGGCTCTCGCGGCCGATGAACGCCAGCCGGCTCTGCTTGCCCGCCTGCACGGACACCGTGATCGGCTGCTCGCCCAGATCCGCGCGGCCGTCCAGGGCCTGTCCCAGGCGCGCCGCCTCGGTGCCCGGATCCGACATGGACAGGGCGCTCACGAGCACGACGTCGGTGTGGGCGAAGTCGAGCTCGTTCTCGAACTTGTCGTCCCACACCCCCGTCACGATGATCGCCAGGCCCGTCATGGTGCAGATGACCAGCGTGTCGATCAGCGGCCCGAGCATGGCCACCACGCCTTCCCGCACCGGCTCGTCCGTCTTCGCGGCGGCGTGGGCGATGGGCGCAGAGCCCTGTCCGGCTTCGTTGCTGAACAGGCCGCGCTTGACGCCCCACAGCAGGCTCACCGCGAACACGCCGGCCACCGAGCCTCCGAGGGAGGCCTTCGGGTTGAACGCGTCGGACACGATGGTCACGAAGGCCGCGGGGATCTCGCCGATGTTGAACACGATCACGGCCAGCGCGGCGGTCACGTAGATCGCGGCCATGCCCGGAGCGAGGCGGCTGGACACGCTCGCGATGCGCCGGATCCCTCCGAGGATCACCACGCCCACCAGCGCGGCGAGCAGCCCGCCCACCAGCCACGAGCCCAGGCCCAGGTCGCTGGAGGCGGACACCGCCACGGTGTTGGCCTGGTTCATGTTTCCGCCGCCGAAGCTCGCGATGACCCCCGCGAACGCGAACAGGATCGCCAGGGGCTTCCACTTCGGGCCCAGGCCCTTCTCGATGTAGTACATGGGCCCGCCCGCGGCGAAGCCGTCGTCATCGAAGCTGCGGTAGTGCATCGCCAGCGTGCACTCGGCGTACTTCAGGGCCATGCCCAGGATGGCGGTCAGCCACATCCAGAACATGGCGCCCGGGCCACCGTAGTGGATGGCCGTCGCGACTCCGGCGATGTTGCCGATGCCCACGGTGGCGGACAGCGCGGTGGACAGGGCCTGGAAGTGGCTGATGTCGCCCGCGTGGTTCGGGTCGTCGAACTTGCCCGCCACCACATCCAGACCGTGGCGCAGCTTGCGGATCTGGATGAAGCCCAGGCGGGCTGTCATGTAGAAGCCGGCACCCAGGAGCAGCACCACCAGGAAGGGCAACGCCGCCGGGGTGTTCCAGATGACGCCGTTGGCGGCGTTGACGGCCACCTCCGCGAAGTTGGCCAGCTTGTCCAGGATCTCCACCGGGGCGCCTCCTCGTGCCGCGGATGACGGCACGCCGCCCACGTAGCACGGGCGGACGCCGGGAGGGAAGCGCAGGATCCGAAGGACTGGTGGAGGGCTACAGCTCGCGGCTGCAGGTCACGCTGACGGAGGTGATGAAGCCGGGCTCGACGGGGAAGACCGCGACCGCGTCGCTGCCGGGGTGGATCCAGCCGCTCTGCGCGGCGCAGCCCAGCTCGTTCATGTCCGTGTACACAGAGGCCAGCCGGCGTCCGGCGCGCATGTTGAAGACCATCGCCGAGCCGCTGGCGGAGGTGCGCCGCTGGCCCTTGTCGATGAGGCCGGCTTCGTTGGCGTTGGCGGCGGCCTCGTCGTCGCTGACGAGCGGCTTGACGATCACGCCAGCCATCCCGCGGGGGGCCTCGGGGGCCTTGGTCGGCGCCAGGGTGAACCGGTCCGCGGGCTCGGTCCAGACGGGCTGAGCCACCGGGGCCAGCTTCGGGTCGCGGGAGGCCTCGGGGTTGAGCTCGCGGCTCGCGAAGGAGGGGCGGGCCTCGTCGATCTGCAGGTCGAGGTGGCCCGCGTCGTCATCGAGGTCCACGCCGGCGCGGCGGGCCTGGATGGCCATGGCCAGCTCGCTCAGCATCGACACGGTCCGCTCCTCGTCGGTGTCCGACGTGGTGATGGGCAGCAGCATCGACTGGAAGAACTCGCGGGTCACCTCCAGGGTCACCGGGGCCTCCGCCGCGACTCCGCGCAGCGTGAAGGTGCCGTCGTCGTCGGAGTAGGCGCAGGGGGCGTCCAGGTCGTCATGGAGGCAGACCTGGGCGGCGTTCAGGACGCGGCCCGAGACCCGGTCCGTCACCGTGCCGGAGATGCTGATGGAGGCGACGGTCCGGTCGGCGACGCGGGCCTGGGGCTCGGCGTCGGCCTCCGGGGAGGCCTCGCAGCCGAGGATGCTGGCGGAGCAAAGGGCGAGGACAAGGGCGGTGGTTCGGGCGGTGGGGGCGAAGCGGGTCATGGGCGTTCTCTCCAGGGTCACCGTGGTTGGTGACGCAGAGAGACAGAGCAAGCGCCATGCCAGATTGGAAAACGCGACCAAGTGCCTGGAATCATTGGATCCGGCTGCAGTGTCCGCGCGCTGTCCGCCCGTCCGCTCCGTGTCCGCGGACGTCCGCGGCCGGTCAGCGGCCGGTGAGCCCCGCCACGTCGTGCAGCACCGTCAGCCGGGACCGCCCGGACAGGCGCTCATCGATGGCGCGCGCCGCCAGCCGCCCCTCCTGGATCGCGGTGACCACGAGGGATGCGGCGACGCGGGCGTCGCCGCAGACCGTGACCCCCTCGAGCCGGGACGCCTCGTCCAGCCAGGGGGCGTCCGCGCCGACGTAGCCGACGGCCAGGAACACCCGGTCCACCGGCACCTCGCGCTCCGTCTCGGGCAGCTCGACCATGACGCCGTCCTGCCAGCTCACGTCCACGCACAGGATCCCGCGCAGGCGACCGTCGCCCACGAAGGCCTTGGCCAGGACGCTCCACCCCCGCTCGCCTCCCTCGTCGTGGCTGGACGAGGGATGCAGGATCGCCGGCGGGAAGGGCCAGGGCGCGTCTTCGCCGCGCTCCGGGGCCGGGGGCGGCTTGTAGTGCCAATGGAGCACGGTCTTCGCTCCGTCCCGCAGGGCGGTGCCCAGGCAGTCGGCGCCCGTGTCGCCGCCGCCGAGGATCAGCACGACCTCGTCCCGCACGTCGATGGCGGCCTCGATGGGCAGCCCCGCCACCCGTCGGTTGGCCTGCACGAGGTAGTCCAGGGCGAAGTGCACGCCGAGCAGCTCGCGCCCCGGCAGCGGCAGGTCCCGCGCGCGCCACGCCCCCACCGCCAGCAGCACCTCGTCGTGCTCCTCCCGCAGGGTTTGCAGCGGCAGGTCCACGCCGATCTCGACGCCGCAGCGGAACACCACGCCCTCGGCGCGCAGCTGGTCCAGCCGCCGGTCGAGCACCGCCCGGTCCATCTTGAAGTCCGGGATCCCGTACCGCATCAGGCCGCCCGGCCGGTCGTGCCGCTCGTAGACGGTGACCTGGTGCCCGGCCCGGCGCAGCTGCTGGGCAGCGGCCAGCCCGGCGGGGCCCGAGCCGACGACGCCGACGGAGCGGCCCGACTCCCGCGATGGGGGCCGCGGCGTCACCAGACCGGCGGCGAAGCCGGCGTCGGCGATCTGCTTTTCGATCTGGCGGATGGTGACGGGCGCGCCGTGCAAGGCCAGCACGCAGGCGTCCTCGCACGGGGCGGGGCAGATCCGGCCGGTGATCTCGGGGAAGTTGTTCGTGGCGTGCAGCCGCTGCAGCGCGTCCCCCGTCGCTCCTTCGGACACGCTCTCGTTCCAGTCCGGCACGTGGTTTCCCAGAGGGCACCCGGTGTGGCAGAACGGGATCCCGCAGTCCATGCAGCGGCTCGCCTGGGCCCGCAGCGTCTCGCCGTCAAGGTCCGTCTCCACCTCGCTCCAGTCCCCGAGGCGCTCGGGCACCGACCGCTTCGGCGGCGTCTGCCGCGGCACATCGAAGAACTCGCGGGTCACGAGACCTCCCGATCCGCGGCGGGCGGGCCGGAGGCGGAGGGCTCCTCGGCGGGAGACAGGCGGGGGCGCACGGGGGTGGCGATGGGCTCCACCCGCACCAGGAGCTGGCTCCAGTTCCACCAGGCCACGAGCACGCGGTGGGCGATGTCGCTGTGGGTGCGGTCGCGGTGCTCTTCGAGCAGCGCCCGGATCCGGAGCAGGTCCGCGTCCGTCGGGGACGCCACGCGCACGTCCTTGTTGCAGCGCGTCCGGAAGAAGCCGTCCCGGTCCAGCACCCAGGCCACGCCGCCGCTCATTCCGGCCCCGAAGTTCCGGCCCGTGGGCCCCAACACCAGCACCGCGCCGCCCGTCATGTACTCGCAGCCGTGGTCGCCGACGCCCTCCACCACCGCCAGGGCGCCGCTGTTGCGGACGGCGAACCGCTCGCCTGCGGGGCCGCGCACGAAGAGCCGCCCGCCCGTGGCGCCGTACAGCGCGACGTTGCCGATCAGCGCCTCGTCCGAACCGGGATCCAGGCCCTCGGGCGGGGAGATGGACATGGAGCCGCCCGCCATGCCCTTGCCCACGGCGTCGTTGGCGCCGCCCACCACGTCGATGCGCACGCCGGGCGCCAGGAACGCGCCCAGGGACTGGCCGGCCACGCCCGAGAGGTCGATCCGCACGGTGTCCTCGGGCAGCCCCGCGGGGCCGTGGCGCCGCACGATGGCCGACGACAGCGCGGTGCCCACCGTGCGGTCCACGTTCTGGATGGGCAGATCCAGGCGCACGGTCGCGCCCGTCTGCACCGCCTCCCGGGCCTGCTCGGCGATGAGGTCGTTCAGCCAGCCGTTCGGCAGCACCCGGGGACGATCCGGCGCGGCCGCGCGGAGGGGCGCCCCGGGGCTCTCGTCCACGAGCAGGGTCCCCAGATCGAGGCTGCCGACCTTCCACAGCCCGGCCGGCATGTGGGGCCGCAGCAGATCGGCGCGCCCCACCACCTCGTCCAGCGTGCGCGCGCCGAGGGAGGCGAGCAGCTCACGGACCTGGCGCGCCACGAACAGCATGAAGTTGGCGACGTGCTCGGGCTGCCCGGGGAACAGGGCGCGCAGCTCGGGATCCTGGGTCGCCACGCCGACGGGGCAGGTGTTCTTGTGGCACACCCGCATCAGGACGCAGCCGCTCGCCACCAGCGCCGCGGTGCCGAACCCGAAGCGCTCGGCGCCCAGCAGGGCCGCGATGAGCACGTCGCGCCCGGTCTTGAGGTGGCCGTCCACCTCGAGCGTCACCTGGTCGCGCAGGCCGTGGTCGCGCAGACTCTGCTGGGCCTCGGCGATCCCCAGCTCCCAGGGCAGGCCCGTGTGGCGGATCGACGACAGCGGAGAGGCGCCGGTCCCGCCGGAGCGCCCGCTGATCAGGATCCCGTCGGCGCCGGCCTTGGCGACCCCGGCGGCGATCGTGCCGACCCCGTAGGTGGCCACGAGCTTGACGCTGATGCTGGCGCGCTCGTTGGCCTGCTTCAGATCGAAGATGAGCTGGTGCAGATCCTCGATGGAGTAGATGTCGTGGTGCGGGGGCGGGGAGATCAGCGTCACCCCGGGGGTGCTGTGCCGGACCCGGGCGATGGCCTCGTCTACCTTGTCCCCCGGGAGCTGGCCCCCTTCGCCGGGCTTGGCCCCCTGGGCCATCTTGATCTGCAGCTCATCGGCCATGGCGAGGTAGTAGGGCGTGACGCCGAAGCGCCCCGACGCCACCTGCCGGATCGCCGAGCGGGCGTGGGTGCCGGAGCGCTCGTCGGACTCGCCGCCTTCGCCGGAGTTCGACCGGGCGCCCAGGCTGTTCATCGCCACGGCGAGGTTTTCGTGGGCCTCCTGGCTCAGGCTGCCGAAGGACATCGCTCCGGTGCGGAAGCGGCGCACGATCACCCGCTCGGACTCGACCTCGTCCAAGGGGATCGCCGGCCGGTCCGGGGTCACCTCCAGCGGCGCGCGCAGGCTGTGGCGGCTGCTGCCAAGGGCGTCCGCCTCGGCCGCGAAGGCCTTGAAGCGCTCGTAGGATCCCGAGCGCACCGCGTGCTGCAGGCGCCCCACCGTCAGGGGGTTCCAGGCGTGGGCCGTGCCGTCGCGCCGCCACTGGTAGCGCCCCCCCGTGGGAAGGCTGGGCTCCTCGCCGATCCACGCGTCGCGGTGGCGCAGCAGGGCTTCGCAGGCGATGACCCCCAGGTCCGCGCCCCCCAGCCGGCTCGGCGTGCCCGGGAAGAAGCGGGCCACCAGCGCCTGGTCGAGCCCCACCGACTCGAAGAGCTGCGAGCCGCGGTAGCTCTCCAACGTGCAGATGCCCATCTTCGACAGGATCTTGAACAGGCCCCCGTGCATGCCTCCCAGGTAGCGGGCCCGCGCGTCGGGATCGCCGGTGGCGTGCACCGTCTCCAGGGCCAGCCAGGGCACCACGGCGCCGGCGCCGTAGCCCAACAGGAGCGCCGCATGGTGCGTCTCGCGGACCTCGCCCGAGCACACCACGAGGCCCGAGCGTCCGCGCAGTCCGGCCCGCAGCAGGTGGTTCTGTACGGCGCCGACGGCGAGCAGGGCGGGCATGGGGGCGAGCCCCGGGCTGTGCTCCTGGTCGCTCAGGACGAGCAGCGTCGCGCCGCCCCGGATCGCCGCCTCGGCCTCCGCGCACAGCTGACTCAGGGCGCGGTCCAGGGCCTCACCGGCGGGGATCGTCCACTCCGGGCCGGGCGCGTCGGGCAGCGGCGTGGTGCCCCGGACAGCAGGGAACAGCATCTGCAGCGTGGTCGCGCGGATCCCCGGATGATCGGCTTCGCGGACCCGGTCCAGCGCATCCAGGGTGATGACCGGAGCGTTCAGCTCCAGCTGCCTGCAGTGCTCGGGGCCCTCGGTGAAGAGGTTGCCCTCGGCCCCCAGCGACACCCGCAGGGACATCACGAGGTTTTCGCGGATCGGATCGATGGGCGGGTTCGTGACCTGGGCGAAGCGCTGCTTGAACGAGTCGAACAGCAGCCGCGGCTTCTGGTCGAGGAGCGGCAGCGGGGTGTCGTCCCCCATGGCGCCGGTCGGCTCCTTGCCCGTGCGCGCCATGGGGTGCAGGAGCATCTTGATGTCTTCGCGGTCGAGCCCGAACACGAGCTGATCCCGCGCCAGCTCGGGGCCTGGACGCGGCGCGGGGATCGGAGCGTCCGGGTCCAGGGCCTTGAGGCGCACGCGGCCCGCGGACAGCCAGCGCAGGTACGGGCGTCGGTGGGCGAGGGCGCCTCGGATCTCCTCGTCGTGCACCAGGCGGCCCCGCGCGGGATCGACCAGCAACATCGTGCCGGGGCGCAGGCGGCCGCGGCGCCGGATCGCCTGGCCGGGCAGGTCGAGGACCCCCGCCTCGGAGCTGAGCACCACGCGGCCGGAGCGCGTCACCACCCACCGGGCCGGGCGCAGGCCGTTGCGGTCCAGGGCCGCGCCGACGGTCTGTCCGTCGCTGAACACCACGCACGCGGGCCCGTCCCACGGCTCCATGACGGAGGAGTGCCACGCCGCGAACGCCCGGCGCGCCGCGCTCAGGGTGCTGCGCCGCTCCCAGGCATCGGGCAGAAGCATCGCCATGGAGTGGGTCAGCGACCGGCCCGTGTGCAGCAGGAGCTCCAGGGCCTTGTCCAGGTTCGCGGAGTCCGAGTCCGTGGGGTCGAGCACGGGGGTGATCGTGTCGAGCTCCTCGGGCTGGAAGCGCTCGCTCTCGAACAGCGGCTCGCGGGCCCCCATGCGGGACACGTTGCCCTGCAGGGTGTTGATCTCGCCGTTGTGGGCGATGTGTCGGAAGGGGTGGGCGCGGCGCCACGCGGGCGCGGTGTTCGTGCTGAACCGCTGGTGCACCACGGCGATGGCCGAGCGCACGCGGGGATCGGCGAGGTCGGGATAGAAGGCCTTGAGCCGGCTCGGCAGCAGCAGGCCCTTGTAGACCACCGTGTGCGGCGACAACGAGCACAGGTGCACGCCCGGCAGGGCCTTCTCGATGGCGCGCCGGGCCACGAACAGGCGGCGCTCGAAGGGGGAGGGGCCGTCGTCCGACGCCGTGGGCAGCGCCCCGGTGATCGCGAGCTGCAGGATCGTGGGCATGCTCGCCCGCCCCTGGGGTCCCACGGCCGAGGAGTCGGTGGGCACGGGCCGCCGGAACAGGACCGTCAGCCCGTGCTCGACGAGGATCGCGCGCAGGGCCGCTTCGTCGGCGGGATCGTCCAGGAACGCCTGGGCCAGCGCGTACCCGCCGGGCTCCGGCAGCTCCACGCCGATGGCCAGGGCCTCGTCGCGCAGCAGCTCGTGGGGGAGCTGGATGAGGATCCCGGCGCCGTCGCCGGTCAGGGGGTCCGAGCCCGACGCCCCTCGATGCTCCAGGCGCGTGAGCACGGTCAACGCGTCGTCCACGAGGTTGCGGGACGGGCGTCCGAGCAGGTCGGCGACGAAGCCCACGCCGCAGGCGTCGTGCTCGGGTCGGTTGGGGGTCACGGCAAGACTCACCTTGGGGCTCTTTCGGCCGGTGGCAAGGACGATCCCGGATGCTCCAGGGGCACCGCCATGGACTCCTTGCGGGTCGAAAGAACGACCAGGGTCTCGGTGCGCTCGACGCTGTCCACCTGCCGCAGCTGGCTGATCAGCTCTTCGAGGGCGGCCGTGTTGCGGGCCTTGACCTTGAGGAGCAGCGACCACTTTCCGGTCACGTGGTGGCATTCCTGGATGCCGGGGGTGGCTTCGAGCATTCGCGTAAAGGGCTCCAGATTCTTGGGGTAGTTCAGCGACACGCCGACGAAGGCGGTGACATCGAGCCCCACCAGCCGGCCGTCCAGCTCTGCGCGGTACCCCTTGATGACACCGGCCTGCTCCAGCTTGCGCAGGCGCTTCATCACGGCCGGAGCGGACAGGGTCACGGCCTCACCCAGCCGGGCCAGGGAGGTCTTGCAGTCCTCCTGCAGGATCTGCAGCAGGGTCAGGTCGACGGTGTCCAGACCGGGATTGCCGAGAAACATTGTTAACTCCACCGGCCGATACGCGAAAGATGCTTGTCTTACGGCCTAAAGTCAATACCCATCTGTGTAACGGAGCGTGAGGCGAAGCAAGGATCCCGGCGGTGCCGGTTGGAGCCTGTCGGGGCCGGGGTGCGGGGGCCCGACCCGACGGGACGGGCTACCCTCGGCGCCATGATCGACTTCAGCGCCATGGTCTTGGATGACGGGGTGCCCATCGAGGCCGTCGCCGAGTACCTCGACACCCTCAACCCCGACGCGCGACGCGACGCGATGGTCCTGTCGCGCAAGGAGCAGCGCGCGCTGTACGGCAAGGCGCTGGCCGCCCCGGCCATCGATCTGGATCACTTCGTGCCAGCGGACACCGATCCGCTGCGGCCCGTGCACCACGCCGGGCGCAACACCCTGCCCCTGCCGAGCATGGCAAAGAGCTTTCAGAAGCGCTTCGTGCGGGCCGGGGACGGCTCGCAGCGCCTGTTCGGCTACAACGAGTCGCCCTTTGGGCCCCTGATCGGACCCGGGTACTTCGTCGCGGTCCCCTCCGCACCCAACGCCGAGTGGGTCGAGCGCGGCCCCATCGTGATCGACTACTTCCTGATGCCCGACGGGCCCGTCGCGCCGGGGTGGCCCAAGGTGGTGCCCAACAGCCAGGGTCTGCAGATGTTCGTCTACAAGAACACGCGGGACTTCATGCGCAAGGTCAGCACCCACTGCTCGATCGGGGCCGCGTACAAGGGCGACAAGGCCCTGGACCACTACTTCACGCTCACCCGGCTGCCGTGACCGCCTGACTACTCGGCGTTCTCGGCCGTCGTCGTGAACGTCGCCGTACAGGGGAAGGTGCTGACGCCGAAGGACGAGGCGGCCACCCAGCACTGCGAGCCGCTGCAGGTCAGCGACTTGCTGATCGCGAACTCGGCCACCGTGGGGGACGTGAAGGTGCCCTGGGCGGTGGTGGTGATGCCGATCGTCGCCTGGATCCCGATGGGGGAGAGGTTGGACGACGTCACCGTGTTGTTGCAGACGAAGTCGCCGTTCGCGGCATAGAAGCACGAGGCGTCCGCGTCGCCGTCCACCGTGTAGTCCCAGGTGAAGGTCTCGGAGGTCGGGTTGAGGGCCGTCAGGGTGGCGCCGGTGCCCACGACGCTCTGGGTCGCGTTGCAGTCGTTCAACGAGAAGTAGATCAGGCCGTACTCGAAGAGGCCCGGCGTCGGCGCGAACACCGCGGCGGTGCTGTCGTCGTCGTCGCCGGCGGAGTCGTCGTCGTCGCCAGCGGAGTCGTCGTCGTCGGCCACGGAGTCGTCGTCGTCGCCAGCGGAGTCGTCGTCGTCGGCCACGGTGTCGTCGTCGTCGGCCACGGTGTCGTCGTCGTCCGCCACGTCGTCGTCGTCGGTGGACGAGTCGTCGTCGTCGCCCGAGACGGGGCAGGCGGACAGGGCCAGGGCGGCGAGCAGGGCGGTCAGGAAGTGCAGCGGGCGAATGGTCATGATGTGCCTCGTCGGGTTGACCGGGAACATACAGGCTCGCCGGCGCCGCGGGACCCTGCGCCGATCAGACGCCGTCCGCCTGGGTACGATGCCGCGATGCACACCGTCCTTCTCGTTGCGGGCGCAGGCGCCTTCGGTGCGCTGGGTCGCTACGGAGTGTCCGTGCTGGCCACCCGGTGGCTGCCCGCGGACTTCCCCTACGGCACACTGATCGTCAACGTGATCGGCTGCTTGCTGCTCGGCTTCGTCACGGAGTGGGCGATGAGCGTGCCGGCCCTGTCGCGCCACCTCCGGCTCGCCATCGGCACCGGGTTTCTGGGCAGCTTCACGACGTTCAGCACGTTCGGGGTGGAGACGGTCACGCTGGTGGAGCGGGGCCACTGGGGCGCGGCGCTGGCCAACGTCGGGCTCAACCTGGTGGTGGGCCTGGGATGCGCCGGGCTCGGGATGGCCGCGGCGCGCACGTTCTTCGAGTGACGCGGCCCGCGGGCGTCACAGCCCCCGGATCCCCCTGGCCACGAAGGTCAGGGCCACGACACCCAGGGCGCCGAGCATCATTCGCTTGAACTGATCGGGGTTCACCCGGTCCCCCGTGCGGGCTCCCAGGAACGAGCCCAGGCCCGCGGCGGGCAGGGCCATCGCGTTCACCGTGAGGCCCTCCCGGGTCAGCATGCCGCTGAACGCGAACAAGGAGAGCTGCACGGCCGAGGTGAGCACGAAGACGGACAGCAGGGTCACGCGGAGCTGCGCCGGCTCCCAGGGCTTGGAGCTGACCCACACCACGGCCGGTGGCCCCCCGGTGCTGAAGGCGCCCCCCAGGACGCCGGCGGCCAGCCCCAGGACCGCGCCCCAGCGGGCCCCGAGCTCATGCACCTGACCTCCCTGGCGGACCGCGTTCGCCACGTAGCCCGCGACGATGAGGCCGAGGGCGAGCATCAGCACCGAGGGGTCCAGGCTGCGCAGCAGCCACACCCCGATGGGGATCCCGAGCACTGCGCCCCCCAGCAGGGGTGCCGCGGCCCGGGCGTCGAGGTTGCCGCGGAAGCGCAGGAGCAGGACCAGGTTCACCGATCCGGCGAACACCGCCACGAGAGGGACCGCCGCCTTCACCCCGATCAGCAGCGGGATCAGCCCCATCGCCACCAGGCCGAACCCGAACCCCAGCACGCCCTGGACGAAGCCCGCCAGGAAGACCGCGCCGGCGATGCAGGCGACGACGAGGGGCTCCACCTGCTCAGCTCGGGTCGGGCTTGGGCGTGTTCGGTCCGCTGGCCGGCAGCTCCGGGGTCACTCCGTAGTCGGCGTCGAGCTCTCCGGTGAGGCTGCCCAGGAACGTCACGATCGCCCCGATCTCGTCCTGCTGCAGCTCCTTTCCGAGCTGGAAGCGGGCCATCAGCGCGACCATCTCGCCCAGGTCCGTCACGGATCCGTCGTGCAGCCACGGCCCCGTCTGGGCCACGTTGCGCAGGGACGGCACCTTGAACACGAACCGGTCCGCCTCCTCCCCCGTCACGGCGAACCGGCCCTCGTCCGCGGTGGGGTAGGGCTTGACGAGTCCGAGCTTCTGGTAGGAGGCCCCGCCTATCCCGACGCCGGCGTGGCAGGCCGTGCAGCCGGTGCGCACGAACGTGTCGAGCCCCACCAGCTCGGCTTCGGTCAGGGCGTCGGGCGTGCCGGACAGCCAGGCATCGAACCGGGAGGGCGTGACCAGGCCGGCCTCGAAGACCGCGATCGCCTCGGCCATCGTGTCGTAGGACAGCGGCGGATCCGCGTCCGGGAAGGCCGCTGCGAAGGCCGTCACGTACCCCGGGATGGTCTGCAGGATGATGACCACCGAGGCCTCGTCCTTGTGCGCCATCTCGACCGGGTTGAGGACCGGCCCCTTGGCCTGGTCGGCCAGGGTGGCGGCCCGCCCGTCCCAGAACTGGGCCACGTTCAGGGCCGAGTTCAGCGTGGTGGGGCTGTTCCGGGTGCCCCGCGCGCCCTTGTGTCCGGGGGAGGTGGGCTGGCCGTCTGCCCCGAACCCGTCCAGCGGATGGCATGACGCGCAGGCGATGTCGTGGTTCTTGGACAGCCTCTTGTCCATGTACAGCATGCGGCCGAGATCGATCCGGGCCGCCGATGCGGTCGCAGGTGCCGCCGGCAGGGCCGCAAAGAGGGACGCGTGGGGGTTGGGCTCCGGCGCCGGGGCCGGCGGCGGGGCCGGCGTGGACGAGGCGGGGGGCGGGGTCGGGTCCCCCTCGCAGCCGAAGCCGACGAGGACAACGAGGATGATCATGAGCTGCCTGGCGTTCATCGTTCCTCCTTGTGGCCGCGTCCGTGCGGTCGCGCGGCGAGTGATAGCACCGGGCCGGGGCGGCTCGGGTTCGGTACCATCCCGTCCCTTGCTCGAGATCATCACCACGTGCGCTTTCGGCGTTGAAGACCTCCTCGAGGACGAGCTCACCGCGCTCGGCCTGCAGAGCCTCGTCGTGGTGGACGGCTCAGTCAGCGGATCGGGGGACTGGTCCGCTGTCTGGCGGGCGAACATGGGCGTGCGCCTGGGCCGACGGGTCCTCGTGCAGCTGGGCGTGTGGCCCGCGAGCACCCTGGACGAGCTGCGGGCCGGCGCCGCGGAGCTGGTGACCCGGGACCCGATCGTCGCCGGCCTGCTCGATGCCGAAGGCACGGTGGGGGTCTATGCGACGTGCAGCGACTCGAAGATCGACTACGCCGGGGCCGCGTCCAAGGCGGCGCTGCAGGGCGTGCTCGATGCCCAGCGCGCGCTGACCGGCGAGTGCAGCCTGGGGGTGGCGCGAGATCCCGAGCTGCCCCTGCGGCTGCGCATCTACAAGAACCAGGCGACCCTGCTGCTGGACACGAGCGGCGCGGACCTGGATGACCGGCCCAAGCGTGGGCCGCGTCCGGTGCGAGCGACGATGGCGGCGGCGCTCGCGGAGGTCGCCGGCCCCCGGGACGTGCTGTTCGATCCCTGGCCCGAGGAGTCCGACGCGATCCAGGAGTGGCTCGACCGCGCGGCGGACCGGGGCCCCAACGTCAGCCGGGAGCGCTGGCCCTTCCTGGGGCTGCCCGGCCACGACGCCGATGCCTTCCGCGTCGCCTGGACCGCCTCCCGGGGCACCGGCCGCGGGGCTCGCGTCATCACGACCTGGGAAGAAGCGGCCCGGGTGCGCGGGGGCCTGCTGCTGGGTTGCCCGCCCGCGGACTGGCCCGAGGAGCGCTGGCGTGAGCTGGGGGTGCGCCTCAAGAAGGACCTGCGCGGCTGGCGAGCGGTGCTGCTCGCCCGGGGCCTCGGCACCGGACGGGGGCTGCGCCTGCGGCCCAAGATCCGCCGACAGGTCCGCGACGGAAAGCTGTTCGGGATGATCCTGGGGCTCGACCTGAACGAGGTGCCACCGGCTCGACCCCACAGGAGTGAGCGATGAGCGGCGACCGGATGATGATCTACGGGGCGTACGGCTACACCGGCGAGCTCGCGGTGCGCGAGGCCAAGGCGGCGGGGCTGGAGCCCGTCCTGGCGGGTCGCAGCGCCGACAAGCTGGCTGCGGTGGCCGCGCGCTGGGCTCCGGGATTGGAGATCCGCGCCGTGGGGCTCGACGACGCCGCCGCGCTGGACGCCGCCTTGAAGGACATCGGCGTGGTCCTGCACTGCGCCGGGCCCTTCTCGGACACCAGCCGCCCGATGGTCCAGGCCTGCATGCGCACGGGCACCCACTATCTGGACATCACCGGCGAGATGGCGGTGTTCGAGGCCCTCGCCCGCAAGGACGGTGAGGCGAAGGACGCCGGCGTCATGCTCCTGCCGGGCATCGGGTTCGACGTGGTGCCGACCGACTGCATGGCCGCCCGGCTCGCGGCGAAGCTGCCGGGCGCGACGCACCTGGAGCTCGCGTTCTCCTCGGTGGGCGGCGGCACGTCCCAGGGCACCCTGCGCACCGCCGTGCAGAACCTGCACAAGGGCGGCGCCGTCCGGGTGGACGGAGCCATCAAGCTCGTTCCGCCGGCCCACCTCGTCAAGGAGATCGACTTCGGCGACGGGGCGCTGCGCTCGGCCGTGTCGATCCCCTGGGGCGACGTCTCGACGGCGTTCCACAGCACGAAGATCCCGAACATCACCGTCTACATGAGCGCGCCGCCGAAGCTGATCCGGGGCATGCGCCTGGTCCGCCTGATCCGGCCGGTGCTGGGTCTCGGCCCGGTGCAGTCCTTCCTGCGGTCGAGGATCGCGGCGGGGCCCCGGGGGCCGGACGACGCCCAGCGGGAGCGCGGCGTGTCCCGGGTCTGGGGCGCCGCCTGGGACGACGAGGGCCACACCGTCACGGACACCCTGCAGACCGTGGAGGGCTACACCCTCACGGCCCGTTCGGGGCTGCTGGCGGCCAACAAGGTGCTCGCGGGGGGAGCGAAGCCGGGGTTCCAGACGCCGTCCATGGCGTTCGGCGCGGACTACGTCCTGGAGCTGGACGGATCCCGGTGGGGCCCTACTGCTCCGCCGTCTCCTTGAGGTACTTGAGGTACTTCTTC
>CALAGR010000080.1 GCA_937891735.1 uncultured Pseudomonadota bacterium | reverse complement strand
CCGCCGGGTGCACGGCGAGCAGGGCCGCGGCCAGCCACCCCGCGGCGCCGCCGACCCGACGCGCGACGAGCCAGACCACCGCGAGGTGGAGCGTGAGGTTCACGGCGTGCGAGACCGCGGCCTTCGCTCCGAACAGGGCCTGCTCCACCGCGAACGTGAGCGTGACCAGGGGCCGCCAGGCCTGGGAGCTGTCGTCTCCGAAGACGTTGCGCTCGAGCAGGCCACCCAGACCCGACACGTCGGCCAGCAGGGTCTCGACCGTCCAGTGGTCGTCCCAGACGTACCCCGCGCGCAGGACAGGCAGGTAGGCCAGCGCGGTCAGCAGGAGCAGCGCGGGGGGGAGCCAGCGGAGCTGCTCCTGCTCGCCGCCGGGTTCCGCTTCGTCAGAGGGTGTTCCCATGTCAGGGGGCACGACCTGCCTCGCGAGGCTGTGGACTTCGCCGGGACTGCCGGACCTCGCCAGGGTCAGCCCTTCAGGGCCGTGAGGGCGATTCCGGGCACCTTGAGCCAGCTCGGGTTGCCCTCGAACTTCGTCATCGCCTTGCCCAGCGCCAGGTTGTTCTTGTGGTCGGTGAACCAGGCAGGCGTGGGCTTCATGACGAACGGCGCGCGCACCACCGACTTCTGGGGGTGGTCGAGCAGCAGCCCGTTGTGCACGACCCCCTGGCCCGACTCGATGTCGTCCAGCGGGTGGCCCGGGAACGCGCCCCAGGTGGCGTTGACGAGGCCGTAGTTGAGCCCTGTCCAGCAGTTGATGGAGATCCCGCCGTAGCGCAGGTCCGCGACCGCCTGCTCGAACGTCTCCCCCAGCGCCTTCTCGGTCCTGGGGTCCACGATGACGTTGATCGACAGCGTGCCCCAGCAGCGGTCGTTGGCGAACGGCACCGCCTTGGCGAGGAACTCGGCCGCGTCCGTGGCAGGCAGCTCCACGAAGGAGAAGATCCCGCACCACGGCTCGTTGCCCAGCGCGTACTCGCCCTCGTCCGTGCCCACGTTCTCCAACACCGTCCAGGGCAGCGCCGAGTCGTCGGTGACCTCGCCCAGGGTGGTGTGCTCGGGGTACTGCTCGGTGAAGCGCTCCCAGGTGGCCTTCGCCGCGGGGTAGTAGGCCTTGCGGGTGGGGGTGGCGGCCAGCTTCTCCTTCACCAGGGTCAGGAACCGCTCCCGCTGCGGCCAGCCCGAGGCGGTCACGATGATGCGCGCGCCGTTGCAGTTGAACCCGCAGTTGTAGGCCAGCATGGAGGCGGTCTGGCGCGCGTGGTAGTCGAGCTCTGCGGGCTTCCAGTCGCCCGGCACGATCAGCACCGGCGAGACGCAGCCGAGCTCCGAGGTGATGTGCTTGTCCAGCCGCGGCGTGCCGTCCTTCTTGCGCTGCAGGCCCGCGTCGCCGGGGCCCCAGATGATGGCGTCGTGGGCCCGGTCGCTGCCGGTGATGTGGATGGAGGTGACCAGCGCGTGGTCCGTCAGGTGCTGGCCCTGCTCGATGCCGCCGTACGCCAGCTCGAGGAACCCGGCGTCCACCAGGGGCCGCAGCGCGGTCTCGATGATCGGGCCCACCTGCTCGTTGACCGGGTTCATCTTCAGGATGCACACCTCGTCATCGACCACGAGCTTGTAGAGCACGTCCATCGGCGGGATGGAGCTCTGGTTGCCGGCCCCCAGGACCACCGAGATCCCACCGTCTCCGCCCTTGCCCGCGCGCTTGTCGCGGTAGATGGCGCCCTGGGTCGGCTCCTTGCCGGGCTCGATCCAGATGTCGCAGGTGATGCCCGTGAACAGGGCGCCGTCGAGCATCGACTGGGGGAACACCCGGGCGATCCACTGGCCGTCACGCTGCCAGGTCCTGGGCAGCTTCGGCTGGCCGCCCGCCTCCAGGGCCTCGGCGAAGAGGCGCAGGTTGCGCATGACCGCGAGGGTGCCGCCCAGGTACTCCTCGCCGTGGCCGTTTGAGCCCGGCTGGTAGCCCTTGATCCGGCAGGCCGTCGCGGCCCACTCGTCGGCCACCGCGGCCGTGGTCAGCATGCAGGCGCGCAGCAGGCGGGCCCGATCCGCGGCGGACAGGGCGACCCACTTCGGCCGGCCCTCGGCCAGCCGCGCGAGCTTGCGGTCGAGCTCCGCGATGGGGGTGGGGTCGATGGGCGGCGGGGGGGCGGGAAAGCTGGACATCGGGGACTCCTCCAGAGGCGGAGCGGAGGGTACCCCGGCAGACCCCCTACTCGCAGTCCACGATGACGTCGTACTGCACGCCGCTGATCACGCAGGTCGTGCCCTCGCTGCCCGTGACGAGGCCCGTGATGGTGCCCTCGGTGTCCATCGCCGCCGTCACGTGCCAGTCCCGGTCCAGGTAGCCGCTGTAGTCGTAGTCCACCGACCACTCGCTGACGTTGCCGTCCCCATCGGTGATGCCGCTGGCTTCGTTCATGACGAAGGAGCTGTCGTAGGTGCCGTCGTAGTCGTCGCTGCCGGTCACGATGAGGGTCGCGTCGTGGTTGCCGGCCCAGGTCACGTCCCACAGCGCGTCGGTGCCGGGGGTGCCGGAGAACAGCGTCCAGGAGCCGGACCACTGCCGCTCGTCGATCGTGTACTCGTAGCGCACGTCGTTCAGGGTCAGGGCCTGGGTGCAGACCGGCGCGTCGGTGGTGGGGACGAGCTCCATCGACAGGGTGCCGCCGCTGGTGTCGCCGTCCATGACGTAGCAGCGCTCGCAGCCGCCCCAGCCGGAGTAGCAGTTGTCCCAGGTGCCCCGGGCGGTGTCGATCTCGCTCAAGCCGGAGCTGTAGGCGTCGAACTCCTCGAGCTGGCTGCCGATGTCGTCCGCGGTGCGGTTCTCGAGCTGACCCTTCTCCCAGTTGTTCAGGCCGCGCTCGAAGCACCCCGAGGCGAGCAGGGCGACGGTGGACAGGCTGAGCAGGGCAAGGCGGGTGGGGGTCATGGGGTCTGTCTCCGACGAGGGTGAGTCATCGCTGCTTCTTCGAGGCGCCAGTTCTCGCCGAGACAAAAGAAAAGGTCAATCGGCATCGCTGTCCAGGATTTGCTCCACCCAGCGAGCCATCAGCGCGCTCGCCTCGGGGCTCTCCTGCAGATCCGCGATGACCTGCTCCATCTCTTCGGCGACGCCCGTCCTGGCGTAGATGGTGGCGTACGCGCGGCAGCGAAAGGCGTTGCCCGCGCGGTCCAGCTCCGGGTGGAACTGGGTCGCGAACACCGGGGCGCCCTCCACCCGAAGCGCCTGATAGGGAACCAGGTCGCTGTAGGCGAGGTGCAGGCACCCGCTGGGCAGGCGCTCCGCCCGGTCCTTGTGCCCCAGCTGGCCCAGAAAGCCCGGGTGGTGCACGCCGAGCAGCGGATCCGCGGAGCCCTCGGGGGTCAGGTGGATGGCCAGGGTGCCCAGCTCGGCTCGCTCGGTGTCCCGGACCACGAGGCCTCCGCCGGCGACCACCAGGGCCTGGAACCCGAAGCACGACGCGAAGGTGGGGAAGCGCTGGCCCACCACGACCGCCTCCAGGAAGTCCATGAACTCGCGCAGCCAGACGAGATGCGTGTCGAGCACCGAGAAGGCGCCGGATCCCCCGACCAGCAGCATGTCCACGGCCTGCAGGGTGGTCGGATCCGGGGTGCCGCGCAGCAGGTCCCAGGGGCGCACCGCGGCGGTCGGCACGCCCAGACTCCGGGCGAAGCTCTCCAGCTCGTGCTGCGCCGCGATGTCGCCGGGCTCCCGCGCCTGCAGGAGAAGGAAGCGGTGCTCGGTCACTCAGCCCCCGAAGCAGGCGAAGCGGCCGTGGCCGACGAGCACTGTGGGGCCCCCGGCGAGCGGGGCCACGAGGATCGCGGGGGAGTCTTCGTCTTCGGACTCCAGGATCCCGAGGTTGGGATCCTGCCCCGGTCCCGCTTCGACGAACTCGCCGAGCGTGTGTCCGCTGAAGACCACGAACCGGCCGTCAGCGGACAGGAACGGGTGGGAGCGCGCCAGCTGCTCGAAGAAGTGCAGGCCCACGGCCGACTCCCGCGACGGCAGGAACGGCGTGCCGACGGGGCGCACGCTGCCGTCCAGGCCCACCACCACCCACTGCAGGGCGTCGTCGTCGGGATCGGACTGGCACACGAGCAGGCCGGAGTCGTCCGGCAGCCACCGGAACGCCACGAACGCGCCGTGAAAGACCGAGCGGGTGGCGTCGCCGGACAGGTCGATCAGGTCGATGGACACGAAGGGGCCCGAGCCCTCGGGGCACAGCGCCACCGCGAGATAGCGACCGGCGGCGTCCCAGCGGAACGCGGCCCGGCCGGGGTAGGTCATCAGCTCGCGCTCGATGGTGCCGTCCGCGTCCATCAGGACCAGGCGGTCCTCCCGGTCCCCGCTGATGGCGTACACGAGCGCCGATCCGTCCGGGCGCCAGGCGGGGGCGTAGAAGTTGCCGGCTTCGGCCAGGGTGCGGGCCGCCCGCGTGGCCGTGGTGTCGATGAGCTGGATGAGGGAGACCCCGGTCTCCGGATCCGTGACCCGCACCGCGATCTGGTTGCCGCCGGGCTGCCAGTCCCAGAAGATCGGCACGCCGCTGGTGAGGCGCAGCGTGGCGCCGCTGGCGTCCGCGGCGACGAGCAGCAGGTGCAGTCGCTCGTCCTCCTGGTGCAGGACGAGCAGCGAGTTGCCGTCGGGGCTCCACTCCAGGTGGGTGGGGCTGCCGGAGTCGGCCTCCCAGGCCTCCCAGACCCGCACGCCGTCGGAGTGCACGACGTAGAGCTTGCCGCCGGGCCAGTACAGGGGAAGGTCGACGTCGTCGAGGTCGTCTTCGTCCTCGTCGTCCTCGTCTTCGTCTTCGTCGTCGAACTCCTCGTCGTCGTTCCCGGCCTTCATCTCGGCGTCGGCCAGGTCCACCATCTCTTCGAGATCACCGTCGATGAGCTGCTCGCCGTCGTCGGTCACCAGGGCGAACACCACGCCCGGCCCCGCGACGTCGTCCTCGCGCTGGTGGCCCTCCTCCTCTTCGTCCCACAGGGACTCGGTCAGGTCCTCGAGCGCCTCATCGACGTCGGCCCAGGAGTCCTCGTCCTCCGCATCGTCCAGCGCCGCCTCCATGGCCATGAAGTCTTCGTCGGTGGTCGGCAGCAGCCCGAACACAGCGACGCGTCGGCCGTCGGGAGAAGGGCAGGGGTGGGCGAAGACGTAGCCGTCCTCGAGGTCCCCCAGCACGCCGGGCATCCCCGGCAGCCCGGGGATCGTGACGAAGTCGTCCTCGCTCCAGGTCAGGCGAGACGTGCGTACCCCGTCCCCCTCCGCCACGTACAGATGTCCGTCTCCTCCGGTGTACAGGATCCGAAGGTCGTCGGGCAGCAGTGGGACGGAGGTTGGAGCGACGAGGACGGCGGGTGACGAGCCGGGTGGTTCCACGCCGTCGATCTTAGAGCCGGGGGATCCTGCGTGCCAGTCGCGCCCTCAACGAGGCGTGCCGATCAGGATGAATGGCGCCCAATGAAAGGGGTGTGCGGTGTCCTGCCCGGCCAGCAGTCCGCGCTGGGCGGCGGCGAGGGCGCCGGCGGGGGACCGACCCTGACCCAGGGCTTCGTAGAACCCGACCATCAGCTCCTGGGTGGAGGTGTCGGACACCTGCCACAGCGATGCCATGAGGCGAGGCACCCCGGCTCGTCGGAACTGGTTGGCGAGCCCGGCGATCTCCAGACCGCCCCCGCTGGCGCCCTCCGCCGGCGCCTCCACCGGGACGGCCGTCTCGCAGGCGCTCAGGACGACGAGGCCCGTGTCGCGCAGAGGCCCGTACAGGCCGGGGATCTCCAGGTAGCCCAGGTGTCCGTCGTCGTCGCCGTCGGGGGCGAGCACGATGTAGCTGTGCTCCGGGGCCGTCGCGTCGAGCACCCCGTGGGTGGCGAGGTGCAGGACGGCCGTTCGGGGGGACTCGGCGACGAGCCGGGCCTGGGACGCGGAGGCGCCCTGCAGCACCCGGGCGTGCGGATACAGCTCCGCCAGCGCCGTGACCTCGTCGTCCGCCGCAGGCAGCGATCCGTCGGGGTTGCCCAGGGCGAGCAGGCCGTCGTCACCGAGGTGCAGGGCTTCGTCGTCCCGGCGCTTGAGGCTGCCGACGTTGGTCACGTTGACCACCTCGTGGGTCTGCACCAGGTACTGCCCCTTGCGCCGCACCGCCTGCAGGGGCAGGTAGCGCAGGGGGCCGTCGGCGATGACGATCACGCGGGAGTGGCTGTCGAGCAGGTCCGCCACCGGGTCCAGGAGCCAGGTGCCCAGCGCGTCCAGGTGTTCGTTGAGCTTGCTCACGTTGGACAGGCGCCGCGTGCGCATCGTGCTGAGCACCCGGGAGATGCGCTTGCGCACCTCTTCGGCGGGCACGTCCACCTCGGCGAAGACCATGGGGCCGCTCGAGAAGGCGAGCAGGACGAGGCGATCCCGCAACAGGATGGGCTGCAGGACGAGTTCCTCGGGGGCCAGATCCCCCTGCCAGGCTTCGATGTCGGCGGGATCGATGCGCACCAGGGTGTCGAAGTCGGGGTTGCGGGTGCGCAGCTCGTCCACGAACCGGGAGAACTCGATCCGCAGCGCGGCGAGCTCCGCGTCCAGCGCCGCCACCTGCTCCTTGCCCGCGGCGTCCAGGGCCTGGGCCGTGCGCAGCGCCCCCTCCAGCTCCGCTTCGCGCTCCGAGAGGGCCCCCAGGCGCACCGCGTCGGGATCGCCACCGGGTCCCTGGAGCTCCGCCTGCCGCAGCCGCTCGGACCACAGCAGGGCGGACGCCCCGTCGCCGGTCCGCAGCAGGGTGTCCACGAGCATCTCGTACACCCAGCGCCGGGACCGGGTGAATCGCCGGGAGGCGCCGGGATCGAGCCGGTCCAGGGAGCGCCGCCGGTCCTCCACGAGATCGCCGGCCTGACGCAGGAGGGGGAGGGGATCGCCCCCCCGCGCCACGGTGAGCTCCGCCCCCACGCGCAGCGCCTCGAGCTGGAGCGACCACAGCGCGTGGCCCGCCGCGTCCCGGGCCACCGCCG
>CALAGR010000079.1 GCA_937891735.1 uncultured Pseudomonadota bacterium | reverse complement strand
GGCGGCGAGGCCAGCGGGGGTCGGCGTGGCCCGCGAGGGTCGGCGTCGCGACTCGGGGCCAGCAGCCTCCCGACAACCGACGCCATACTTGCTCCATGACCCACCTCCGCCGCGCCCCTCTCATCCTTGCCTTCCTGCTCCTGGCCGGCTGCGCCGAGGCGGGTCCGCCTCCGGTGGTGGACCACCGGATCCCGGGTTCGGCCCCCCGGGTCGCCGATCCCGCCGCCGCCCCTGTCGCCGAGCCCACGCCGTCCCAGGATCCCGCAGCGGGCAGCGAGCCCTCCGACGCCGACGCCCTCCCCCCGGGCATCGTCGGGTCCCTGGAGGCCGCGGACCTGGATGAGTCCTCGGGCCTCGTGGCCAGCCGCCTGCACCCTGGCCTGTTCTGGTCCCTGAACGACTCCGGCGGTGATCCCGAGCTCTTCGCCATCGGCCGGGACGGCTCCGACAAGGGCCGCGTGCAGGTCCGCTTCGCCATCGCCAACGACTGGGAGGACCTGGCCATCGATCCCCAGGGAGCCGTGTGGATCCACGACGGCGGCAACAACAAGAACCGGCGCCGGGATCTCACCGTGTACCGCGTGCCCGAGCCCGAGGCCTTGCAGGGCGTGGTGGACGCGGATCGCGCGGTCCGGTTCGTGTTCCCGGACCAGGACGCCTTTCCCAGCCCCGGCAACGTCAACTTCGACAGCGAAGCCCTGTTCTGGGACGGCGACCGCCTGCTGCTGCTCACGAAGCACCGCAGCGACACCCACACGAAGCTGTATCGCTTCCCTGCCGGGATCCAGACCGATCCCACCTGGGATCCCGTGGCCCTGCTCGCGCCGGGCAAGAAGCCCCCCGGGGTCGTGCTCGAGCTGCTCGGCGCGTTCGATCTCGGCGGCGATCCGGACAACTTCGGCGGCAAGGTGACGGCCGCGGACCTGTCCCCCGACGGCCGCCGCCTCGCGGTGCTGACCTACCACGCCCTGTTCGTCTTCGAGCGGCCCGAGGGCACGCCCAACTGGCTCGCCGGCCCTCACCGCCGCATCGACTTCGAGCAGCTGGTCACGATGCAGTGCGAGGCCATCAGCTGGGACGGCGGGGCGCTGCTCTTCACCAACGAACAGCGGGCCGTCATGCGCATCACCAACCCGCTCGACCCGGCGTGCGTGCGCTTCCCGTCCCAGGGCTGCCGCACGCGGTGAGTCCCGCGTCAAACCAGCCCCTGCACAGGCCCCGCGCCCTGGGCGAGGTTCCGCCGATCCGGTAGGTTGCCGCCGCACCTTCAGGAGGCGACATGCAGGTCGGCATCACCGGTTTTCCCCGCAGCGGCAAGACCACCGTCTTCCAGGCCCTGGCCCCCGGCGTCAAGCCCGGCAAGGACGTGACCTACGGCAACATCAAGGTGCCGGACGCCCGCGTGGATCTGCTCGCGGAGCACTTCCAGCCCAAGAAGACGACCCTCGCCGAGATCACGTTCGTGGACATCGCTGGCATGCCCGGCACCGGCGACGGCGCCAAGGCCCTGGAGCCCCGCACCATCTCCGCCATGCGCAGCTCCGAGGTGCTCGTGCACGTCGTGCGGGTGTTCGACGACCCCATGGGCGGCAAGCCCATCGATCCCGCCCGGGACGTGGACGACTTCGCCGCCGAGCTGGTCTTCGCGGATCTCGAGGTGGTGGAGAAGCGCCTGGACCGCCTCAACCGCGAGAACGCCAAGACCCTGGAGCGTCGTGCTCTGGAGCGCTGCGCGGTGGCCTTGAACGAAGAGATCCCCCTCCGGGAGCTGGAGTTCGACGAGGAGGAGCTCAAGGCGATGTCGGGGTACGCGCTCGTGTCGCTGCGCCCCCTCATCACCCTGTTCAACCTGGGCGAAGAGGAGTGGGGCGACCCCGACTACGCCCAGTGGCGCGACCCGGCGCCCGCCACGGGGGCCCGGCAGGCGACCTTCGCCCTGTGCGGCCAGACCGAGATGGAGCTGACGGATCTGGACGAAGCGGAGCAGGCGGAGTTCCTGGAGATGCTGGGGCTGACCGAGCCGGCGCGCCTGGCCTTCATCCGCAAGGCCTACGACCTGCTCGACCTCATCAGCTTCCTGACCTCGGGCAAGGACGAGTGCCGGGCCTGGACCGTGCGCAAGGGCAGCAGCGCGCCGGTGGCGGCGGGGAAGATCCACACGGATCTGCAGCGCGGCTTCATCCGCGCCGAGGTGCTGGGCTGGCACGACTGGGTCAAGTACGGCTCCGAGCAGGCCGCGAAGGCCGCCGGCGTGCATCGGGTGGAGGGCAAGGGGTACATCGTCCAGGACGGCGACATCATCAACATCCGCTCGGGCGTGTGATGTCCCGGGGGTGGCTGCTGGCCTGCCTGGTCCTCGGCGGCTGCGCACCCCTGCCGCTCGAACCCACCGGGCCGTACGCCCACATCGTCTACGACCCCGGCAGCGGCGCCATCCCCCTGCCCAACGACGCGCTCCGGGACCTCGACGCGGGCCGGCTGGACCTGGACGTGGACACGCCCGGGTTGACCGCGACCGAGGTGGACGCGCGCCAGTTCCTCAACACCCTGGACGGCTGGTCGTCCGTGTCCGCGGTCACCGCCGCCCTGAGCGAGCCGGCGGATCCCGCGACGCTCCCCGGCAACGTGCAGGTGTGGGAGTGGGGCGCCGATCCGCGGGTCGTGGCGGACGTGGCGCTGGCTCTGGATGACGACGGGCTGGGCCTGTCGGTGACGCCTCCGGCTACGGGCTGGGCCCGCGGAGGCACCTACGCGGTGGCGGTGCGCGGCGGCGAGTCTGGACTGCGCACCCCCGACGGCCGCCCGTTCGGACCCGACGCGGCCTTCACCTACCTGCGGCTGGACCAGCGCCTGGACACGCCCCAGAACCAGCGCGCGTTCTCGGGGGCGACCCGGGCCGAGCGCATGGACAAGGCGGCGGGCATGGAGGCGCTGCGCGTGTCCATCGCCCCCTTCGTGCAGTACTTCGCCGATCAGGCGGAGCCCGCCGACCGGATCGCGCGGGACGAGCTCGCCGCGCTCTGGTCCTTCACCGTCACCAGCCGGGTGGAGCTGGCCATGGATCCGGACTCCCAGCGGGTCCCGCTGCCCTTCGACCTGCTGATCGATCCCGCCACGGGCCTCGTGGACATGCCGCCCGCGGACGCAGACACGGAGCTGGTGCGGGACGCGAAGATCGAAGCGAGCAAGCTCGACGGCTTCGGCGTGTCCTCCGACCTGCTGTTCGAGCTGACGGGCCCGGTGGATCCGAGCACCGTCACCACCGACTCGATCCGGCTGTTCGACGTGGCCCAGACCGCCACCGAGGTGCCGATCCGGGTGCGGCTGATGCTCGAAGGGGACACGCCCCACATCGTGGTGGAGCTGGAGCCCGAGGCCCTGCCCCTGGCCACCGATCACACCTACGCGGTGGTCGTGTCCGACGGCCTGCTCGGCGACTCCGGCGCCCCCGTGGTGCCCATGCTCATGGGCCACCTGCTGCGCAGCGGCGAGCCCATCGCGGTGAACGGCGCGTCCCGGCTGGGCTCCCTGGCCGACGACGAGGCCCTGCGCCTGGAGGGTGTGCGGGCCGAGGTGGCGCCGCTGCTGGACAGCCGCGGCCGGCAGGGCGTGGTGGCGGCGTGGCCGTTCACGACCCTGGATCCGGAGCCCTTGCTGGCGGCCACCGTGGAGCTGGCGGCCACCGTCGGCGTCGCGGGCGTGCCCACGGTCCTAAGCCGCAAGCCGATCTGGACGCTGATCGGGGACAACGCCCTGCGCGACCTCTTCCCCGGCGCGCTGAACCCTGGCCCGGACGTGTACTCGGTGCGCACCATCGGCGTGGGCGAGGTGGTGCAGGGCACGATCCCGCTGCCCTACTTCCTCGACCCCGAGACGCGACGGTGGCGGGACGGCGACGCCTTCGAGGTGGCTGACGTGCGCTACCTGGCCATCGTGCCGGAGGACGTCGGCGACGAGCCCCTCAAGGTCGTGATCTTCGGGCACGCCGTGGTCACGGATCGGCGGTTCCTGATGACGATCGCGGGCCGCCTCGCCCAGCACGGGTACGCCGCGGTGGCCATCGACTTCCCGTTTCACGGGGAGCGCACGGCGTGCGTGGACGCATCGCTGGTCGCCGTACCGAACTTCTTCCCGCAGGAGCTTCAGGACATCACGGGCCTGACGGACAGCCTGCTGTACTTCCCGCCCTGCGAATCGGGCGCCGACGCGACCTGCTCCCCCACGGGCCAGTGCCTGGATGGCTTCGGTCAGCCCGAGCCCTTCGCGAGCTTCCCGATCATGGACATGTACCCGGTGGCCGGCGCGGCGTTCCTGGACGTGCACGACATCCCCCACATCACCGACCACTTCCGGCAGGCGGTCAGCGATCTGGGGGGGCTGCGGCGCTCGCTGCAGACCCAGGACTGGGCGACGGTGTTCGGCCACCCCATCGACACCACCAGCTTTCACTTCGCGGGCCAGTCCCTCGGAGCGATCATCGGCAGCGTCTATGTGGCGATGGATCCGGCCATCGACCGCGCCGTGCTCAACGTGCCGGGCAGCAACATGGTCGATCTGTTCCGGGAGTCCACGTTCTTCGGGCCCCAGATCGCGGCGCTGCTGGGGGATCTGGACGTGGAGGTGGGCACCTTCGAGGAGACGCGCCTGATGGCCATCGCGTCGTGGCTGGTGGACGCGGTGGACCCGCACTCGGTGGCGCACCGGTATCGCGACGACGGCCGGCAGGCCCTCATCCAGATGGACAAGCTGGCCGAGGGCGTGGGGGATCTGGTGATCCCCAACTTCACCACCGAGTCGCTCCAGCGGGCCAGCGGACTGCAGATGATCGCGTACCCGTCGGTGCTGCACGCCGACCTCGTGATCCCCGCCATCGGCAACCCGATGCTCAACGATCTCGTGGACTTCCTGGATGGGACGCCGGTCCAGTGAGGGCGCTGCTGGTCCTGGCCCTGGTGATCGCGCCGGGCACCGCGGCGGCGGGCGGCTTCGAGCTGGTGCAGCAGGGCGCCTCGGCGGCGGGCGTCGGCCACGCCGGGGTGGCTCGGGACGATGACCCGAGCGCTGCGTGGTTCAACCCCGCGGCGTTGGCGGACGGCGGCGGGCTGCGCTTCGGGATCGGGGCCTCGCTGGCCAGATCCACCATCGTCGCGACCGCCCTGGACGACGCGGCGGACGGCCCCTGGCAGGGCAAGACCATCAACGCCCCCTCGGTGCCGCCCTACGCGTACCTGAGCTTCGCCAACGCCGACTGGGCCGCCGGGGCGTCGGTCAACCTGCCCTTCGCGGGGGGTGTGCGGTGGGCGGACGACTGGGTCCAGCGCTTCGACATCATCCAGAGCGCGCCCCGGTTCGCCCGGGTGGCGGGCTTCTTCGCGTGGCGGTTCGGCCGGGTGCGGCTGGCCGTGGGTCCGCACCTGGACTTCGGGGCGCTGCGGCTGCGCAAGGCCACCAACCACATCGCCAGCGAAGGCACCGCGGAGCTGTTGATGCGCGGGGTGGGCGGCGGCGTGGACGCCTCGGTGCTGGTGCGGTTCAGCGAGTTCGCGCAGCTGGGCTTGTCCTACAAGAGCCGGACGGTGCTGCGGCTGTCGGGGGAGGCGGACTTCGAGGTGCCCGCGGCGTTTCAGTCCCGGTTCCCGGACCAGGCCGTGTCCACGGCGATGACCCTGCCCGACCGCTTCGCGCTGGGGGTGGCGCTGCACCCCAAGGGCGTCGAGCGGCTGGGCCTGTTCGCGGAGCTGGGGCTCGTGCTGTGGGCCGTCAACCAGACGATGCTGCTCGACTTCGTGGACGAGGCGACGACGGACACGATGATCGTCAACGAGTGGCGCAACAGCCTGGCGGTGCGCGGCGGGGCCGAGATCGAGCTGCACCGCGTCGTGATGCTCCGGGTCGGCGGGTACGTGGATGGGCTGCCCGGGGCGCCTCCTCCGGCCGCCAACCTGTCCCCCAGCTCGCCGGACGGCACGCGCCTCGCGGTGACGGTGGGGGGGCGCATCACCCCCGTGCAGGGCCTCAGCATCGATCTGTTCTACGAGCACCTGGAGCTGGTGCGCCGGGAGTCCGAGAGTCTGGACGCACCGCAGGCGTCCTACCGCGGATCGGCGAACATCGGCGGGCTCAGCGTGAGCGTCACGGTCCCCGTCGCACACTGACGAGCGCCTGGGCTCGTGCGATGCTGCCCCGTCGGCCCGTGGGCCAGCAGGAGGAATCATGGATCCCGAAGTCAGCTCGCTCTCCGCCGAGAGCATCCAGGCGCTCGCCGAAGCGCTCAAGCCCCTGATCCGCGAGGAGGTGGACCGGGCCGTGGGAGCCACCGAGCCGAGCGGGGCGTCTACGTCGGCGCGGCTCGAAGAGCTGCTCGGTCGGGCCGAGGAGAAGGCCCGCACGCTGGCCGCGTCCCTCGGTACGGACGCGGGGGCCCTGGGTGAGGAGGCCCTCGGGCGCGGGCGGGAGGCCGTGGACCAGGCCGGCAAGCGCGTGCAGGACAACCCCATCGCCGCGCTGCTCATCGCGCTGGGCTTCGGCTTCATCCTCGGGGTCATCTTCGGCCCCGGGCGGCGCTGAGTCATGCTCGGTCTGTCGGTGATCGAGCGACTGTGGCGGATCGGCGCGGTGCTGCTGCGCTCCCATCTGCAGCTCGCGGGGGACGAGGCGGAAGCGGAGCTCGCCCGGATCCTGCAGGTGGTGGTGCTGTTCGCGGCGGCCTTCGTGCTGCTCGGAGCCGCGGGACTGGTGGGAAACGCGCTCGCGGCGGTGGTCCTCGTGGAGCAGGCGCACCTGAGCTGGACGGCCACCCTGGGGATCCTGCTGGGCTTCGATCTGCTGGTCGGCACCGGGCTCGGGCTGCGCGCTCGCTCCGTGCTCACCGCCCGCGGCTTCATGCAGGACACGCGGCTGCGGGCGCAGGAGACCCTGGCGGTCTTGAAGGCCTGAGGCCCGAGGGGCTCTGGGTCTGCGGCGCTACGGGCAGGGGACGTCCACGTCCACGACGACGTAGTGCAGGTCAGAGGTGGCCACGGGCGCCTCACCGGTGGGGGTGAAGCGGCCCCGGACGTGCTGCTGCCCATCGAACGCTGGGTCCAGGCAGTCCGAGGTGAGCGCGAACCAGGCTTCTCCAGGGTCCACGGCGGTGGTGGTGCCGGGGAGCACGGTCCAGCCGGAGTCCTGCATGCCGTCGGCGCTGTAGGGCTTGACCACCAGCTCGAGGGTGCCCGCCACCTCGGTGTACACCCACAGGTCGGCGTTCACCGGGTTGACCCCGTCCACCAGCCAGTCCAGGTGCACGTAGGTCTGGGGCGTGCGCAGCATGCGCGTCAGCTCTTCGGAGACCCGGTCGTAGGCGGCCGTGGTGGTGGACTCGGTGACCACCGACGCAGCGAAGCGGGTGTTGGTGGTGACGTCGTCCACGTAGTGCAGATCGAGCGCGTAGTCGGTCACGCGCCCGGCCTTGTGCCAGTAGTCGGCGTCGGGGAAGACCCGCAGCACGCCCTCCGCCCAGGGGGATCCGGGCAGGTACATGACGTCGGTGGTGGCGTCGCCGTAGCGCACCCAGTCCAGCTGCTCCGGGTCCACGGCGAACCGCTCGGAGTCGGGCAGCCACTCGTGAAACATGAGGCGACGCATGTGCTCGGCCATCTCCGAGGGCGGCGAGCAGTTGGCCCGGGAGGAGTAGCGGAAGGCGCAGCCGACTTCGTCGTCGTACAGCGTTCCCGACCAGGTGTGGGTGCGCTCCGCGGTGGTCGCGCCGTCGGTCAGCACGATGCGCTGCTGCTCGCCGCGGTCGTACCGCCAGGGTCGGTCGCTGACGTAGGGGACCATGAGCGCGGTGCTCTGGAACCCGTGGGCGGGGGTGAAGAAGGCGGTGCTCAGCCAGTCGATGCCGGCGAAGCGCAGCAGCAGCGTGTAGGCCGAGTTCGAGCTGTGGTCGAAGACGTCGAAGATCAGCTGCCGGAAGGTGACGGTCAGGTCCTCGGACCAGGGATCAGCGCTGTCCGTGCGGCGGTAGAAGGTCGCCTCCGTGTCGAGCGACAGGCCCTGCTCGCGCAGGAGCACCAGGGCGGCGGTCACGGTGTAGATCTTGATGGTGCTGGCGACCCAGAAGTCGGTGCGGTCCGCGGTGTCTGCGTACGCATAGGAGGCAAAGGCGGGCACGCCGTCGTCGTCCTGCACCGAGATGAGGGAGGCCCACACGGGGGTGCTGCCGCGGGCCAGATCGACGACCGCGTCCAGGTGCGGGAGGTCCGGCCAGAGCAGGGGGGCCGGCGTGGAGTCGTCGTCGTCGCCCGAATCGCCGGAGTCGTCGTCGCCGGAGTCGTCGTCGTCGTCGTCGTTGCCAGTGGTGGTGTCGTCGTCGTCGGGCAGGGGCGGATCCTGCGTGGGGCAGCCCGCGAAGAGCAGGACGATGGCGAGCAGGGTGAAACGGTTGGGATGCATGCGGGACTCATACCCCGGAAGCGATAGGGTGGTGCTATGACTCCCAGACCTGTTCTGTTCGTGGCCCTCGCGGTGCTCGCCGTGGGCTGTGCCGGGGCCGCCGAGGTGCCGCAGGCGGACCCCGCTCCTGCTCCGCAGGCGGAGCCGAGCGCCGCTGCCGCTCCGGCTGCGCAGGCCGAGCCGGCCCCGACGGTGACGCCCCTGATCCTGGGGGAGCAGTTCCCGGCCTGGACCGCGACGACGCGCACCGGAGCGCCGGTCCTCGTGCCGGATCCGTCCGGGGGCCTGGTGATCCTGGAGCTGATCCGCTCCGCCGACTGGTGACCATATTGCGTCGCGCAGGTGCGCGACTGGGACGGCCGAACGGCCGAGCTCGCGGCGGCGGGAGCCACGCTGTACATAGTCACCTCCGACACCCCCGAGGTGCTGGACGCCGCGGTGCCGAAGAACGGCCTGACGAGCACGTTCGTGCCGGTGGACCGGGGGCTGTGGGGACGCTGGGGCATCGACAACCCGAAGCGCCCCAACCTGCCCTGGCCCAGCACCGTGGTGATCGGCCCCGATGGCCGGATCATCGACCTGGTGACCCACAAGGACCACCGGGAGCGCGCGGATCCAGGGGCGGTCCTGGAGCGTCTGAAGGCCCGGTGAGGCGGGCCCGGCGTGGCGCGTCATCGGCCCCAGACGGGTTGTCTCCCCCCGATGACGCAACGCCCGGGGCATGAGGCAGGCCCGGCGCGGCGGGTTCAGCGGGTCATCCGGCAGAGCATCGCGCCGATCCTCCTCAGGAGCTGGTCGATCTCGTCCTTGTCGTGCAGGTCCACGACATCGAGAGCGGCCAGTGTCTCGGCGGCGGAGCCGAACGCGATCAGGTGGTGGTTCTTACGGGCGTCGCCGGGGCCGCGGGCGACCCCCTCGGCGATGTTGTCGGGCCCGTCCAGGGACCGACCCTCCGGGCCGCGCTTCGCGCGGCGACGCTCCGCTCCTGCTCCGCGTGCGAGAACCATGGACTCCGACGAGCGGACCGCCTGGTCCTTGATGTGTGCGGTGCGCCGCGGCCAGGCGGCTCGCCGGATCGTGCCCGCCGTCTGGACGGCGACCCTGTAGACCTCGAGTCGCTCGTGATTGAAGGTGAAGTTGCAGCGATCCATGGGGTGGCCTCCGGTCGCCGGCTGCATCGCCGGCGTGGACCGGTCCACGCTGGTAATGCAGACGGGAGGGCGAGTCCCCGATTCGCGCCTTCGCGCCCTCGCGCCTTCGCGCCTCGCGCCTTCGCGCCTCGCGCCCGGCCCTACAGTCCCAGCCGCTCGATGATCGTCGCGCCGGATGCGGCCCCGGTCACCCGCCCGGCCTCGTCGCCGTTCTTGAACAGGATGAACGTCGGGATCGACTTGATGTTGAAGCGCGACGCCACCTGCGGCAGCGCGTCCGTGTCCACCTTGGCCACGATCAGCGTCCCCGAGCGGCTCTTCGCGAGCTTCACCAGCTCCGGCGCCACCGCCCGACAGGGGCCGCACCACGTCGCCCAGAAGTCGACGAGCACCGGCAGGCTCGCCTGCTCCAGGAGCAGGTTGAAGTCGAAGCCGGACTCCATGACCAGCGGGGTGGAAGGAGGCGACAGGGCCTGCTTGCACTTGCCGCACTTCGGGCTCTCGTCGAGCTTTCGCGGGGGGATCCGGTTCTTCGCGGAGCAGGCGGGACAGGACACGATCATGACAGCCTCTGGCAGCAGGGCAGATGAGCCCCGGACGCCGCAACCGTACACTGCCGTCCATGAAGCTCGCATACACGATCCTGTACGTCGACGACGTGGCCGCAACCCTGACCGCATGGGAGGCCGCGTTTGGCCTCGAGCGCAGGTTCCTGCACGAGTCCGGGACCTACGCGGAGCTCGAGACCGGCTCCACGACCCTGTCGTTCGCGGGCCGCGACTTCGGCCGGGAGCACTTCACCGACCCCGCCACCCGCGCCACCTTCGACGGTCCTCCGGCGCGCTTCGAGATCGGGCTCATCACCCACGACGTGGCCGCTGCCTTCGCCCGCGCGGTGCACAGCGGCATGGTCGCCGTGGTGGAGCCGGCGCTGAAGCCCTGGGGCCAGACGGTCGGCTGGGTCAAGGATGGCAACGGGATCCTCGTGGAGGTTGCGTCGCCCATGGGGGACGGCTGATACAGTCCCGCGACTCCACGAAAGGGCCAGACATGAGGCGATTGCACACGCACCGAGGCGCGGGCTTCACCCTGATCGAGCTGATGATCGTGGTCGCGATCATCTCGATCCTGGCGTCCATCGCGATCCCCAACTTCCTGCGCATGCAGCTGATGGCGCGCCGCTCGGAGATGATGATCAACCTCAAGGGGATCGCCGTGTCGGAGATCGCCTACGAGGCGCTGTTCGAGGACTGGGTCGACTGCGACGTGTCGCCCAGCACGCCCCTGGACCGGGCCATGCACCCGTTCGATCAGTCTGCTGCGGGCTGGCAGGAGCTGGGCTGGGTGCCGGACGGCATGGTGCGCTGCCACTACAACACCACCGTGTTCACCAACAGCAACGGCGCCTGGGTGCGGGCCATCGTGACCTGCGACCTGGACAACGACAACGCCATCGCGACCTACTGGATGGACGTGGACCCCAAGGGGTACTCCTCCAGCAGCGAGCACATGTTCATCCGCCCCAGCCCCGCGACGGCGTCGTCCACGACGTTGAGGCTCTGAGCCATGCCGAAGTGGCTCGATGAGCTGGAGGCCCAGCCGGACGAAGACCCCCGCAAGCGCGTCATCCTCATCGTCCTGGCGGTGCTCGCGTTGGGGGTGATGGCCTGGCAGTTCCAGGGGCGTGGCCCTGCCCCGCCGCCCCCGCCGCCGGCCGCGGACGTGTACCGGGCCGCGGTGACCGAGGTGGCGAGCGCCGAGTACGTGGGCTCGCGCCTCGAGATCACGGTGGACAAGCGCTGGTACCGGCTGAGCCAGGGGGACCGCACCGACCGGCTCGTGCTGCTCGGCGAGCTGACGGGCAGCTTCGAGTACGAGCGCATGGTGGTGAGGGACACGGACGGCGCGGTGGTCGCCACGGTCGCCTCCGACGGCAAGATCACCTGGGTGGACGCCCCGCAGTAGCCGCGCCCCCGGGCCGCTCGCCGCTACCATGCGGTCCCCATGACCCGCCTCCCGTTCCTCTTCGCCGCCCTCGGGCTCCTCGGGTGTCCCACCGAGGGGCTCGGTCCCGTGCCCGAGCCTGCGCCGCCGCCTGCGCCCCTGGCCCCCGACGCCTGGGGCGGCACGACCGGCCCCGGCGGCCCCGCGCGCGCCTTCTCGGCCGGCGAACTCTGGCAGGGCTGCGCGTTCCTGGACGGCGGCCCCGACGACAGCGACCACCACAACCTCGTGGTGCCCTGGGACGGCTACCTCCTGATGCCCTGGGCCCCCGAGTACAGCCACGGGGGGCTGTCGTTCTTCGACATCAGCGATCCCTGCGCGCCCATCAAGGTGGGGCAGGGGACCTCGGACACGATGCGGGAGACCCACGCCGTGGGCTTTGCGTCCGTCAACGGCCGGGACTACGCGGCGGTGAACTACCACGGAGGCATCGACTTCGAGCAGGAGCTGATCGTCGGCGGCATCCAGATCTGGGACATCACCGACGTCACCGCGCCCACCCACCTCGTGGATCTGGACCTGCCCGGCTACCTGTACCCCGACTCGTATCAGCGGGTGACGCTGTCGCTGTTCTGGCAGCACCCCTACATCTACGCCTCCGGGGCGGACAACGGCGTGCACATCATCGACGCCTCGGACCCCGAAGATCCCGTGTTCGTGAGGCTGTACACCTTCGACCCGGTCCTGCGCCTGGGCAGCTTCCACGTGATGGGCAACGTGGCCATGGCGGCGGGCGCGGAGGGCTCCCGGACCCTGCTCATGGACGTGTCGGACCCGCTCGATCCCCAGCCCCTGCCCGGCGGCGAGTTCACCGTCACCAGCGATGCGGGGGATCCGACGGAGTACTACTTCAGCAACATCGGCGGCTCCTGGGGGTTGTTCGCCCGCAAGGAGGGCGGCGGCGGGCCCATCGTGTACGACATCTCGGATCCGGGCCGCCCCACCCGGCTCGGCGACTTCCAGAGCGGCGGCAACGGCGGCTACGTGTTCCGCCAGCACGACACGGTCTTCGTCGGAGAGTCGTCCTTCGCGGCGGTGTACGACTTCTCGGATCCGTCCGCCCCGGTGCAGCTGGGCACCGCCGATCTGGTGGGGGATCTCGACACCGCCACCCCCCTGGGCAACGTGATGGCGCTGGCCGTGGACGACGACGCGGTCCCGGGGCAGGCGACCATGCTGGTCCCCTGGAGCACCGAGCCGGACGCGCGGGGACCGGCGGTCGAGATGAGCTTTCCGCGCCCGGGGGACACGTTCGCGCCCCGGTCCAGCCGCGTCGGGCTGGTGTTCGACGAGATGGTGGAGCCGCGCTCGGTGTTCGCCGGCTCGGTGCGGGTGACCGACGCCGCGGGCTGGCCCGTGGCCGGCTTCTGGGGAGCCCAGGAGAGCATCGTGAACTTCACCCCCCGGGACGGCCTGGAGGCAGACACCACCTACGTCGTCACCGTGCCCGCGGGCGGCGTGACGGACTTCGGGGGCAACCCCACGGAGGCGGAGTGGACCATGCGCTTCTCGACCGGAGCGGCGGTCCAATGAGGCGTCTGCTCCCCCTCTTCGTCCTGCTGCTGGGCTGCCCCTCCGTGGCGCCGGTTGACGACGACGACGCCGTGCCCGGACCGATCCCGCCCACCGCGGTCATCGCCGCGAGCGAGATCCGGGCGGTGGTCGGCGACGAAGTCAGCCTGAACGGCGCGGGGTCGGTCAACGCCGTCGCGTGGCGCTGGTCGTTCGGCGACGGCACCGCCACGGAGTTTTCCGACAGCCCCACCACGACCCACCGCTGGACCGCGCCCGGCCACTACCTGGTGGCCCTGGAGGTGGAGAACCCCATCGGCTACCCCGACGCCACCACCGTGCGCGCCACCATCACCTGGGAGCGCGCCGACGCGGCCCCCACCCGCGCCAACCTGCTCGACGTCGACTTCGACCGGGACTCGGTGCTCGCCCTCGCTACCGACTTTGACGCCGTGGCCGTGGTGCGCATCGAGGAGGCGACGGTGAGCCAGTGGTACGCCACCTGCTCCCGCCCCCGCAGCCTGTCTCACGCCCGCTCCGGCGCCAGCGCGAACACCCTGCTCGTGGCCTGCCCCGACGACGACATGGTCCAGGTCTGGGACACGGCCAACCACAGCCTGCGCGCGTCCGTCGACCTGCCCCGAGGCAGCCGCCCCTGGTCCGTGGTGGCTCCGTCCACGGGCACGTCGGGCTGGGTGGCGCTGCAGGCCCTGGGGCAGGTCGTCGAGATCATCGTGCCGGCCACCGGGGCCGTGACCGTGGGGCGCACCATCGACGTGCTGCCGGATCCGCGGGGCCTCGCCCTGCTCGACGACGCCTTGATCGTCAGCCGACACCGCAGCGAGGACGCAGCTGCCGCCTTCGTGATCGTGGACACGGACGACGGCGAGGTCACCGATCACACGCTGGCCTTCGATCCCGGCCCCGACAGCGACACTACCTCCCGGGGCGTGCCCTCCTACCTGCAGCAGATCACGATCAGCCCCGACGGACGGCGCGCGGTGTTCCCGTCCCTGCAGAGCAACGTCGCCCGGGGCCTGGTCCGCGACGGGCTGCCCATGACCCACGAGACCACCAACCGGGCGATCCTGAGCCAGGTCGCCCTGAGCAACGCGGAGGTGGAGTTCAGCGGGGTGGGCGCCGTCGGCGACGAGCTGGTCCGCAAGGTCTTCGACGACCGGGATCTGGCCGTCAGCGCCGCGTTCTCCCCCGACGGCGACCTGGTGTACGTGGGCCACCTGGGCATGGAGGCCATCGACGTGCTCGACGCCTGGACGGGTCAGGCGAGCGGCGGGATCCAGGGCCTCACGGGCGGCGTGCAGGGGCTGCGCATGCTGGCCGACGGCCAGACCCTGTTCGCGATCTCGACCGTGTCGCGCACGCTGTGGGCCCTGGACGTCAGCGGCAGCGGCAACCCGGTGGTGGCCACGACCTGGGACCTGCAGCCGACGGGCGCACCGGACCCGCTGACCGCCGATCAGTACGACGGGCGTCTGATCTTCCAGCGCTCCGCGGACGTGCGCATGACCCAGGACGGCTACCTGTCCTGCGCCTCGTGCCACCTGGACGGCGACGACGACCGCCGGGTGTGGGACTTCACGGACCGGGGCGAGGGGCTGCGCAGCACCATCTCGCTGCTGGGCCGCGCCGGCGCCGCGCCGATCCACTGGAGCGCCAACTTCGACGAGGTCCAGGACTTCGAGAACGACATCCGCGGGCCCATGCGCGGCACCGGGTTCCTGGCGGACGCGGACTGGGAGCTGACCTCGGACACGCTCGGCGAGAGCAAGGCCGGACGCAGCGCGGAGCTGGACGCGCTGGCGTCGTATGTCGGCTCCCTGGGCGCCTTCCCCCGATCGCCCTGGCGGGACGGGCAGGGCGAGATGACCGCCGACGCGCTCGCGGGACAGGCCCTCTTCGAGGACGCCGCGGTGGGCTGCGCCGAGTGCCACGGGGGACCCGACCTCACCGACAGCCAGTGGCTCGCCCCGGGGGAGCCGCTGCTGCAGGACGTGGGCACCATCACCGCGGACTCGGGTGGCCGGATGGGCGGCCCCCTGACGGGCCTGGACACCCCCACCCTGCGGGGGCTGCACGGGACGGCGCCCTACCTGCACGACGGGTCCGCCGCGACGCTGCGCGCGGTGCTCGTGGATGCAAACCCCGACGGCGCTCACGGCGTGACCTCGGGCCTCACCGAAGAGCAGCTCGGCCAGCTCGAGCGCTACCTGCTGGAGATCGAATGACGGACCTGATCAAGCGGATCCTGCTCGGACTGGGCGTGGCCCTGGCCCTCGTGGTCGTGGTGCTGCTGGTTCGGACGATGACGGCCTCCTCCCGCCAGGTGCCGGTGACGCCGCAGACGGTGGTGGTCAGCGATCCCGACGGGGCGGCGCAGCGGCTGGCGGAGGCGGTGCGCTTCCGGACCATCGCCAGCGTCGATCCGGCGGCCCTGGATCCGGCGCCCTTCGCCGCCTTTCACGCCTGGATCCAGCAGACCTACCCGGGGCTGAGCGGGGTGCTGCGGCCCGAGCTCGTGGCCGGCCAGAGCCTGCTGTACACCTGGAAGGGGCTCGATCCCTCGCTGCCGCCGCTGCTGCTGCTCGCCCACCAGGACGTCGTGCCGGTCGAGGAGAGCACGCTGTCGGACTGGGAGCAGCCGCCCTTCGACGGCGTCGTCGCGGACGGGTGGATCTGGGGCCGCGGCACGATGGACGACAAGGTGTCGCTCGTGGGCATCCTGGAGGCGGTGGAGGCGCTGTGGCGCGCGGGCTTCCAACCCCAGCGCACCGTCCTGCTCGCCTTCGGGCACGACGAGGAGGTGGCGGGCGCGGGGGCCCGGGCCATGGCGGCGCTGCTGAAGGAGCGCGGCCTGCGCTTCCAGCTGATCCTGGACGAGGGGCTGGCCGTGACCCACGGCATCGTGCCGGGGCTGGATCAGCCCGCGGCCCTCATCGGCCTCGCCGAGAAGGGCTACCTGTCCCTGGAGCTGGTGGTGGCAGGGCAGGGGGGCCACAGCTCCATGCCGCCGGCCCACACCGCGGTGGGCGTGCTGGCGGAGGCCATCACCCGGCTCGAGGCGCACCCCATGCCGGCCCACATGGACGGTCCGATGTCGGGCATGTTCGCGGCGCTCGGCCCCGAGATGGGCTTTCCGAACAAGCTCGTGTTCTCCAACCTGTGGCTGCTCGGCGGGGTGGTGCGCGGCAAGCTCGAGGCGGGCCAGTCCACCAACGCCTCGATCCGCACGACCACCGCGGTCACGATGATCCAGGGGGGCGTCAAGGAGAACGTGCTGCCCCAGGAGGCCATCGCCACGGTCAACTTCCGCATCCTGCCGGGGGAGACCATCGAAGATGTCCTGCGGCACGTCGAGTCCGCGGTGGACGACAACCGGGTCACCATCCGCATGCGCCCGGGGTTCCGCTCGGAGCCGCCCGCGGTCAGCTCGACCACGTCACCGGGCTGGGCCGTGCTGGAGCGCACCGTGCGCCAGAGCTTCCCGGACGCGGTGGTGGCGCCGGGCCTGTCCGTGGGGGCCACGGATGCGCGGGCCTACGCGGGGCTGTCCGACTCGATCTACCGGTTCTCGCCGCTGCGGCTGCACAAGGACACGCACGACACCGGGCGCCTGCACGGCACCAACGAGCGGATCAGCGTCGCCAACTTCACCGAGGCGGTGCAGTTCTACGGCCAGCTGATCACCAACGCCGCGGGACCCTGAGCGGTCGGGTCAGCGCGCCTCCAGGGCCTCGTCCACGCAGGTGAGGGCCTCCGCGAGCCGGAACGGCTTGGGCAGGAGCCGGAACTGGCCGGGGTCGAGCCCCACTCCCGGGAAGGCCACGTCCCCCAGTCCCGAGATGAACACCACCTCCAGCCCGGGTCGATCGGCGCGGGCCTGCCGGGCCAGCTCGAAGCCGTCGATGCCGGGCATCGACACGTCCGTCAGCAGCAGGTCCACCTCGAAGTCCGGATCCGCCAGCAGCCGCAGCGCGGCCTGCCCATCGGGCGCCGACGAGACCTGGTGACCGGCCTCGGCGAGGGCCGCCGCCAGCGCGGTGCGGATCGCCGGCTCGTCATCGACCACGAGGATGTTCCCCCTACAGCTACCGTCGGCCGGGGTGACCATGGAGACGGTGGACTCGGAGGCGTCCGCGCCGTCCACCAGGGGCAGGAACACCACGAAGCAGCTGCCGGCGCCGACCTCGGTCTGCACATCCAGCCGCCCGCCCATCCGCTCCACCGCCGCGACCACCGAGGGCAGGCCCAGGCCCGTGCCCCGCGCGCGTCCCTTCGTCGTATAGAAGGGCTCGAAGATGTGCTCCAGCGTCTCGGCAGGGATCCCGGGCCCTTCGTCCAGGACCGCGAGTCGGAGCTCGTCGCCCTGCCGGCCCACCTCGATGGTGATCTGCCCACGACCCTGCTGCGCGTCCCTCGCGTTGGTGACGAGGTTGAGGAGCACGGCCTCCAGCTGGCCATCGCCGGCCACGACGTACAGATCCTCGTCGGTCCGACGGACCCGCAGCGCGATCCCGTCCCCCACCAGCTGGCGCAGCAGGGGCTCCATGCGGGCGATCTCGGTCACGACCTCGACGACGCGCTCGACCCGACTGGAGGGCCGCGAGAACAGGAGCAGCCGCCGCGCGATCCCCGCGCCGCGCTCGGCCGCCTGCAGCGCCTCGTCCACCCGACGGCGGGTGGGCTCCTCGAGCCCCGCGGATCGCTGCACGATCTCCAAGGATCCCCCGATGGCCTGGAGCACGTTGTTGAAGTCGTGGGCCACGCTGCCCGCCAGCTGCCCGAGCAGCGTCATCTTCTGGCCTCGGAGGACGGCCTCTTCGGCGGCCCGCCGCTCGGTCACGTCGCGCACCGCGGCCAGCTGGGCGGCCCGGCCCTCCCACTCGATGGGGGTCAACACGCAGTCGATGAAGCGGGTCCGCCCCTGCTGGTCCACGACCTCCTTGCCGGCCCCCTCGAGCGCGCGGGCGAGCCGGCGTCCGATGCGCGCGCCGAGCAGGAGCCTGGCCGCGGGGTTGGCAAACAGCACGGTCTGGCGGGCGTCGAGCACGAGCATCGCGTCTGCGCTGTCGGCCAGGATCCGGTAGGCCCCGGCCTGCTCCGCGAGCTGCGCGCGGGCTTCCTCCAGGGCCGTCCAGGCGCGGCTGTTCGCGATGGCCAGGGCGCAGGCCCCGCGCAGCGAGAGGGCGAGGTTGAGGTACTCCTCTCGACGCTCGGGGCGCTCGAAGGCGTCGATCTCCAGCACCCCCAGCAGGTGTTCGTCGCGCGCGATGCGCAGGATGATGGGCTCCGGCCCCACCGGCTCCGCCCCTGCCAGACGCAACCGATGGCCCGGCGGGTGGTCCGGGCGGGTGCGGACCACGACCTCCCCGCGTTCGCCGTCGATCCAGGGGGTCCAGCTCAGCCGACCTGGCGCGAAGAGCATCTCGAACATGTCGAAGAGGCGGTGGACCGCTTCGAGCTCGGTGCCGACTCCCGCGAAGCGCCCCATCTGCGCGAAGGCCATCGCATACAGCGAGTTGGACCGGGCGGAGGGGGTGGTGCGCAGGTCCGCGAGCTGGCGGGCCACGGCGCCCTCGAAGCGCTCGAGGCCGATCCGCACGGCCCGGGCGGGCCGGCCGATGTAGTCGGCAAAGGCCTGGGTGTGCTTCCAGGCCATCGGATCCAGGCCCGTGTCCACGAGGAGGACGTGGTCGGTGCCGTCGCCGAAGAAGCGTCGGGCGGAGGGCTGGTCGAAGCCCCAGTCCGCCACGTGCGCCTCCCACGCGCCCACCCAGCCCGGGCTGACGAGGTAGGCGCCCTGCTCCACCCAGGAGGCGATCACGCCGGGATCCACGAAGTGCTCCAGGCAGTGCTGGGCAGTGAGCGCCGCAGGCAGGTCGGGGTCCCGGGTCTCGCTCCGCAGGCAGGCGCCTCCGATCACCCGGAGCGCGTCGGCCCCGTCGGTGTCGATGAGGGCGGCCAGTTCCTCCGGGGTGACGGGGGGCAGTCCGCAGCGGGGCGCGAACTCCACGACTCCGACGTCCTGTCCACACGCGCGCAGGGCCTGCCGGAGCTCCGGCAGGTGGTGGGAGCAGACGGCGATGGTTGGCCGGTCCGTCATCCGGTGGCCTCTTCGCCGATCCAGTCCAGCGGATAGCGGCCCCAGCGGTGCACCGCGGCGGAGATCGCGTCGAGGACCTCGTCGGGCACCTGCCAGGGGATCTCGCCGTGGTTGTCGGCCAGCACGAAGCCGCCGCCCGGGCCCCCGGCGGCGATGGCGTCCTTGACCGCCGCCTCGGCTTCGGTGGGAGTCCAGCGGCGCATCTGTATGCCGTTGAGGTTGCCCACCACCGCGAGGCGCCCCGCGCACTGCGCCTTGATCTGGCCCAGGTCCTCCAGGGCGCTCACCCCCACCATCGCGGTGCCGGTCTGCACCAGGTCGTCGACGATGGGCAGGCAGCGGCCCGACGCGAGGTGGGTCGCGCTGGGTCCAGCGAACCGGGCCAGCGTGCGCGTGGCGACGATCCTGCCCGTGCGCCGATACACCTCGGGCGCGGTGATGGTGGGCGAGGCCACCGGGTCGAAGTAGCCCACCGCGGTCGCTCCGGCGGCGAACTGGGCGTTGGCCCAGGCCACGCAGAACTCCTCGTTGACCCGCATGAGCTGCCAGAACCGCGCCTCGTCCCGCCAGCTCAGCTGCAGGTAGCCCTCGAAGCCCATCTGCATGACCGGCAGCGAATACGGCGACACGACCGCGCCCAGCACGGGGATCGCCCCGTCGGCGGCCTCGGCGAGCCCCCGGATCACCTCCAGCGCCCGCTGCAGGGGAGCGGAGCTGGCCACATCGGGTGGCTCCAGCAGATCGATGCAGCCCGGGTCCGACAGGATGGGCCGCCCCGCGTTGGTCGGACCGTCCTCGCGAAGCACGACGTCGCCGCCGAAGGCCTCGACCTCCAGGGCGGCGTACAGGATCCCGTACAGGAAGTCGCTGCGGTGTCGGCGCTGCAGCCGCAGCTGGCCCTCGACCACCAGCTCGGGCCGGGCGAAGTACTCCGGGAGCGGCACGCCCACCTCCCGGGCGCCATGCATGGTGGTGCTCAAGAAGTACGGCACACGGTCGGGCTCGCGGTGCCCGAGGGCCGTCAGGACCCGCTCCATGCTGCTCATGGTCGCGGTCACGCTGCCGCCTCCACGAACGTGCGCACGATGGACAGGGCGTCGGACGCGGTGCGGCCCACGGCATGGGCGCCCACCTCCAGGTACAGGCGATCATCGAACCGGAACGGCGCGCCCCCGACGGCCACCCGGACCTCGGGCGGCAGCGCGGCCACCACGTCCTTGATCTTGAGCACCGCGGGCAACATCAAGGCCGAGAGCAGCAGGATCTCGACGCCGTCCCTGCGCACCATGCCGGGCAGCTCGGCGGGCTCCACCCGGCCGTAGTCGAGCACGGAGTACCCGGCGGCCCGCAGCACGGAGTAGACCAGCCGCTTGCCCAGCATGTGGAAGTCGTCCACGACCGCGATGGCCAGCCGGGGGGTGTCCTGCCGCAGGTGGCTCGTGGGCGGCAGGAGCTCGTCCACGAGCTCTTCGCAGATGAGGCCCGCCATGTAGACCTGGGCCAGCGCTGCGTCCCCGCGCTCCCAGTCCGCGCCGATGCGCTCCAGCGCCGGGATCACGAGGTTCTCGACGGCGTCGAAGGGATCCTGGCCCGGAGCCCGCGCCGCAAGCAGGCGGGCCGCGGCCACCCGGTTGGTGGTCAGCAGGGCCTCCCTGAACGCATCCTGCGTGCTGTGTGGGGCCAGATCCGGCATGCGCGAAACCTCGGGAGGGTCTTAGCACCGGGTCCGGCCCGCAGACATGCGATCCGCCGCCCCGTTGCTTGACGCGGTCCCGGGTCGCTACAGCGGCTCGTACACGGCGGTGATGGTGACCGGGGTGTCGCTCAGGGCCAGATCGGGCAGGGTCACGACGGGCCCCGCGGCGAGATCCGCGAAGGGCAGGGCCCCCAGGAAGACCCGCTCGATCACCCGCCCGGGAGGCGCCTGCAGGGACAGGCTCACGGCCCAGCGCCGGCCGTGGCCGGACTCCCGCTCCAGCCGCACGACCTGGCCTTCGTCGTACCCAGCCACCTCCAGGTCGAGCCTCACGCCCAGGAAGCGAAGCCCCCGCGCAGCCAGGGACGGCCACCCGTTGGGCAGGCGGGGAGCCAGCACCAGCCGCGCCTCCCGCGCATCTCCGCCCTGGCCCACGAGGGCCCGCAGCAGCCCCGCCAGGACGTCGCCGCCCTCCCAGGGGCGGTACCGGGCCACCGTGTCCGAGCCCATGCCGTCGGGCTGATGCACCAGCGACAGGGCCTGCCCGTCGGGCCCGTGCCCTTCCTCGAAGTGGCCCGAGGGCGTGGCCAGCGTGGCCAGCCCGTCAAAGGCCAGATCCCGGTCCGGGTGGTCGAGCGCGGCGAGGTCCGCGAGCCAGAAGCCGTGGGACATGCCCGTGGTGCCCAGGGTGTTGCTGCGCAGCACGCCGTCGGGCCCCATGAGGCGGTCGGCGAGGGCCTGCACGTTGGCCGCGTCGTCGGCGTCGGGCGCGGACGGATCGAGCCACAACGGCTGGGTGCTGACGTCCTCGTAGGGCCCCGGATACAGACCGCCGCTGTCGAAGAACCGGATCGGCGACACGAAGCCCTCCGGATCCCGGTAGCCCTGCGCGCCGGCGGCGGCGGTGGCGGCGACCGACTCCAGCGCCTCGTCGGCCCCCAGATCGAGCAGCCGCTCGGCGGCGTGGGCGAGGAGCATCGAGCTGCCGGCGGACCAGCCCACCTCCTCGGGCACCGTCTCGCCGATGGTCACCGCCATGAGCCAGCGATACGTCTCGTCGCCGGAGAAGGGCAGGCGGCCCTGCTGGTCCATGTCCTGGCGGAGCAGGGACTGCTCCAGGAACGCCATGCGGGCCGGCGTCAGCACCGACTCGTCCCCGGTCGTGCGCACGTACAGGTCGTGCAGGATCGGCCCGTAGCTGGGGGCCTCCGCGGCGTTGCGGCCGGGCATGAAGTCCACCTGGGCCCAGAAGGCGTCGGGGTCTTCGGGGTCCTGGACCGCGTCCACGTCGATGGTCAGCGGGAACGAGTTGGCGATGGCCTGGCGCGCGGTCAGCGAGGCCACCGTCGCGTCCAGGATGGTGCGGGCCCGGGCGTCGTGGCCGGTGCGCAGGAACAGGCGAACCGGCCCCTCGGCGTCCCGCAGCCAGCCCGAGGTGTAGCGGTGCATGGGGCTGACGATGCCGTTGGCGGCGGTCTGCACGGCCAGGGTGGTCAGCATCCCCGTGAGCAGGTCGTCCACGGCGGGATCGGGCGTCTCCAGACGGAGCCCCTCGTCGAGGAAGGCCAGGTGCTCGGTCCGGGCGGCCTCCAGCGCGTCGCGGGCGGAGCCGGTGAGGGCGGGCAGGGGCGCGTCCAGGGCCGCGAAGGCGTGGGTGCAGAGCAGCTCCCGCGCCTCGCCGGGCGCAAGGGAGCCCAGCGGGAAGGACGCCCGCCCCTCGCTGAGGATCGGGGTGGCGTCGCAGGACACGAGCATCTGCCGGGCCCCCCGGATCTGCAGCAGACCCCGGGGATCCGGGCCCAGCGCCTCGCCTGGGGACAGGGCCAGGTCGAGCGTCACGTCCACGTTCGTGCCCTGGGCGTCCTCGGCGAGGGTGACCTCCACCAGCCGCAGGATCACGTCCTGCCCCGGCGGGGCGACGTCCGTGGTGCGCAGGGTCAGGTCGCCGAAGCTCGTCTCCGTGCGCACCACCGGCGCGTCCCGGGTGCTCTGGACCCGGGCCCCCGTGGGGACGCCGTCGGTGTCGGTGCGCAGGCCGATGGCGCAGTCGCCGAAGAAGCCGCCGTCGCGTTGGTAGCCGGGGCCGATGGCGTTGGTCAGGGTGTTCCAGGGGTCATCCAGCCCGACGAGCCCGAAGACGCGGCTGTTGCCCAGCCCGAACGTGCCGCTGCGGGGCCGCCCGGGGTTGTCGGTGAGCGCTTCGTCGGGGCCCCAGCGCTGCTCCCAGCGGCTGGTGTCCGTCAGCCACGCCAGCTCCGCCAGCGAGGCCGGGGCCGGGATGCTCGACGGGGTCTGGGTCGGCGTCCATCGGGACGTGACCGCGGAGGGCGTCCAGGTGGACGGATCCGGCGGGGCGTCCGGATCCGTCCCGGGCGCGCAGCCCAGCAGCAGGATCCCGCAGAGCGCCAGGGCCCTCATCGGCGGGTCCGCGCGTCGTTCAGGCGCCAGTCGTAGGGGGGCCACGCGAGCTGCGCCCCGCCGGTGAGCAGCCCGTCGATCCGGGCGGCCTCGGGGCGGTCCAGCCAGCGCAGGATGAAGTCGATGGGGCGGTCTCCCCAGCCCTGCCGTCGCGCGTGGGCGGCGAAGTGGTCGGCGTACAGGTCCATCAGGGGATGCACCAGCACCGTGTCCGCGTCCGCCTCCAGGATCCCGAACCTGCGCGCCCAATCCCGGGTCGCCGTGTCGAGCTGCTGATCGATCCCCTCGGGGACGAAGGCGGTGTCGCGCAGCGGCGGGCAGGACCAGGACGCGCAGTTGATGGCCGCGTGGATCCGCGCGTCGGGCTCGGGCCCCAGCAGCGAGTCGTGCTCCAGGCCGTACAGGTGTCGCCAGCGTCCATCGAGTCGGAACCGCAGGGCCCAGAAGAAGCCGAGGTGGGGCACCGGCTCCACGGCGCCGTGCACGTCCGCGATCGAGGTCAGCGGCCAGTGCTGGCGGACTCCGAGCAGCACCAGGGCGTTGTAGGCGTTGAGGTGGTAGGCGAGGGCCGCTCCCGGGGCCGCGAAGCGCTCCGGATCGGTGCGTGGGCCGGTCTGGGCGAGGCGGGCGCAGATCGCCTCCAGCCGGTCCTGGCGCGCGGCGAGCAGGTCGTACCGCACGAAGCCGTCCTGCACCACCTCGCCGAGCAGCGCGGACCAGGGGCCCCAGTCGAAGCCCTCAGCGGGCAGGGGACTGGCAGGGCTCTCGGTCGGGATCCGGTGTACCCCGAGGACCTCGCCCGCCCCCACGGCGGCGATGGCCCCCAGCGCGGTCAGGGCGAGCCCCCGCACCACCCGGCGGCGGGTCGGGAGCGCCTCCACTCAGGCTCCGAGCCGGTACACGACGGTCATGTTGTTCGCGGGCATCGGCACCACCTGCTCGCGGACGAAGCCGTGGGCCTCGGCGAGGGCCAGCAGGTCGGCGAGGTCCCGGATCCCCCAGGACGGATCCCGGGATCGCAGCGACGCGTCGAACTGCGCGTTGCCCGGCGAGGTGGGTGCGCCGTCGACGTTGTAGGGACCGTAGGTCACCAGGGCGCCCCCCGGGGTCAGCAGCCGCGCGGCGCCGGCGAACAGCCCCTGCGTGCAGGCCCAGGGCGTGATGTGAATCATGTTGATCGACAGCACCACGTCCACGGGATCGATGCCCCAGTCGTGCTCGGTCACGTCCAGGTGGCGGGGCGCGGCGATGTTGGGCAGGCCCGCTTCGTCACGGTGGGCGGCGACGCTGGACAGGGCCGTGGGGTCCACGTCCGTCGGCTGCCAGGACACGCCCGGAAACGCCGCCGCGAAGTGCACCGTGTGTTGCCCGCTCCCGGCGGACAGCTCGAGCACCCGCCCCTGGGCGGGCACGACGCTCCGCAGCACCTGCAGGATGGGGTCCTTGTTCCGTTCGCTCGCTGGCGAGAAGCGCTTCATGGCGGCAGGATACGACGCCATGGGGAAGCTGGTTGTCATCGGGGCGGGAGCCGTGGGAACGGTCCAGGCGCTGCGGGCCCGGGACGCGGGCCACGCCGTGACGTTCCTGGTGCGCGCCGGGAGG
>CALAGR010000078.1 GCA_937891735.1 uncultured Pseudomonadota bacterium | reverse complement strand
CCTTGCTCGCTGCCGGCACCGGAGCGCCTTCCAGGTGGTGCAGCTCGCGCAGGACCCGGGCCGCCTCCTCTTCCAGGGCCGCGCGCTCCGCGGGAGCCCACGCGATGCCCCGGGCGAGCGCGGTGTCCTCGAGATCACGGATCTGCTGGATCAGCTGGTCCTTGCGCTGGCGCAGGTCCTCGATCCGGATCGAACGTGCCTCGGCGCGGGTGCGGCCCGACGATCCGACGGCCGCCTCTCCCGGGGTCCGCTTCGCGCTGGCGGCCAGGACCGCCCCCATCAACAGACCCACACCCAGGGCCCACAGGGCCTGGCTCCAATCGACCTCAGACATCGCCAGACTCCTCGCCGGACGCCGCGCCGAGCTCTGCCCGGACCTGCGCGAGGTAGGGATCAAGGCTCTCGTCGGACGTGCGCGCCCTCTGCATCGCGGCGGGAGGCAGCGCCGCCCCGCTCGCCGCACCCTCGCGCCGCCGCACGGTCGTCAGGACCATGCCGAGGCCCGCGAGCAGGCCCAGGGCGGGGATGATCCACACCAGCAGGTTGAACCCCTTGGCCTCGGGGACCATGCGGATGAACTCGCCATACGCGGACTCGAAGTACACCAGGATCTGCTCGTCGTCGTAGCCCGCGGCGATCATCGCGCGGACCTGCCGCTTCATGTTCCGGGCCGACTCGGACGGCGAGTCCTTGACCGACAGTCCCTGGCACACGGGGCACCGGACCACCGCGGCGAGGGCGTCGGTGCGGGCGTCCAGGGCTGCTCCAGTCAGGACGGGACCCGACGGCGGGCCCACGGTGCGCTCCACGTCCGGGCCCAGGGCGAGCGCGTCATCCTCGCCTCCCTGCTCGCCGCGGTCTTCCTGAGACAGGGCGGGGGCCGCCGTCAGCAGGATCATCAGGACCAGCACCCACTTCATGACGCGTCCTCCTTGAGACGCCGGACCTGCTCGGCCAGCTCGGGCCAGGAGATGGGTCCGACGTGCTTGTCGCGGATCACGCCGTCGGCGCCGATGAAGTAGGTCTCGGGCACGCCGTACACGCCGTACGCGATGGCGGCCTTGGCGTTGACGTCGATGAGGGTCGGGAAGGCCTTGCCGCCGTTGCGGGCAAGCCAGGCTTCGACCGCCTCGTTCTTGTCCTGGTACACGATCCCCACGAACTGCACGTCCTTGCCCCAGGTGCGGGCGGCCTGCACCAGGTTGGGGTGCTCCTGGGCGCAGGGGCCACACCACGTCGCCCAGAAGTTGACGACCATCGGCTTGCCCGTCAGGTCGGCCAGCCCCATCATCTCGCCGTCGGAGAGCCGGGGCAGCGAGAAGTCCGGCGCGGGCTTTCCGTTGAGCGGCTTGTCCATCACGCTGGGGTCGAGGCCGAAGCCGAGCCCCAGCACGATCAGCAGGGGCACCACGACCCCCAGCCCGATCAGGACCGCCTTGATGTCGATGCCTCCACCGGAGGCCTCGGGAAGATCCTCGAACCCGCTCATGAGCTCTCTCCAGATGGGTCTCCGACCCGAATGAAGAACCACGCCGGCCAGGCCGCGATGAAGCAGCCCAGCAACATCACCCCCGCGGCGATCCAGATCCAGTAGATGGCGGGGTTCACGAAGGCCCGCATGCCGACGTAGGCCCCGGCGGGATCGATGGTCATCACGGACAGGTACAGGTCCTCGGAGAAGGACGAGCGCACCGCCGGAGTGCCGATCGGGTTCATCTGACGGCGGTAGTGGTTCATCCGGGGCTGCAGCGTGCCGACCTCTTGGCCTCCCAAGATCACCGTCATGTCCGCGATGGTGGATCGGCGGTGGGGCAAGACCTCTTCACGGGTGCCGTCAAAGCGCAGGGTGTAGTCCCCCACCTGCATGCTCTGGCCCTTGTCCAGGACCCCCTCGGCGACCTGCTGGTAGCTGCTGCTCAGAGCGATGCCGACCGCCATGAGCGCCACCCCCAGGTGCACGATCTGGCCGCCGTACCGACGTCGCCCGCGCCAGAAGGCCTCCATGGCCGCCGCGCCCCAGCCCACGCCGCCGCGCTGGTGTCGCACCAGCACCGGGATGGCCATGTCCCGCAGGGCCACCGCGGCCGCGAACCCGGACACGAACAAGGTCAGGGACGGCAGGAGCATGCGGACCCCGAACACGGCCCCCAGAAGGCTCAGCCCCAGGCCCGCCGCGGCCGGAGGAGCCAGGAGCTTCAAGGCTTCGCGGTCGGTCGCCTTGCCCCAGGGGAGCGCCGGACCCACTCCCATCAGGAACACGATGCTGATGGCGATCGGCACGCCGAGGCGGTTGAAGTACGGCGCGCCGACGCTGATCTTGACGTCCCGCACGGCCTCGGTGAGCAGCGGGAACACCGTGCCCACCAGCACCAGGAAGGTGAAGAACACGAACGCGAGGTTGTTCATCACGAACATCGCCTCGCGGGAGGCCGGGCTCTTGATCTCGCCTTCGGCCACCAGCAGGTGCATGCGGGCGGCCACGAGCAGCACGCAGGCCACCATCACGATGGCCAGGAACACCAGGAACGTGGGGCCGATGGGGCTCTGGGTGAAGCTGTGCACCGAGTTGAACACGCCCGAGCGGGTCATGAAGGTGCCCAGGATCGTCAGGCAGAACGTGCTCAGCAGCAGGATCAGGGTCCAGGCCTTCAAGATCCCGCGCCGCTCCTGGAGCATCGCCGCGTGCAGGAAGGCCGAAGCTGTCAACCACGGCAGGAAGCTCGCGTTCTCGACCGGATCCCAGGCCCAGTAGCCGCCCCAGCCCAGCACCTCATAGGCCCACCAGCCACCGAGCACGATGCCGGCGGTCAGGAAGCCCCAGGGCAGCAGCATCCAGGTGCGGATGGGGCGCATCCAGCCGGCGCCGAGGCGTCCCTTGAGCAGCGCCGCGACCCCCATCGCGAACGGGATGGTCATGCCCACGTAGCCCGCGTAGAGCATCGGCGGGTGGACGATCATGAGCAGGTGGTTCTGCAACAGCGGGTTCGGGCCGGGCCCGTCCGTGGGGATCGGCAGCGGGGTGTCCAGGAAGGGGTTGGCGGGCCCCGCGATGAGCACGCCGAAGAAGGCGCCGACCGTCAGGATCGTGCCGACGGTGTACGGCGCCATGTCCCGGTGCTTGTCCGCCTCGCGCCACACGAACGCGACTGTGAACAGGCCGAGGATCGCGCCCCAGAACAGGATCGACCCCTCGAGCGAGCTCCACAGCGACACGATCGTGATGTGGATCGGCGTGTCCAGGCTGCCCACCTGGGCCACGTACTGCACCGCGAAGTCGTGCTGGAGCAGCGCCTTGATCATGACGAGGTTCGCCAGGATCAGGCTCCCTCCGAAGAGGTATGCGAGCCGCTTGGTCCAGGTGTGCACCGCTTCGGTGCCGCGCCGTCCGCCGACGTAGCCGACGATCGCGCCGGACGCGGCGAACACGATGGCGAGCAGGATGAGCGCCCGCCCCAGGAATGCGTGGTCCATCAGCTCCTCAAGAGTCCGGCTGGAGTGACTTCTTCAGCTCGTCCATGTCGGCTTCGCCCTCTGGGGCCTGGTACTCGTTGTCGTGCTTGACGAGCAGGCGGTCGCTCTCGAACACGTCGGAGCCGCCCATCGTTCCCTCCACGACGACGCCGATGCCCTCGCGGAACATCTGGGGCGGCACGCCGGTGCCGTGCACCTTGATGGACGTCGTGCCGTCGGTCACCTCGAAGCGCAGCTCGTTGCTGGCCTTGTCCCAGTTGAGGCTGCCGGGCTGCACCTGCCCACCGAGCCGCACGACGGCGCCCTTGGCCTGGCCTCCGTGCTCGGCGAGCTCGGTGGGGGTCCAGTAGTACACGAGGTTCTCACCGATGCCGCCGAACGACAGGTACGCGATGGCGCCCCCGGCGATCAGCACGGCCACGATGAAGAAGGCTTTCATTCCATCGGTCATGACGGACCTTTCGAGCGCGCTCGGCCGGCCGCCTTCAGGCGCAGCACGACGAGCAGGGAGTAGCTGGCCAGAAGGGACAACGAGATCCCCCAGGCGGCGATGACGAATTCCCAGTTACCGACTGCGATGCCGTCCATGTCAGTTTCCTCCGGCCACGAGGGGTGAGGCCGCGGGGGCCTGGGACGCGTCGAGCTGCACGGGCCGGGTGGCCAGCGACAGACGCGCCCGCTGGATGCACAGCCACGTCACGATCAGCAGCATGGCCGCGAAATCGATAAACACCACGTTCCACATGGTCTCGGCGACGGTTTCGCGGTTCGAGAAGCTCTGGTGCAGGGTGCGCCACCACTTGACGCTGAAGTACACGATGGGCACGTCGGCGTAGGCGATGATGGTGGCGACGGCGCTCCAGCTGGCCCGGCGACGGGGGTCGTCCACGAAGGCCCGCAGGGCGATCACGCCCGCGAAGCACGCCATCATGATGGCCGAGGTGGTCAGGCGCGGGTCCCAGTCCCAGTAGGTGTTCCAGGTGGGCTTGGCCCAGATCGCGCCCTGGATGATCAACATGCCCGTGGTGACGGCGCTGACCTCCACGCAGGCCTCGACCGCCGCGTCCCACCGGTCGCCGCCGCGGACCAGCGAGCCGATGGCTACGAAGCACGCCGCGGTGGCTACGATCATCGCGGTCCAGGCCGTGGGCACGTGGATGTACAGGATCCTGCCCGCTTCCCCCATGTACTTCTCGGGGGGCAGCACCACGAGGCCCTGGTACGCGCCGTAGGCCAGCAGCACGAGGCCCAGGGCCCCGATGACGTGCTCTTTGTGAAACCCGGAATCGCTCATCTGCATCTCCGAATGGGCTGCCTGCTACTCATCGATCACCCGACCGAAGAGGATCGAGCACAGCGACCAGTAGATGAGGTCGAAGCAGATGAGGATCGAGACCCATGATCTGCTCTGTGCCATCGGGTCGCCGAGCAGTGCAAGGTTCGTGCCCTTCACCGCCGACAACAGGACCGGGATCACCAGGGGGAACAAAAGAAGCGGCAACATCACGTCCTTGCCTCGTGCCCGGGAGGTCATCGCCGAGTACAGCGTGCCCGGCGCGGCGAGGCCGGCCGAGCCCAGGGCGACGAAACTGAGTAGCCAGACCCAGCTGAACTTCACGGTTGTGCTGAATAGCACAAGCGCCAGTGGCAGCAGGATGACCCCGAGCACCAGGAGCTGCACCCCATTGGCGATCGCCTTGCCGAAGAACAGCGCCCGGGGGTCCACCGGAAGCAGCTGCAGGCCTTCCAGCGCGGCGTCCTCGAGCTCCAGGCGGAAGGACTCGCCGAGGCTCAGGATCGAGGCGAGCAGCAGCGCCAGCCAGAGGTAGCCGCCCGCGTGCCTGGACAGGACATCGTTGTTCGGGCCCACGGCGAAGCTGAACATCATCAAGGTGACTGTGCCAAAGCACACTTGGGCGACCACGCGGGCGCGGCTCCGCCAGGACAGCAACAGGTCCTTGTGCAGGATGCGGCGGGTCTGGTCGAGCACGGACAGGGTCATGGCTGGGTCTTCCGCATCTCCGTGGCGAGGTCCTTGGCGGGTCCGACCCATTGGGGCACGCCGCCGTCGAGCACCAGCCCGTGCTCGAGCACGTCGCCCGCCCGGTCCACGAGGTGACTCGCGACGATGACGGCGCGCCCCGCGTCGGTCATCTCCGCCAGGAGCCCGTCCACGAACCGGAAGCCCGCAGGATCGAGCTGTCCCCAGGGCTCGTCGAGAAGGACCACACGGGGCTGCTGCAGGAGCACGCGCGCAAAGGTGAGGCGCTTCTTCATCCCCGCCGAGAACGTGCGCACGACGTCGGTGGCCCGGTCCGCGAGCCCCACCCGCTCCAGGGCGGCCAGCGCGGCGTCGGCCGGCGCCGAGGTGCCCAGCAGCTGCGCGGTGATGAGCAGGTTCTCCAAGGCCGACAGCTCCAGGTAGTGCTGTCCCTGGTGGGCGACGAGGGCCACGTCCCGGCGCGCGGCCATCAGGTCCTGCGCGGGATCGACGCCGCAGATCCGTACGCTGCCGGCGGTGGGGCGCAGCAGCCCGGCCAGGATGCGGAGCAGGGTCGTCTTGCCGGCGCCGTTGTGGCCCGCGAGCAGCAGCGAGCTGCCCCCGGCGACGCCGAGGTTGACGCCGGCGAGGGCCCAGCGAGCGCCGAATCCGCGGGACACGGCGACGGCTTCGATGGCAGGAGGCGTGGTCACGGCCGGCGGTTTAGCAGACTTCGGCGGCCCTTTTCACCGTGATAGGCTCCGCCGCTCCGTGACCCGGGCCCGGAACGCTTCGTGGTCCCGCACGGATGATCGCGCGCCGCTGACGTGTTGGGGCGCCGCGGAGGAGCCATGGGCAAGAAGAAGAACAAGAGCGGAACACCGTCCCCCGAGCCAGTTCAGGCACCACAGGCGCCCCCAGCGTCTGACCTGCCCGACGCGTCCGGCCTGCCAACGGCGTACGCCGCGGGCATCTGGGCTGCGCTGACGGTGGCCTCGGCGGCGGCGCTGTATCTGCTGTACGCCTACATCCAGGTCACCTACTCGGTGGAGGCGTTCGACTCGGCCTGCAACTTCAACGAGACGTTGAACTGCGACAAGCTGAACACCAGCAGCTGGGGGAAGATCGCCGGCATCCCCATCACGGTCTTCGCGGTGCCGACCTACCTGGCCCTCGCGGCCCTGGTGGCGCTCGCCCGCAAGGGCGGGGCGCGCGGCCTCGCCGCCATCGAGCTGGTGCTGGTGGGCAGCGGGGGCGCTGTGGCCTACGGCCTGGTGCTGCTCGCGGTGATGGTGCTCATCGAGAACGTCTACTGCCTGTTCTGCCTCTCGATGGACGCCGCTGCCCTGGTCACGTTCGTGTTGGCGTGGTTCGGCCGAAAGGCGCTGCTGGGGCAGGCCCGGCGGAGCTGGGTCGGGGCGCTGGTTCCGGCCGTGGGCGTCGGGTTGGTGGCCCTGGTGGTCTTCTTCGGGTGGTTCTCCAGTCAGCGGTCCAGCGGCGAGGACGCCATGCGGGAGCAGGCCTCCGCCGAGGCGCTGCAGACCCAGGCCGAGGTGGACGCCCTCAAGAAGAGCGGGCAGGGCGAGGTGCTCAAGGCCACCGGCGAGGCGCGCCTGATCGCCGGCAACCTGTACGAGATCCCGGTGGGGCCCAACGATGCGTCCTACGGCCCTGCGGATGCGCCGGTGACGGTCGTGGAGTTCGCCGACTTCGCCTGCGGGTACTGCAAGAAGCTCACGTACTCCCTCGGGCAGATGAAGAAGACGTACGAGGGCCAGGTGCGCTGGGTCTTCAAGCACTACCCGATGAACCCGCAGTGCAACGAGAACATCAAGAACACCGCCCACAAGAACGCGTGTGAGTCCGCGGTGGCCGCCGAGTGCGCCCGGCAGCAGGACCTGTTCTGGCCGATGCACGACCTGATGTTCAAGAACCAGCACAAGCTGGCCGACGAAGACCTGCTGCACTACGCGCAGGAGGTGGGGCTGGACACTGCGGCGTTCTCCCAGTGCCTGACGAGCCCCGCGGCCCGCAAGGTCATCCAGGACGACATCGCCATTGGCGGCAAGATCGACCTGACCGGCACCCCTCGCACGTTCGTGAACGGGCGCCTGTTCAAGGGGGTCGCCGCGGCGGCCATCGAGCAGGCGATCCAGAAGGCGATCGGGGGCGAGAGCCTGCCCGAGATCAAGCGCACTCCTCCCGCGCCGGTGCCGACCGCGCCCCAGGTGGCCGCGCTGCCGGCGATGACCGAGATCAAGCGCATGAACAGCACGAGCTTCTACATCGACACGTTCGAGGCGAGCGTGGACGCGGCCGGCAACGCCCTGTCGCTGTACGGCGTCCTGCCGGCCAACGCCAACTGGTTCGAGGCGAAGGCGGCCTGCGAGAAGGCGGGCAAGCAGCTGTGCACCTCGGAGCAGTGGGGCGCCGCCTGCCAGGGCGCGGACGCCATCGACGACGACGGCTCGGGCTCCTACATCGACGACTACGTCGAGGGCAACCAGTTCCCCTACGCGGACTGGCACGAGAAGGGCTGGTGTCACGACCAGGCCGACGGCGCCACCGGCGCGCCCGTCACCACCGGCAGCAAGCTGCGCTGCAGGACGGACAGCGGGGTGTACGACCTGGGCGGCAACGTCGCCGAGTGGATCGAGACGAGCGAGGAACTGGCGGTCCTGGCGGGAGGCGACTTCGGCAGCAACGACCACGCCGGCTGCTTCCGGCCCAACGCCACCTGGGGTCCAGGCCACAAGAACAAGCGCATGGGCTTTCGCTGCTGCGCGGGCACGGACGTGCCCAACAAGAGCGGCCAGGCGGTGGACAGGATCGCCCGCGAAGGGCTCGAGGGCACGAAGGTGCCGGCGTTCGTGGGCGAGCTGATGGCCGGCGGCACCCTCGACTCGGCGACCTTCGAAGGCAAGGTCACCTACCTGACGTTCTTCGCGTCCTGGTGCACCCCGTGTCGGCGGGAGTTCCCCGAGCTCAAGACGATGCAGGCCGAGTACGCCGCGCGCGGATTCCAGGTGGTGTCCGTCGGCGTGGACACGGACCCGAACAAGTCGTCCGGCTTCGCGCGCTCCGCGGGCGCGACCTTTCCGATCATCCTCGACCCCAAGGGCCTCATCCAGGGCAAGTTCGACGTCAAGTCGATGCCCACGACATACATCCTCGACCGACACGGGATCATCCAGCACAAGCAGGTGGGGTTCTCGCCGGACAACACCCCCGCGACGGTCCGACCGATCATCGAGCGCCTGTTGAGCGGGTCTTGAGCCCACACGCGCCCCTCGTCTTGGCCGCGCTGCTCGCGGTGGGCTGCGGGGCAGGGGAGTCGCCTTCGGTGCCTCCCGACGAGCCCGTCGTCGCCGAGCAGGTGCCCCCGGTCCCTGTGGCCGTGCCCGCGGCTCGGGTGCAGGCCGCTGTGCCGACTCCCGAGGAGCCTCCCAGCATCGAGGCCCTGCCGGATCCGAAGACGATCCCGGAGACGCCGGTGGGGCTGGCGAACGGCGACTTCGCGCCCGAGATCGTGCTGACGGATCTGCGCACAGGCAAGCCCTACAAGCTGTCGGACCACGTCGGCCCGACGGCCCGGGAGGGCATCGACACCCAGGTCGCCGTGGTGGGCATGGTGGCGAGCTGGTGCGGGCCCTGCGCGGCGTCCCTGCCGATGCTCAAGCAGCTCGAGGAGCAGCACGGGGGAAAGCTGCAGATCGTCCTGCTGGCGACGGACATCACGCCGGAGGGGCGGCACAAGGAGGCCGACAAGGTCGCCGCGGCGGGGCTCGATGCGGTGGTCCTGGACCCCACGGAGTGGGATCTGCGGGCCTGGATGGGCACCAAGCGCAACGTCCCGCACTTCTACATCGTCAACAAGGCCGGTGAGGTCCTGGTGCAGGACCGCGGCTTCGGCAACAAGGTCCGCAAGGTGCTGCCGAAGCAGATCAGCTACGCGATGAACAACCCCGGGTACGTGCAGCGAACCCGCCGGCAGGCGAGCCCGAAGCCGGACTGATGAACTGAGCCGTCGTGGGGTGCCCGCTCAAACTGAGCGGGTCTGTGTCATCAGAAGAAGCCCTCGAAGTCGGACCGCACCTCGACCACGTAGACGCCGCCTGGCTCCACCTGCCAGGTGACGCTGTTCGCCTCGCTCGCCGACGGCTCGATCAGCCCGCCGAAGCGCAGGCCGGCGCCGTCGTGCATGTGCACCTCCTCGAACCACATGGGGAACGTGAACTCCTCGAGATCGGCGGCGGCCCGGAACACGTAGAAGAACTGGAACTCCCCGTCGAAGAAGCCCTGGATGTAGCCCGCGTCCATGGTGGCGGTGCCGACGGGGTAGGCGGTCTCCGGGGTGGCGCAGCAGCCGCCGTCGTCGCCCCACTCCTCCAGGCCCCAGTCGTCCGTGGCGTCCCCGGGGTCGGGGATGACGGGCAGGTCCGCGGTGCTGTCGTCATCGTCCGCGGCGTCGTCGTCGTCCGCGACCCGCGGGGTGCAGCCGACCAGGAGGGCCAGCAGCAGCAAGGTGAGCGTGTGAGCCCTCATCGTCGTGAATCCGCGGTGCGCATCTGATCGTCGTCGAACACGAACTCCACCGCCTCGGCGTCGAACCCGGCGGAGGCGAGGGCCTCCTCGGTGCTCCGGAGCAGCTCGAGCAGCCCGCCCATGGCGCCCCTGCTCGCCGCCGGCTCGTCCTCCTCGATCAGCCCGGCCTGCTCGCTGGTGTCTCGAGCCCGGGCCCGCGCGCCGTCGAAGGACGCGTTCAGGCCCTGGGGCCCCTTGATCTCGGAGCGCTTGCGGCCCGTGATCTCCGCGGACACGTCTTCGGCCGCGGCGAGCTGGCCGAGCCGGTCCAGGGCCGAGCGGAGCTGCCGGACCAGCCCCACGGCCACCAGGGCCTGCATGGCCACCGCCCAGCCCTCGCCCCGGCCCACCGCCCAGTCCAGGGTCGGCCGCTCCAGGGAGAGCACAGTGACGTTGCCTTCGGCGCGCACGTCGGCGGTTCGACGCTGCCCCGGGACGAGGCCCGCCTGGCCGAACAGGGTGCCCGCGGGGAGCGTGGCGAGCCGGACCTTGCGCCCGTCGGGCAGGTTCTTGATGACGGTCACCTGCCCCTCCACCAGCAGGAAGCAGGCGTCCCCCTCGTCGCCCTCGCGGACGATCTGGGCCCCCGTCCGGTACTTGGTGGACTTCAGCAGGGGCGCCATGCGCGCGCGGCCGTCCTCCCCCAGGGGAGCGAGGGCCTCGAAGGTCTGCAGGATCTGCGGATCGATGGCCATCGCTACTTCCTCCCAAACACGGACGACAGGAGCCGGCCAAACACGTTGCCTCGGGGCTTGACGACCTCCTTCTGGACCATTCCGTTGACGTCCGCGAGGCGCTCGCAGACCGTCGCGGTGATGCGCTGCAGCGCCTTGATGGCGGCCGGATCGCCGTCGGCGAGCAGCCCCCACACCACGTCCCGCTCCAGCTCGATGGCCGTCACCTTGCCCTTGGCGGTGACCGTCGCGGAGCGGGGGGCGGGGTCGAGCAAGGCCATCTCCCCGATGGTCTCGCCCGCCTGGAGCGTGGCGAGCCGGTTGCCCTGCCTGGACACCTCCACGGTGCCCTCCTCCAGGATGAGCAGCGAGCTGCCCGGGTCGCCTTCGCGCAGCAGGACGTCGCCGGCCTTGTAGGTCGTGGTCTGTGCGCCCATCAGCAGACGCATCTGTTCGTCCTCGTCGAGCGAGGACATGAACGAGGTCGTGGTCACTGAACCCTCCTGTGACGGTCCGTGCTCCGGCCGTGCGCGCAATCCTATCGCAGGGGACCTGCGTGATAGGATTCGTGCGATTTGGAAACGATTTACTCCTGCTCTCCAGCCGCTCTCCTGTCGGCGGTCCTCGTCCTGGCGGCCCTCGTGCTGTGTCTGCCCCCGGCGGCCCAGGCGCAGGGCTCCGCCCAGGCCACGGATCTGGTGTACGAGGCGGCGGACGCCCTGGATCAGGCCCGAGCGGAGCTCGAAGCGGGGCGCCAGTCGTCGGCTGAGAAGTGGATCTCCCAGGCCGAACGCCAGCTCGCCGAAGCCCGCGAGATCGATCCCGACCTCCCTCGCCTGGGGTTCGAGACCGCCCGCCTGTATCGCCTGGACGGCACTCCCGAGATCGCCGAGGAGGTGCTCGTCGCTTCGATGCTGTCGGAGCTGCCCTTCGCCGAGCACGTGCGCAGCGTGGATCTGCTCAACGAGATCCGGGCCGATCTGCACAAGCCCTCCGTCGGCGCGGAGTGGCGAGACACGCAGCTCCTGCGGGACGTCGGCATCGGCACGGTCGCGGGGGGGCTTGTGGCCTCCGTCATCGGCTTCGCCATCGCGTTCAGCACCTTCGCCGAGGAGGCCTACACCGGCGTCACCGACAAGGGCATCGGCGGCAACCGCTTCGGCTGGGGGCTGTCGATCGCCGGGGGCGGCGTCGCTCTGGGGGGCGGGGTGCTGACGCTGGCCGGTCAGGTGCGGCTGGTGCGTCTGCGTCGGATCCTTCCCGGGCCCTGGCGCCTGTCTGGCATGCCGGGCCTGCAGCACGCCGACCCCACGGTCATCGCGGGTCCCATGGCTGGCGCGGCGCTCCAGATCCGCTTCGGCGGGCCCCGTCCGAGGGCGCGTTGACGTGAGGGTCGGGCCGTACCAGGTCCTGCGCAAGCTCGGTGAGGGCGCCTACGGCAAGGTGTATCTGGCCCGAAAGGGCGACGCGACAGGCTTCGCCACGTGGTACGCCCTGAAGCGGATCGCCCGGGCGCACGGGCGCGGCCCGGAGTTCGAGTCGTACCTGTACCGGGAAGCCCGGCTCGGCGGGCTGGTGAACCACCCCAACCTGGTCCGGGTGCACGAGGTCCTGTCCCTCAAGCAGGAGTGGGTGCTCGTCCAGGACTACGTGGATGGGGTGACGCTGCGCGCGGTGCTGGAGCGCCGGCGCGCCGGGGACGAGCCCGTGCCCCGCGAGGTGGCGCTGGAGCTCGGGGCGGAGCTGCTGGAGACCCTGCACCACCTGCACACCCTGCGGGATCCCGAGGGCCGGGAGAGCGGCTTCATCCACCGGGACGTCAAGCCCGGCAACGTGATGCTGTCCGAGGGCCACCTCAAGGTCATGGACTTCGGCGTGGCCCGCGGGGCCGAGGCGGGGGCCGGCACCCTGGCCGGCGAGCTGCGGGGGACCCTGGCCTACATGGCCCCGGAGCAGGCCACGGGCGATCCGGTGGGTCCCGCCTCGGACCAGTTCGCGGCGGGGTTGATCCTGCTGGAGATGCTGTCGAACGGCTCGCCCTGGGGCGACGTGCGCGGGCCTGCGGTGCTCGGCAGGGTCGTCACGGGGGACGTGTCGGCGGGCCTGGACCGGCTCGAAGAAGACGATCCGGTCGTTCCGATCATCATGCGCATGCTCGGGCGCGATCCCAGCGCCCGCTATCCCACGGCCCGGGAGGCTGCGCGCGATCTTCGCACCCTGCGCGCCCAGACCCCCACGGCCCCCGCGCTGCGGGACTTCTGCGCCGATGAGGTGACCCGGCTGCGCGGCGACGACCCCGAGTCGCTGGACGAAAACCCCTCCTGGACGGGCTCGTGGCAGTGGGTCTCCGGGGGGCCCCAGGCGGACTCCCTGGTGGTCACCCCGGACTCCGTGGACGAGCCCGCGACGGCCGGCGTCGCCGACGACGACGAAGTCGAGATCCCGTTCGTGGACGAGGACGAAGCCGGCGTCCTCGATGACGACCAGGTGGACCTGGAGGGCCTGGAGCAGCCGCCGTCCTGGTCCGTCGGAGCGGCCGCTGCTCCGCCCGAAGACGAGGACCGGGATCTCGGACTCGATCTGGAGATCGACGCGGAGCACCCCGGCCCCCTCGCGGCCGGGCCGGAGCTCGCGCGTTTCGATGAGCACCGAACCCTGCCCCTGGAGAGCCGCCCCGGCGCCCGGGCGGCCATGTTGCGCACCCTGGGGTTGACCGGCGAGCTCTCCGGGTCGTCCCCGGAGCCCGAGGCGAGCCCCCGGGACTCGCTGGCCTCGCTGCAGGCGCGGCTCGGCGACCTGGACCCCGAAGAGACGCTTCCGCTGGGAGTCGGCGGCCTGAGCGAGCCCGCGACCCCTGCGCCGGAGACGCCCCCCAGGGCCCGCCCTGGCGA
>CALAGR010000077.1 GCA_937891735.1 uncultured Pseudomonadota bacterium | reverse complement strand
GCGGCGTGCCCGCGGCGCTGCAGTCGGTGTCGTAGCCGTCGCAGACCTCGGACACTCCGGGGTTGACGTCGTCGGAGTAGGAGTTCGATGCCACGGTCACGTCCAGGCAGTCCAGGCCGCCCGTCAGCGTCTCGCTCTGCCCGTTCTGCGCGGTCGTCGTCGACACGAAGCCCGAGCACTCGATGTACTGGTCGTTGTCGTCGTCGTTCTCGTTGCTCGGCGGGGTGCCGGCGGCGCTGCAGTCGGTGTCGTAGCCGTCGCAGGCCTCGCTCAGCCCTGGGTGCACGTCATCCGAGTACGCGTTCGTGGCGATGCTCACGTCCAGGCAGTCCAGCCCACCGGACAGCGTCTCGCTCTGGGAGTTCTGGGCCGTGGTCGCGGCCACGAAGCTGGAGCACTCGATGTACTGGTCGTTGTCGTCATCGACTTCATTGGACTGGTCCGGCGCGCTGGTGTTGGCACCGCCGCCCACGTACACCGAGCAGTTCGTGTCGTACCCGTCGCACAGCTCGCTCGCACCCGGGTTCACGTTGTCCGAATAGGAGTTCGAGCCGGTGGAGACGTCCAGGCAGTCGTGGCCGTCCGTGAACGGAGCCGACGACGTCGCGACCCAGTTGTCGCAGGGCAGGTAGGTGTCCCCGTCGTCGTCGAGCTCGTCGGCAGGCGCGGTGCCGTTGTTGTCGCAGTTGGTGTCGTAGCCGTCGCACACCTCGGTCATGGAGGTGTTCACGAACGGCGCGTAGGGGTCGGTCGCGCTGTCCAGACAGTCGTACGCCGAGGTGCTCGCCTCACCCGGATCGTCGCAGTCCCCGTCCGGCGACGTGTTGCCGGTGCCAGCGCCGCGGGTGTCGCGGCCGCTGACGCAGAACCCGTCGCCGTCCAGATCCAGATCGTCGGAGTCGCAGGGCTGGTTCGCCAGACCGGGGCTGCCCAGCGCGCCGCCGCCGTCCGTCCAGGCGTTGAAGGCCTGGCACCAGTCGCCTGAGCTCAGGTTCAGGGTGTTGTTCGTGGTCTGGTAGGGCGTCGCGGAGGGATCGAGGGTGGTCGAGGAGTCCGACGCGGTGGACCCAGGGGTGGTCCACGCCACGGTGTCGATGGCGCTGCCGTCCATGGTCAGGACCACCTCGTCGGCGGCGCTCTCCAGGGCGAAGTTCGTCATCACGACGCTGTTGAGGCAATCGGCCGCGTAGAAGCCCGAGCCGCCGGAATAGTTGGCGGGGGTCAGGCAGAGGATGTCGAAGTCGCCGGCCGCGATCTGGAGCGGCGCGCTGTTCGGATCCCCTGTGGCTTCGGTGAGCGTGAAGGAGTCCGTGACCTGGTCGCTGATGACCAGCCCTTCGAGGGAGAGCACGCGGCCCGACTGGTTGAGCACCTCGAACCACTGGGTGTCACCGCCGGTGGGATCGAGCATCAGCTCCGTGATCGCGAGGTTGCCGGCGGAGTACGCGTCTTCGTCATAAAGACCGTCGCAGTCGTTGTCCACGAGCAAGGCGGACGCGTCGTCCGGCGCGACGCTGGGGTTGATCCCTCCGCCCGTGAACGCGTTGTTGTCGCAGTCCCCACCGAAGAGCCCCACCGGCGTGTAGCTGGCGATCGGGGAGCAGATCATGTGGTCGTCAGAGTCATCATCGACCTCGTTGGGCTCCTGGAAGCCGTCCACGATGAAGACCGTGTTGCCGCTCGAGCAGTCCGTGTCGAACCCGTCACACGCCTCGGTGGCGCCGGGGTTGACCGCCGCGGCCTGCGCCGCGGTGATGCTGGGGTCGCTGCTCTGGGCGAGGGGGAACGTGCCCGTCGTGACGTCGAGGCAGTCATCACCGAGCACCGCGTTGCGCGTGTTGCCCAACGAGCCCGCGATGAGCGTGCACTCGACGTAGCCGTCGCCGTCGTCGTCCAGCTCGTCGCTGTTCTCGGGCGTGCCGTCGTTGCCGGGGTACGCAGACTGGCTGTTGCAGTCCGTGTCCCACGAGTCGCACACGAGGTCCACGGCGCCCGCGGGGCTCACGTCGGCGGAGTAGGCGTTGCTCGAGAGGGGCACGTCGAGGCAGTCGCTGCCGCTCAGCACCGTCTGGGTGGTGGTGTCCCAGTTGTAGCCGTTGTTCACGGCCCCGCCGGAGATCGCCGCCGCGGCGAAGTCGCACTGCGCGTAGCCGTCGTTGTCCTGGTCCAGCTCGTCCGCGTCCTCGGGGGCGCCGTCGTTGCCGGGGTAGGCGGGCTGCGAGTCGCAGTCGGTGTCGTACGAGTCGCAGATCTCGGTCTTGGCCGGGTTGACGTTGTCCGCGTAGGGGTTGGTCGCCGTCGTCTCGTCCAGGCAGTCCGAGCCGTCGATCACCGCGCCGAAGCCGTTGTTCACCGCGCCGCCGCTGATCGCCGCCGACGAGAAGTCGCAGTGGATGTAGGTGTCGCCGTCGTCGTCGACCTCATCGGGGTCGTTGGGGGCCCCGTTGTTCCCGGGGTAGGCCGGCTGGCTGTCGCAGTTGGTGTCCCACGAGTCGCACGTCTCGACCTCGCCGGGGTTCACGTCGTCCGCATAGGGGTTGGACGCGAGCGGCACGTCCAGGCAGTCGCTGCCCAGCACCACGCCGCCGAACCCGTTGTTGGCCGCGCCGCCCACCAGCGCGGAGGTCGAGAAGTCGCACTGGATGTAGGTGTCGCCGTCGTCGTCGATCTCGTCGGCGTCCTCGGGCAGGCCGTTGTTGGCGGGGTAGGCCGGCTGGCTGTCGCAGTCCGTGTCCCACGAGTCGCAGGTCTCGACCCCGACCGGGCTGACGTTGTCCGAGTAGCTGTTGGACGAGAGCAGGACGTCCAGGCAGTCGCTGCCGTTGGTGACACCGCCGAAGCCGTTGCCCACCGCGCCGCCGGCGTTCGCCGCCGCGGAGAAGTCGCACTGGATGTAGGAGTCGCCGTCCTGGTCGAGCTCGTCAGCGTCCTCGGGCACGCCGCTGTTGCTCGGGTACGCCGCCTGGCTGTCGCAGTCCGTGTCCCACGAGTCGCAGGTCTCGGTGCCAGCGGGGCTCACGTCGTCGGAGTAGGGGTTTGCCGTCAGCAGGACGTCGAGGCAGTCGCCGCCGTCGATGACGCCGCCGAACCCGTTGCTCTCGGCGCCACCGTTGTTCGCCGCGGCGTTGTAGTCGCAGGGCACGTAGCCGTCGGCGTCGTCATCGATCTCGTCGGCGTCGTCCGCGGCCCCGTCGTTGTTGGGGTAGGGGGCCTGGCTGCTGCAGTCCGTGTCCCAGGAGTCGCAGATCTCGGCGGCGCCGGGGTTGACGTTGTCCGAGTAGGCGTTGGAGCCGAGAAGGACGTCGAGGCAGTCGCTGCCGTTGGTCACGCCGCCGTAGCCGTTGGTGGCCGCGCCGCCCGCCAGGGCCACCGCCGCGAAGTCGCACTGCACGTACCCGTCCCCGTCGTCGTCGATCTCCTCGGCGGCCTCGGGCAGCCCGTCGTTGCCGGGGTAGGCCGGCTGGCTGTCGCAGTCCGTGTCCCACGAGTCGCAGACCTCCGTCGCCACCGGGTTGACGTCATCCGAGTAGGAGTTGCTCGCGAGGCTCACGTCCAGGCAGTCGCTGCCGTTGACCACGCCGCCGAAGCCGTTGCCCACGGCGCCGCCGTTGATGGCCGCGGCGGACAGATCGCACTGGATGTACAGGTCGCCGTCCTGGTCGAGCTCGTCCGCGTCCTCCGGGACGCCGCTGTTGCTCGGGAACGCGGCCTGACTGTCGCAGTCGGTGTCCCAGGAGTCGCAGGTCTCGGTCGCCGCCGGGTTGACGTCGTTCGAGTACGCGTTGGTCGCGAGGAGCTCGTCGAGGCAGTCACCGCCCGCGATGACCTGGCTCTGGGAGCCCACCGCGGGGCCGTTGCCGGCCGCGTCGGTCGCCACCATCGCGCACTCGATGTAGGTGTCGCCGTCGTGGTCGAACTCGCCGATGGCATCCTCACCCGTGTCGGGCGCGGTGTAGCCGGCCTCGCCGGGGCAGAGACCGTCGTTCCCGCAGGGCTCGCCGTCGTTGGCGGGGTAGGCGGGCTGGTTGCTGCAGTCCGTGTCCCAGCCGTCACAGGAGACGGCGACGTTGGCCTGCGTGTCTGCGGCCGCCGTGGGCTTCACGTCGTCCGACCGCGGGTTGCTCGCGTCGTCGAGGCAGTCGCCGCCACCGACCACCTGGGTCTGGGTGCCGACCGACGGGCCGTTGCCCGCCGCGTTGAGCGCGACCACGCCGCACTGGATGTAGCCGTCGTTGTCCGCGTCGTACTCGTCCAGCGCGTTCTCGCCCGCGTCGGCGGAGATGTAGCCCGTCTCGCCGGGGCACAGCCCGTCGTTCCCACAGGGCTCGCCGTCGTTGTTGGGGTACGCCGGCTGGTTGCTGCAGTCGGTGTCCCAGCCGTCGCAGGCGGTCGCGACGTTCGCCAGGGTGTCCGCGGGGGCGGCGGGGTTGACGCTGCTGGAGTAGGCGTTCACGCCGGGGGCGACGTCGAGGCAGTCCTCGCCGGCCATGCCGGCGGCGCCCGTCGCCGTGAAGCCCGAGCACTGCACGAAGTCGTCGCCGTCCTCATCGACCTCCTGCGGGATGTCCGCGAGGGTCGGGAGCACGAGCAGGGTCTGGCCCCCCGAGGTCGAGCCGTTGGTGTCGCAGTCGGTGTTCCACGCGTCGCAGACCTCGGCCTGACCGGGGTTCACCGCCGCGGCCATGGCCAGGGTGACGGTGGCGCCCGTCGCCGGCAGGAGGCCGCCGGGGGTCTCGCTGTCGGTGCTCGGGTCGTCGAGGCAGTCGTACCCACCGAGGATCGTCTGGCCGTTGGTGTTGACCGCGCCCGTCGTGATGGCGACCTGGGAGCAGTCCAGGTAGCGGTCGAGGTCGTCGTCCCACTCCGGGGAGTTCGGACCGACGAACGGCGGCGCGTTGCCCAGGCAGGTGTTGTCCCAGCCGTCGCACAGCTCGGCGGCGCCGGGGTAGATCGTCGTCAACGGGCCCGCCGTGGGTCCGTCCGCCGGGTTGTTGGGATCGTCCACGTCGGTGGGGATGTCCGCGCAGTCGTTCGCGCCGCTCAGGGCGAGGTTCGCCTGGGCGGTGATGGCGGGCGTGGTCCAGCCCACCGCGCCCGCGGCGCTGTCGAGGCAGTCCACGAACCCGTCCGTGTCGTTGTCGAACTCGTCGGACTGCTCGGTGGCGCTCGGAATGCCGGTGCCGGCGGAGCAGTCGTTGTTCCAGCCGTCGCAGACCTCGGGGTTGCCCGGGAAGACCGCCGCGGCCGCAGCCGGGTAGTTGGTGGGGACGCCGCTGCCGTCCACCGGGTACGACGGGAACGCTGCCAGGATCTGGGAGGCGTGCTCCAGGCAGTCGGACACCGCCAGGGGGCTCGATGGATCGCACACGGTGTAGCCATCGCCGTCGTCATCGACCTCGTCCAGCGTGGAGCCGGAGCCGTTGCTCAGCAGCCCGTCGCAGTCCGTGTCCAGCTCGTCGCACAGCTCGGTGGCGCCGAGGTAGACGGTCGAGTTGCCGTCGTCGCAGTCGCCCGGGAGCAGGGTGCCGTTGCAGGAGGTGCCGGGGCAGTACCCGTCGGCGTCGCCGTCCACCTCGCCCGGATCGTTGGTCGAGGCGTCGCAGTCGGTGTCGAGTCCGTCGGCGAGCTCGGACTCACCCGGGTTCACCGTCGCGTTGGCGTCGTTGCAGTCGCCGCCGCCGACGATCTGTCCCGCGAGGGGCACGTTGGGAGCGGGGTTGCAGACCAGCCAGCCGTCGCCGTCGTCGTCCTGGTCCCAGGTGGGAATGACCGTGTCGCAGTCGTTGTCGAAGCCGTCGCAGATCTCGAGCATCTGCGGGCCCACCTGGGCGTTCGTGTCGTCGCAGTCGCCGTTGGCGGCGCTGTAGTTGTCGCCGTCCAGGTCGAGCTCGCCCTCCACGCAGGAGAAGCCGGCGATGATCAGCGGCTGCTCGCAGTACTCGCCCGGGCCCGGCACTCCGTTGGTGTCGTAGCCCGGATCTCCCGGACACTGGTTGTCCACCAGCACGTAGACCCCGGCCCCGGCGTCATAGTAGGAGTCGGCGATCTCCGGGGCGCCCGGGTAGATCGTGGCCGAAGCGACGCTCAACGGATCGTTCGGATCCGAGGGGTCATCCGCGCAGTCGCCGCCGCCCGCCATGCCGAGCACGGTGCCGCCGAGGTTGACGCTGTTCGCGGTGCACGCGACGAATCCGTCCCCGTCCAGATCGAGCTCGTCAGGCAGGCCCGCCGCGCCGTCGCCGAGCAGGCCGTCGCAGTCGTTGTCGTAGCCGTCGCAGAGCTCGGGCAGACCCAGGGCGATCTCGTCGTTGCTGTCGTCGCAGTCGCCACCGGCCAGCAAGCCCATGAACACCTCGGAGGCCTCGGCCGCCGTCCACGGGGTGGTTCCTGCGGGCAGCGGCGCCCCCAGCGCTGCTCCGGCCCAGGTCACGCCGTCGATGAGCGTCAGGCCGCCCAGCGCCGCGGTGATGGTGCCCACCAGGGAGGCCGTGGTGCTCGTACCGTCGACGAAGGTCACGGTCACCGTGCCGCTGCCGGCGTCCTCGACGACCGACTCGCTGGCTCCCGTCTGGAACGTCACGGTCAGGGGCGCCAGGGTCGTCAGGGACGCGGGCGCCTGGAGGATCAACTCCTCGCCCACCGGTCCGCCCTGCGTGGAGGGGGTGCACTCGGCCCAGCCATCCAGGTCGTCGTCGGACTCGGACGGGTGCAGCACGCCGTCGCAGTTGTTGTCCGCGCCGTCGCAGAAGGCGGCTTCGAAGCCCGCGCCCGCCGGCGCGCTGGCGTTCACCTCGGAGGCGCCGGGGTTGATCAGCGGATCCGTGTCATCGCAGTCGTTGCCCAGGGTGCCGCTCATCGGCAGGTTCTGGCCCGCCTCGTCCCCGGTGGTCCACAGGTGCTGGCCGCCGCCGGTCACGAGGCCGATGAGCGACAGGGACCCCGCCTGGATGGCGTCGGTGATCAGCACCTTGAGGCTGTCCGTCGTGGAGATCCCATCGAGGAACGAGACGGTGACGGTCGAGCCGGCCTCGGTGATCGCCTCTGCGCCGCCCACCTGGGTGACGACGTTGATCGCCTGCTTGTCGGCCAGGGAGAGGCCGAGGGCCGCGAACAGGACGAGGTCGTTGGACGGCTGCAGCGCGACCTGGAGCTCGACCTTGAACGGCACGCCCTCGCACTGGAAGTACTGGTCGCCGTCGTCGTCCACCTCGTCCGGGTCGGGGCCGCCGCTGCAGTTGTTGTCCTGCCCGTCGCAGATCTCCGGGGCGCCGACCTTGACGTCGTTGTTGTTGTCGTCGCAGTCGTTCTGACAGGCGGCCTGCCCGTCGTTGTCGTTGTCCTGGTCGCCAGCGAGGGTCGTGGCGGGGTCGCAGTCGTTGTCCTGGCCGTCACAGATCTCGGGCGCACCGGGGAACGAGATGGCCCGCGAGTCATCGCAGTCGAGGTCTCCGCAGTCGGCCGCCGCCTCGGTGCCGCCGCAGATCGTGGTGTTCCGGTTGCCCGTGACGAGGTCCGAGGGGGGCCCGCAGTAGCGGATCGGGAACGCCGTCGGCACGCTCGGCTGCACGTCGGCGGGGAAGCTATCGCCGTCCTCGTCGATGGCGAACCAGGTGAGCCCGTCCGCGTCGTCGGAGGGATCGCAGTCCGTGTCGATCTGGTCCGCCTCGGTGCCGGGCTCGCAGATCTCAGCGTTCAGGGGTGACCTGAGCGCGCCGTCACTGGGGTTGTCGTCGCAGTCGGGCAGGGAGCTGCCGCACAGAGCCTGCAGCTCGGCCTCGAAGCCCAGGATCTGATCGGCGTCCAGCAGCCCGAAGTCGGGCACGCAGGCGCGGTCGAAGTCGCACACCCCGTCCCGGTCCTGGTCCGCCGTGTCCTCGTTTTCGCCGTTGCGGATCCTGAACCCGTCGCAGTCGTTGTCCACCTGATCGACGGAGATGCCACCGGCGCCGTCGTCCTCGCAGACCTCGTCCGCGTCGGGGTTCGAGTTGTATCCGAGGGACCCGGGGGTGTCCTCGCAGTCGCCGGCGTTCTCGAACGCGGCCAGGCTGTCCGCGTCGCAGTATCCGTCGCGGTCGGCGTCCCAGCCCAGGGACTCGCAGTCCACCGAGCCGCGGAGCACGACGCCGTTGGGCGCAGCCTCCCAGACAGGGAGGCCGTCCGCGTCCAGGGCGACGGCCCCGTCGGCGTCGGCCAACCGAAGCACCAGGCGCTGGTTGTTGGGGAAGATGGTGCCCGCCGCGGCGCTGAAGCCGGCCGCCTCGAGCCCCGCCCGGTCGAGCATCGAGCCCTGGTAGCGCACCTGGATCTCGACCTCGGAGCGGCTCTTGATCGCGACGACGCCAGAGGTCGTCCAGTCGCCGATGGTGGAGACGGTGTCTCCCTCAGCGGTCTCCGCGCGGATCTGGAACGGCGGCCGGGAGGCGGAGGGCCAGGTGGACGGATCCTGGCCCTGGTCCCGGCGCGCGGGCTCGACCGAGACGACGACCACGAAGCCTTCGGCCCCGCTGTTGTTGAGCCGGATCGTCTTCGGCGACGGCACGCCGGCGACGGCGACCTGCTTCTCCGTCTCGCCCTCCGCGCACGTTCCCTCGGGCACGAGGCTCGTGTCGGTGCAGGGGTGGGTCTCGAGCCGACTCCGGAGCGTGAACTCCAGCATCGATTTATCTACGGAAAGAACCGCATCAGGCTGGACGCACGCCACTCCGCTCACCATCAGGAGAGCGAGAAGAACAGTGCGCACGGTGGCCTTCTGGGTCGCGGAGCCGCTATCGGTCATGGATCCCCCGGGATCGGTAACCCCGGGATACCGACCAGAGCCCCCGCTCTGGGGCCGGATCCGAGGACCCGGGATGCTACCACGCAGCGGTCACTGCGGATCCTGGTGGTCGACGCCGGCCAGGGCGTAGACGTACACGGTCTCGGACCGCTCGCTGATCCACCGATCTGCGAGGGTGGCGCGCCCGCGAGCGCGCGCGAGGGCAGCGAGCAGCGGCGGGGACGGCGCCGCCTGGTTCCACTGGGCCATCAGCGGGCTCATGCTCGCTTCGGTGGGCCACGTCCTCGGCGGGTCCCCCTCTTGCGTCGGGGTCACGTAGACAAAACAGGCCGCGGCGTCGACGGACTCGATCCACGCCTCGGGCTCCATGAGCAGCCCGGGGACCCGCCGGGTGTTCAGCGCGAGCCGCAGGGTGGGCATCAGCTGGCCTTCGTAGGCGCCCTGACCTTCGCTGAAGAGCACCGCGGAGCCGCCCTGCGCCCTGCACAGCGCCGCGATCCGATCCGGATCGACGCCCGCCGGGGCGGGGGGCGCCGCCTGCACGTACTCGTTGCCCAGAAACCCTGGGGGGAAGGGGGACGCGCCCGCGAGCACCGCCCAGCGACCGGGGGTCGGGACGAGCCCCCGCCCCACCGACAGAAACGCGAGCTGGTGCAGGCCCACCGCGACCGTGGCCACGAGCAGACCCTGTCGCCAGCGTACGGACGGCGCCAGCCGCACGAGGCCCGCGGCCCCCAGCACCGCCGCCACCGGCACCAGGGGCAGCGCGTAGTACGGCTGCTTCTTGCCGATCAGGGTGAAGAGCAGCAGGCCCCCCAGGAGCATCGGCTCCAGGACCGAGGCGGTGGGGGCGTCCGACGGCCTGCGCAGCCTCGCCCAGACCCCGAGGCCCGCGAGGATGACGAGGCCCGGAAGCAACCCGGCGCCTCCGTCCAGCAAGGCCAGGGGGTAGTACAGCAGCCCCTTCAGGGAAAGCACCCCCACCGCAGACTGCTCGCCCGACGCGCTCAGCTCGCCCCCGAGCTGCGATGTGATCTCCCCCAGGTGCTGGGTCAGGAACCGCGCGTAGTACCAGCCGCTGAGCAGCAGACCCACGCCCACCGCGCCGAGCCAGCGCCGCAGATCCCGCTCCCGGACGGCCAGGATCACGAGGGCGGGAGCGAGATACACCGCAAAGGCCAGCCGGTCCGCGAGCAGGCCGCCGCCGATCAGGGCCCCGGCGCCGAGGATGAACGTCCGACGGCTCCGTTCGGCGCGGGTGGTCAGGAACCACGCCGTGCCCACCACGAACGCGGCGAGCAGGACGTTGGGCTCGTACCGCCGCGCGTTCCCGAAGATCGTCGGGGCAAAGGCCGTCAGCGAGGTCGCGAGGCACGCCGTCCAGGGTCCTGCCAGCCGCAGCCCGAGGGCCGCGGTGGCCGCCAGGAGGGGGATGACGGCGAGCGCCGCGGTGAACGTGGCCAGCTGTCGGGACGGCTCCAAGCACGCCAGCGCGAGCCCCGGCAGCAGATGCAGGAGCGGAGGCCAGTACTCGTCCCGGATGAAGGGCAGCGCCTCGGCGAACCCGTCGTCCCGCAGCCGGAAGAAGATCTCGCCCAGCGTGAACAGGTGGATGAACTCGTTCTGGTAGCCGTCGGGGAGCTCGTTTCGGGCGATCCACCAATGCGCCACGCCGAGAACCAGCGCTGCGTGGGCGCACACCCACAGCGCGACTGCTCCACGCTCCCGAGGGGTCGATGCCACGACCAGGAGTGTAGGCGTGTGACGCCCGGGGGCCGCAACAGACGCCGCGCTGGTAAGCTCCGCGGATGGGTCTGACGACCGACCACGGGCGCAACAAGAACCGACGACGCAACAGCAAGGACGGCGACTACGAGCCGCCCGATGCCGAAGGCGCGCCGACCACGGGCCGCATTCGCGCCGACGGGAGCCAGGAGTTGGATACGGACGCAGGAACCGACCCGGACTCGGACATGGACGACGAGACCCACGGTGAGGTGACGCTCCTGCGCCCCCTGGCCCTGCAGCGGGCGCTGCGCGAGGTCGAAGCGACCGTCGATTCGGAGCACGTGCGGCTGCAAAGCCGCCTCGATGAGCTGCGGGAGGGCGAAGAGGTCCTGCAGGATCGGCTCGAGCAGCTGTACCTCGAGCTCGGCTCGATCCAGGACTCGCTGGTCGAGAACAGCCGCGAGCTGCGCGCGTCCCTCGAAGAGCGGGCGGCGCTCGATCATCGGCGTGGCCAGATGTACGCGAAGGCAATCCGCCGGACCCTGACCCGTGAAGCGGCCGAGCTGGCCGAGCGGGCCGCTGCCTGGTCGGCGCGACAGACCACGGCCGAAGCCCGGGTGCGCGCCTTCAAGGACAACCCCGAGCTCGCCGAGCAGATCACGGACTTCCGCCGGCTCGACGAGCGCCTGGACACGCTGGAGCTCCTGCCCGAGTCCTACCGGGCGATGGTCAAGCAGAAGCACACCGAGCTGAAGACGCGGCTGCGGCCCCACCTGGAGGAGCCGACCTTCGAGGAGCTGACGCCCCTTCGTCTGGCCGTGGCGGTGGGCGTGGCGAGCAGCGGACACGGCGAGGAGGAACGTCCAGGGCGCCTGCTCGCGGTCCTGCCGGTGGACTTCGCGACGCACCAGCGGGCGCGGGAGGGCAAGGGCGACCTGACCAGCCGGTTCGCGTTCCGGGTGCTCGCGGCCTTGTCCCGGTTCGTCGTGAACATCGGCGCCCGGACCGATCCGAAGCCCATCGAGCTCGGCGGCCTGCTTGGCATCGAGCTCCCCTTCAGCGATCTGGACCTGCCCCTGACCCCGCTGGACCTGGCCCGCGCCCTGCGGGACTCGTTTGCCGGGGCCCACGACACCCAGATGGCCAAGGTGAACGTGTTCACCGAGATGGTCTTCGTGTCGATCAGCGCCCTGGAGCAGCTCTGGGCGGAGTCGGAGTCGCCCCCTCCGCCCAACTTGCGTCGAAAGCCGCGCAAGAAGACCTGACTCCAGCCCGAGCGGTCTGCCCAGCAGGTTCCGGAATCCCCGGTTATGTTCCAAGCGCAGGGGTCCCGCATCAGCGGGTGGTCCCCCAGGAGGCAGCGCGTCCATGGAGCGGTACAACCTCGAAGGCTTGAAGGTCTCGCTCGTCTATCCGCCCTACGGCGCGATCAAGAACGAGCCCGGCATCAAGGCGGTCAAGGAGAACTACGGCGTCTTCCCGTCGCTGTCGCTGCTGTACGTCGCCGGTTGCCTCGAGCAGCACGGCGTCGAAGTGCAGCTCATCGACGTCAACGCCGAGAACCTCACCGTCGAGGAGACCGTGGAGCGCCTGCAGCGCTTCGGGCCGGACTACATCGGCTACACGATCACCACCTACCTGTTCTATCAGACGCTCTCCTGGGTGAAGGCCATCCGCGAGCTGATGGACGTGCCGGTGATCGTGGGCGGCGTGCACATGGGCATGTACCCGCTGGAGTCCATGAGCCACCAGTGCCTGGACTACGGCGTCACCGGCGAAGCGGAGATGACCCTGCCGCAGCTCCTCAACGCGCTGGTGAAGGGCGAGGACCTGGGCGGCCTCAAGGGCCTGGTGTGGCGGGGCGAGGACGGCCAGCCGATCTACAACGGCAACGCGCCGACGCTGGCCAACATCTCCGACGCCGCCATGCCCTCCCGCGGCCTCATCGACAACTCGCTCTACTACTCGTTCATCAGCAAGTACAAGAACTTCAGCTGCCTCATGACGAGCCGCGGCTGTCCGTACCGCTGCATCTTCTGCGAGCAGGGTGGGCTGAAGTTCCGCCCGCGCACGCCGGAGAACGTCGTCGACGAGATCGAGCTGGCGAACAAGGAGCACGGGATCGTCGAGTTCGACTTCTTCGACTCGGCGTTCACCATCCAGAAGCAGCGCGTGATCGACATCTGCAAGGAGATCGTGCGGCGCAAGCTGCAGGTGGTGTGGGCGGCGCGCACCCGGGTGGACTGCATCTCCGAGGAGATGCTGCAGTGGATGGCCCGCGCGGGCTGCGTCCGCATCTACTACGGGCTGGAGTCGGGCAACCGCGAGGTGCTGCGCACGCTCCTCAAGGCCGCGGATCTCGAAGAGGCCACCCGCACCGTCAAGCAGACCCGCGAGGCGGGCATCGACGTGTTCGGCTACTTCATGATCGGCAACCCGGGCGACAACCCGTCCACGATCCGCCAGACGATCCGCTACGCCCTGGAGCTGGACCTGACGTACGCGCAGTTCAGCAAGGTGACCCCCATGCCGGGCACCCAGCTGTACGACATGTACATGAAGGAGTACGGCGAGGACTACTGGCGCAAGTACATCCTCGACGAGAACTACGACTCCTACATCCCCCGGCCGGGCTGCGACCTGACCGAGGAGGAGATCCAGGAGCTGACCCAGCTCGCGTACGTGCGGTTCTACTACCGGCCGAAGTTCGCGCTGAAGACGATCGGGCGCATGCGGTCCCTGCACGAGGTGAAGCGCTCGGTCAGCACGGCCTGGCAGATGCTGATCCAGAAGCCCGAGGGCCAGTATCAGGAGATGGACCTCAGCTGACCCGCCCGCCATGCGGCGGCGGGGCGGTATCATCGGCGCCGTGATCACCTTGCGCACCTGGCTGCTCGTCGCAGCCCTCGTCTTGTCGGGCTGCCTGACCTGGGTGGAGCCCCGGCCCGACGACGACGACTCGGCCGCCGATGACGACGACACGTCCGGCGACGACGACACGTCCGACGACGACGACACGTCCG
>CALAGR010000076.1 GCA_937891735.1 uncultured Pseudomonadota bacterium | reverse complement strand
GGGTCTCGCCCGGGATGCCGACCAGGGCGTAGGCGAGGATGTCGATGCCCGCGTTCATCGAGCGGTCCGTGTTCTGCTGCGTGTGGTTGCTGACGGAGAGGGTGCCGGACGCTGTGCCCTCGATGCTCGCGTGGTGGGTCCCCGGCACCTCGAGGTCCAGCGCCGCGACCTTCCCCGCGGCCCCCCACAGCCGGTACTCGTAGCGCGCATCCGACAGCAGCAGGGACCCCACCGACGGCGCGCCGAGGGCGACCTGCCAGCGCCCCGCGCGCTCGGCGGCGAGGGCCGCCTCGTGGGGGAAACCAGCGTCCCGCGCGCCGGTCTGGGCGCGGTCGAACAGCGCGGCGGCTTCCCCGTGTCGCCCCTCCACGCGGGCCAGCTCGGCCTCCACGAGGTCGGCCTTGTGCGTCATGTTGTGGGCGCAGAACCCCTGCCACTTCCTGAGCTTGCCCAGCCGGGAGCGCACCTCCCGCAGGATCCGACGGCGCCCGCCGGGGGGGGGCTGTGTCGGCGGCGAGCAGCATCAGGGGCCGGTAGAACATCTGTTGGATCGCGAGGACCGTACCGGCCGCGGCGGCCTCCTCCCGAGTGGCCAGCTCGCTGTGCCCCAGCGCGGCGTCGTAGTCCCCCAGGAGGTAGCAGCCAAGCGCCCGCATGAAATGCACGGCGAAGACCCCGTTGCCGTTGCCGGCCCCTTGGAACGAGGCCAGCTCTGCCTCTCCGATCCGCTCGACGGGCTGCTCCCCTCGCAGCGCCTCCGTCAGGGCCCTGGCGACCCCGATGAAGTCGACGCTGAGCTGCTGCTCCAAGGCACGGCACTGCTCCAGGACACTGCGCTGCTCCTCGAGCACCTGGCCCAGCGGCCCTCCCCCGAAGAACCGGTAGAACACCAGGTACATGAGGTTGGCGCCGGCGGGGTTGTAGGCGCCGAGCTCCAGGGATCGCTCGGTCCACTCCTCCAGGGGCGCCTTCATGTCTTGCATGGGCGTCGTCCAGTGGGTGACCGTGATGTACCGCGTGGTGGCGATCCGCGACATCATCCAGCGGTCATCGAGCCGTCCGGCCAACGCGAAGCCGAAGTCCGACATCGCGCCGCCCCCCGCGATGTCCCCAAGGGCCGCGCACAGGATCGCGCCGTACAGGTTCCACGCCCAGCCCGAGGCGCTGGCGTTCCCGAACTTCAGCGAGAGCTTGACCCCCAGAAGGATGTGCAGCGCGAAGGCGTTGGGGTTGGCCATGTAGGCCACGCCGTCCAGGGAGACCAGGAGCCGCATGATGGTCAGCACGCGCCGATCCGTCATCACCGGGAGCGCGTCGAGCTCCCCGACGGTCTTTCCGCGCAGGGCGAGCTTGACTCCCACCAGGTGCCAGGCGACGTGCAGGGCGTTGGCCTTCCGGGGCACCGTCAGGCCGAGCTCCGCGAGAGCGTCATACCCCACAGCGAGCGCCTCGCCGACCTGCTCCGACGCGCTGAAGTAGTGGTTGATGAGCGTCTCGTAGGCCGGCAGCTTGTCGTAGACGTCCCGGCCCTGGCCGAACACGGCATCACAGAAGGGACGCAGGCGCTCGACCTCACCCCCCATGGCGGCGGACGCGGCGCCGTCGGTGTGGAGCTGAAGCGCCAGCTCGTACTCGTCCGCCCAGACCGTAGGGCCGGCCAACTCCAGCGCGATGTCCACGTGCGCGAGGGCGGAGCCGAACGCGTGCGAGGTCAGCGCCCTGTGCGCCGCGGCGGCGTTCAAGGAGGCGAGCCGCCCGCGCTCCTCGGGGGTCTCGATCAGATCCAGCGCCTGGTTGAGCTGCCCCACGACCGCGAATATCCGCGCCTCGTGCTCGTCGAGGGAGTCCAGCAGGCGGCGACCGATGGTCAGGTGGGTGGACTTGCGCTCCACCGAGGAGGTCAGGCCCCAGGCGGCCTGGTGCACGCGGTCATGACGGAACCGGAACCGCCGGTCCTCCAGGGCCGTGTGGGTGTGCAGGGGCAGGGCCAGCGTGGTCGCGTCGGCGCCGCGCACGGGCACGATCAGCCCCTCGTTGATCGCCGGCTGCAGCGCCGCCAGGGTCTCGGCCACGGTCGTCTCGGAGATCGCAGCCAGGGCGTCCAGCTCGAAGCGGTTGCCGATACAGGCCGCCACCTGCAGGGCCCGCTGACACACCGGATCCAGCTGCCGCAGGCGCGACGCCATCAGCTCCACGACGTTGTCGGTGATGCCGAGCTCAGCGATCCGGTCTGCGTTCCAGGTCCAGGCCCGCTGGTCCGGGTCGAACCCGAGGGCGCCCTGCTCGTGCAGCCGACTCAGGAACTGGTTCACGAAGAACGGATTGCCGAGGGTGCGCCCATGCACCAACTCCGCGAGGTGCTCCGCCGCATCCGGCGAGCAGGACAGCGTGTCGGCGATCAGCAGGCGCACCGACTCGACGCGCAAGGGCGCGAGCTCGATCCGCCGGATCGGAAGACCGGCCTCGTGCAGGCGGTACAGCGCGCGCGGGAAGGGGTCCGCGGCGCCGATCTCGCTGTCCCGGCTGGCCGCCACGATCAGGAAGTTGTGCGTTCCCTCGTCCCGGAGCAGACCCTCCAGCAGGCTGATGGTGGCGTGGTCCGCCCACTGCACGTCGTCCAGGAACAGCACCAGCGGCCGGCCCGGCTGGCAGAACACCCGAACGACGTTCTGGAAGACCTGGCGGAACCGGTTCTGCGCCTCCTGCCCGGTCAGGACGGGCACGGGCGGCTGGACCCCGGTGATCGTCTCGATGGCGGGCAGCACCTCGGTGATGACGGCCCCGGTGCTGCCCATGGCGGTCAGGAGCGAACCGCGCCAGGACTCGAGCTCCGCTTCGGGCCGCGTGAGGAGCTGGGACGCCAGCCCCTCGAACGCGTCGATCAGGGCGCTGTACGGCGCGCTGCGCCCGAACTGCGGGAACTTGCCGGCGACGAAGTGGCCCTCTGCCTCGACCACGGGTCGGTCGATCTCGCTGACGAGGGCGCTCTTGCCGACGCCGGCCGGGCCCGACACCACGATCAGCTCCCGGCTTCCCTCGCGGGCCGCCTCGAACCCCGCGAGCAGGGCCGCCCGCTCCTCTTCCCGGCCATACAGGCGCTGGGACAGGGTGAAGCGGTCCGAGATGTCGTCGCCAGCGAGGGTGAAGCGCGGGATGTCGCCGTTGGCGTCGAGCCGATCGAGGCACCGGCTGAGGTCTTCGACCAACGCCGACGCGCTCTGGTACCGGTCCTCGGCGTTCTTGCTCAGCAGCTTCGCCACGATGTCGCTGACGACGGCGGGCACCGACGGGTTCACGGTGCGCACGGGGCGTGGGCGGCGGGCGATGTGGGCGTGGATGTAGCTCAGGGCGTCGTCCGACCGGAACGGCAGCTCGCCGGTCAGCATCTCGAACAGCGTGATGCCGAGGCTGTAGAAGTCCGTGCGGTGGTCCACGCCCCGGTTCATGCGGCCGGTCTGCTCCGGCGACATGTAGGCCAGCGTGCCCTGCAGGACCCCGTCCCCCCCAAGGCCCTGGCCGTCCCGGGCGCCCTGGGTGGCGATGCCGAAGTCGGTGACCTTGGCGTGGGTCAGGTCGTCGTCCACGATCAGGTTCGCGGGCTTGATGTCCCGATGCACCACGCCCTGGCGGTGGATCTCCATCAGCGCGCGCGCCACGCACGCACCCACCCGCAGGCACTCCACCAGCGACAGCCGCCGCTCCCGCATGAGCAGGTTCAGGCTGCGTCCTCCGTCGCTGCGGAACACGAGCAGGGGCCGAGGATCCACGTGGCGGAACTCGAGACAGCGCACGATGCTCGGCACGTCGAGCGTCGAGGTGATCTGGTACTCGCGATCGAAGCGCGCCGCGAGGGCTGCGCCCGGATGGCGGGCGTTCGCGACCTTGAGGACGACGCGGGCGTCATCGCTCCGGCGCGTCGCCTCCATGACGGACACGTCCTGTCCTTCGTGGAGGACGCGCAGATCGGAGAATCCGGCAATGTCCATCAGCACTGGATCTGGCTTCCTTCCCGAGACAGGATGATGAAGATCAGCTGGGGCATTCCCGCAGCTTGACGACAATCCCACACCCAGTCCCTGCGACACTGTTGCAGAAGTCAGGTCTGGGGAACCAGAGAGAGGCGGCGATCGATGGGCAAGGGGCGCAAGAAGCTATCGGACCTCCGGAAGAAAGTGACGAGCACCGCGAAGGGCGCGCTCGGTGAGGTTCGGGGCACCCACGAAGGCGGCTCAGGCGTGATCGTCGGGGCCAGCAAGGGGCTCGTCGGGGAGGTCGCCGCGGTCGGGGCGCACGTCGCGACCACCACCGCCGGGGCCAGAGCGCACGCCGCAGCCACCGCCGCCCAGGTGGGCACCGAGCTCGTCGGAGAGGCGCGCGTCGCGGGCGAGGGCATCGCTGCGGCGGGCGCCAGGGTCCGGCAGAAGCTGCGGGAGGGCACCCAGCTCATGCTCGGGAACGTCTTCATGCCGATGAAGGGCACCATCCTGCGGGAGATGGGGGTGCGGCCGCCTCGGGACCGAAGCGGCATGGCGAAGGGCTCCTACGCTGAGGAGTACGACGAGATCATCGAGGTGACGGTGGTGCTGCGCGCGCGGGCCGCCGCCGAGCCGGTGCTGCAGGCGCCCCGGCGGGGAGCACGCAAGAGCCGCGCGGAGCTCGCCGATCAGTTCAGCGCCGATCCCGCGGACATCGCCGCGGTCGAGGCCTTCGCCGCCGAGCACGGGCTCACCGTGTCCAACGCCAACCCCCGGCAGCGACGGGTGACGCTGTCCGGTCGCGTGTCGGACATGGAAGACGCCTTCCAGCTGCACATGTGCTGGTACCAGCACGAGTTCCATCCCCACCGCGGGTACGAGGGCGAGCCCGCCATCCCCGACGAGCTGATGGGGGTCGTCACCGCGGTGCTCGGGATCTCCGACCGCCCCCAGGCGAACGTCGACACTCCCGCTGCGGCGGGCGCGGCGGTGGCCCCGGCCCCGCTGTCGGCCCGGGACCTGGGTCGGCTCTACGGCTTCCCGGACGACGCCCGGGGGGCCGGTCAGGTCATCGCCGTGCTGCTGCTCGGGGGTGGCTTCTACGAGGAGGACCTCGAGCAGCAGATGACGTCCCTGGGCCTGCCGGTGCCCTCCGTGACGGTCGTCCCGGTCGACGGCCGCGGGAACAACCCCTGCGATCAGGAGACCCTGGACGAGTACGTCAGCTGGCTCAACCACGGCACGAAGATCGACGGGTTCACGATCATGGAGGCGCTCTGGACGGTGGAGTGCACCCAGGACCTGCAGATGATCGCGGCCCTCGCGCCGGAGGCCGAGATCCTCGTGTTCTTCACCAAGAACACCGACGCCGGCATCACCAACGCCCTCGCGGCGATCCGCGACCACCCCAAGGAGCCGTCGATCCTGAGCATCAGCTGGTCGCAGACCGAGCGCAGCGCGAGCGACGCCTTCCTGGGCACCGTCGAGCAGGAGCTGGCCATCCTCGGCATGTCCGGCGTGACCATCTGCTGCTCGTCCGGCGACCGGGGCTCCTACAACGGCGAGAAGGAGCCGTCGGTGGCCTACCCCGCGAGTTCGCCCAACACGATGGCGTGCGGCGCGACGACGCTGGCCTGGCGGGACGACCAGATCGTCAAGGAGACCACCTGGAACTCCCCCCTCAACGGCTACAAGGCCGCCACGGGGGGCGGCGCCAGCGCGCGGTTCGCGACGCCGGACTGGCAGGCGGGGTGCGCGATCCCCGCCGTGGGCTTCGCGGGGGGCGG
>CALAGR010000075.1 GCA_937891735.1 uncultured Pseudomonadota bacterium | reverse complement strand
GGGCGTGGTGATCGCCTCGTCGTAGGCGTTGGTGTGCAGCGAGTTGCAGTTGTCGTTGAGCGCGTACAGCGCCTGCAGCGTCGTGCGGATGTCGTTGAAGCCGATCTCCTGGGCGTGCAGCGACCGGCCGCTGGTCTGCACGTGGTACTTCAGCTTCTGACTGCGGGGGTTGGCCCCGTACCGCAGCCGCATGGCCTTGGCCCAGATCCGCCGCGCCACCCGTCCGATCACCGAATACTCGGGATCCAGCCCGTTGCTGAAGAAGAAGCTCAGGTTGGGCGCGAACGCGTCCACGTCCATGCCCCGGGACAGGTAGTACTCCACGAACGTCAGCCCGTTGGAGAGCGTGAACGCGAGCTGGCTGATGGGGTTCGCCCCGGCCTCGGCGATGTGGTAGCCGCTGATGGACACGCTGTAGAAGTTGCGCACCCCCTTGTCGATGAACCACGCCTGGATGTCGCCCATCATGCGCAGCGCGAACTCCGTGCTGAAGATGCAGGTGTTCTGGGCCTGATCCTCCTTGAGGATGTCCGCCTGCACCGTGCCCCGGACCGCGGCGAGGGTGTCCGCCTTGACCCGCTCGTAGGTCTGCGGGGGCAGCACCTGGTCGCCGGTCAGGCCGAGCAGCAGCAGCCCCAGGCCGTCGTTGCCCTCGGGGAGCGGACCCTGGTAGGTCGGGCGGGCCAGGCCGCGGGCGTCGTAGTGGCTCACGAACGCGGCTTCCACGTCGTCCAGCAGGCCCTGCGCGCGGATGAGCTTCTCGCACTGCTGGTCGATGGCGGCGTTGAGGAAGAAGCCGAGCAGCATGGGCGCGGGCCCGTTGATGGTCATCGACACCGAGGTCGCCGGATCCGCCAGATCGAAGCCGGAGTACAGCTTCTTGGCGTCGTCCAGGCTCGCCACGGACACGCCGGAGTTGCCGACCTTGCCGTAGATGTCGGGCCGGTGATCCGGGTCCTCGCCGTACAGGGTCACGCTGTCGAACGCCGTGCTCAGCCGCTTCGCCGGGGTGCCCAGGGCCAGGTAGTGGAAGCGCCGGTTGGTGCGCTCGGGGCCGCCCTCTCCCGCGAACTGCCGCGCCGGATCCTCCCCCTGGCGCTTGAGGGGGAACACGCCGGCCGCATACGGAAACGAGCCGGGCACGTTCTCGCGCATGAGCCAGGACAGCACGTCCCCCCAGTCCGAGTAGTCCGGCAACGCCACCCGCGGCACCTTCGTGCCCGACAGCGAGGTGCGGGTCAGCGGCTGCTCGATGACCCGGCCGCGCACCGTGTAGCTGTACACGTCGGCTGCGTACCGGGCCTTCAGGGCCGGCCACCCGGCGATCAGCTCCCGGGCGTCGTGGTCCATGCGCGACAGGGTCTCGGCGTACAGCGCGATCAGCGAGGTGACCGCTGGCTCATCACCCGGGAGGGGCGCGATCTCCGAGGCGGCGGCGCCGAGCGCGCCACCCCGCAGCGCCGCGATGGTGCCCGCGAGCTGGTACAGGCGGCGGGCCAGCCCGGCCTGCTTGCTGACGTGCGCGGCGTAGGCGTCGATGGACTCGGCGATCTCGGCCAGATAGCGCGCCCTGTCGCCGGGGATGACGACGAGCTTCTCGCTCGGGGCGGAGCCCGCATCCAGGGTGCTCACCAGCGGCGCGCCCGTGCGGGCGGCGAGGGCGTCCATCAGCTGGCGGTACAGGCGCGTGGTGCCCGGATCCCCGAACTGGCTGGCGATGGTGCCCACCACCGGCAGGTCCTCGTCGGGGCCGTCGAACAGGGTCCGGTTGCGGCGGATCTGCTTGCGCACATCCCGCAGCGCGTCCATCGAGCCGCGCTTGTCGAACTTGTTGATGGCCACCAGATCCGCGAAGTCGAGCATGTCGATCTTCTCGAGCTGGGTGGCGGCGCCGTACTCGCTGGTCATGACGTACAGCGACACGTCGCAGTGGTCCACGATCTCGGTGTCGCTCTGGCCGATGCCGGAGGTCTCCACGATCACCAGATCGAAGGCCGCGGCCCGGCAGATCTGGATCGCGTCGCGCACGTGCGCGGACATGGCGAGGTTGCTCTGCCGCGTGGCCAGCGAGCGCATGTACACCCGCGGATCGTCCACGGAGTTCATGCGGATCCGATCCCCGAGCAGGGCCCCGCCGCTGCGGCGCTTGCTGGGATCGACCGACAGCACGGCGATGGTCTTGTCGTCGAAGTCGCGCAGGAAGCGGCGCACCAGCTCGTCCACCAGGGAGGACTTGCCCGCCCCGCCGGTCCCCGTGATGCCGAGCACGGGCACGATCCGGTCCCCGATGAGCGCGTCCAGGCGGCGGTTGAGTTCCTCCCGGGCGTCGGGGTGGTTCTCGGCGATGGTGATGAGCGCCGCGATGGTGGCGTCGTCGCGCTTGGAGAGGTCCTGCACCTGATCGTCGATGGCGGGCCCGCGGGTGGAGAAGTCGCACTCGCGCAGCAGGTGGTTGATCATCCCCTGCAGGCCCATGGCCCGGCCGTCGTCGGGGGAGTAGATGCGCCTCACCCCGTAGGCCTGCAGTTCCTCGATCTCCGACGGCAGGATGGTGCCGCCGCCGCCGCCGAAGACCTTGATGTTGGCGTCCGCCTCGCGGATCAGATCGACCATGTACTTGAAGTACTCGACGTGGCCGCCCTGGTAGCTGGTGATGGCGATGCCCTGGGCGTCCTCCTGGATCGCGCAGTCCACGATCTCCTTCACGGAGCGGTTGTGGCCCAGGTGGATCACCTCGGCGCCCGAGGCCTGCAGGATCCGCCGCATGACGTTGATGGCCGCGTCGTGCCCGTCGAACAGCGACGCCGCGGTCACGAGGCGCACGTGGTTGCGCGGCTCGTAAGGAGTGGTGCGCGGGGGGGACGTGTCGGTCTGGGCTGTCACCATCGAGGTCTCCAGCGCCGACGGACGGGCGCACGCCGGAGATAGCGCGAAGTCAGCCGGGAGTCGAGCCCTGCTCGGGCGGGAACCAGTCGGCCGGGTTCAGCTCGATGGCGTCGAACGGAGGCAGGCGCACGGGCTCGGTGCCGTCGGCGGTCTGCTGGATGAGCCACTGGCCGTCGCGGAGCTCGCGGACCTCGACCACGCGAGCGACGGGGTCCGCGAACCACAGCCAGGGCACGCCCGCGCGGGCGTAGATCCTCGCCTTCTTCACGAGGTCGATGCGGCGGGTCGATGGGGACAGCACCTCGCAGACCCAGTCCGGGCGCAGGTCGAACCAGGCGACGTCGGGGAACTCGGGCATGCGCTCCTTGCGCCAGCCGGCGAGGTCGGGCACGAGCACGTCGGGGCCGAGGTGGATCTCGGGTTCGTCCAGGATCCACCAGCCTCCAGGACCGCCGCGGCCGCGCTGGAAGGGGTTGGAGAGATCGCCTCCGACGCCGCTGGACACGAAGACGTGCCCCGACGCCGGACGCGGGCTGAGGTTCAGGTCGCCGTCCAGGATCTCCGCCACCATGTTCGGCGGCGCGTCGATCACGTCCTGGTAGGTCGCAGGCTTCTTTGCGGGGAACACCATCCCCCCCAGTCTAGGGCGCGCGGCACGCCCAGGCGAGCCTCCTGTGCGTCCTACATCGCCGTCAGGCGGAAGCCCCCGTCGGTGATCGCCACCGTCGCGCTGCCGTCCTGGCTCTCGGCCACGAGCCGGTAGCAGCCCACGACCTCTTCGGGGTCCCCGGCCTCGCCGTCATCGGGCACGCCGATGGACGTGATGCGGGCGAAGCCCTCGCCGTCGCCCTCGCCCGTGCTCATGGACGGGCTGCCCGAGATCGTCACCGTGGCGTTGGCACCGTTCGTGTTGGCGTCGCCCAGCTCGAAGTCGTAGGGCACCTCGGCGTCGTCGAGCGCCTCCTCGATGTCCGCGCCCTCGTCGGTGACCACCTCGTCCGTCTCCTCGTCCAGGCTCCACTCGGTGCCCCGAAGCAGCCGCAGTACGACGTTCACGGTCACCCCGTCCACGTCCGGCCCCGTCGCCGAGACCTGCAGGGCGGGCCCCGCGATGATCTGGAAGCCCGCCGTGGCGCCGACCCAGGCCTCGCCATCGATGGTGCCGCTCACGGTGTTGAGGTCCTGCTCGTCGGGCGCGGCGCAGGAGGGCAGCCGATCATCGACCTCGGTCGGACAGCCGAGCAGGAGGGCGAACGCAGCGAGGACGAGGAGGCGGGGTGTGGCCATGGGGGCGGTCTACCGCAGCGGTGGCGAATCCGTCGAGCCCCACGACCCAGGCCGCCCCTGGGTACGCTGCCGCCAAGAGGTTTGATGATGCAGAGCCCGAAGTTCGCCGCGATCACCCTGTTCGCCCTCACCCTTGCCTGTGGCGGCGAGCCCCTGGACAAGGTGTTCTCGGAGCACGAGGCCCAGCTCGACGAGTGCCTGGGCTACCGGCTCGACGCCGAGGCGAAGGCCGAGCAGGCCGACAAGATCCTGCGCAACCCCCTCGCCGGCCCCGGACAGAAGCAGGACGCCCAGGTCACCAGGAGCATCGCGCGCACCGTGGGCATGACCCACGACGCCTGCGTCGCCCGGCTGCTGGAGGCCGCCGCCGTCACCGCCGCCGACAAGGGCGTCAGCCCCGAAGAGCTGAGCGAGGCGTGGCGCGGGTGGTACGACGCCCGGGCGGCCGCCCAGCGGGAGTAGTCCGTCCTAGATCGGCCTAGCAGCGTGCGGCATTCCGGCCGATCTGTGAGGTTGTCTTGACCGCGGGG
>CALAGR010000074.1 GCA_937891735.1 uncultured Pseudomonadota bacterium | reverse complement strand
GGCACGCCGGCCAGGCGCGGGCGCAGGGCGACGCCGGCGCTGCCGGGCCCGGGGGTGCTCGGGAGCAGCCAGACCAGCGGATCGGAGGCCTCGGGCTCGGACAGGCGCGCGCCGCCCAGGAAGGCCGACAGATCGGGCGGCGCCAGGGCGGGCGTGGCGGCCCGGCAGCGAAGAGACAGCGAGTCGTTCATGGATCAGCCCTCGGCGATGAGTTGGCGGGTGACGGCGGCGCGCGCGCCTTCGCGGGCTGCGAGGAGGCGCGGCCGGAGCTCGGCGTCGGTGCGGTTGAGGAGAGAGACGAACGCAGGCGAGAGGTCCTCGCCGGTGTGCAGGTGCGCGTACAGGTCGTCGAAGACGCGCGCGTGGCGGGGCGACACGCCGTCCGGGGTCGGGGCGGCGGTGAGGGTCCGGCCGCGATCCACGGCGGCGAGGGCGGCCTGCCGATCCCCCTCCCCGAGCCAGTCCAGGACGGCGCCGATCTCCCCTTCGGGATCCGCCAGCAGCCGGGCGTAGGTCGTGACGTGGGCGGCGTAGCGGCGCGTGGCGATGTCCCGGACGAGGGCGAAGTTCTCCATCCACCAGCGCACCGGCGGATCGAGGGGCACGTCGAACAGGGCGCGCTCCCGGTCTCCCCCCGCGAGCACGTGCATGCGCTCGAGGGACGCGGCGTACTGACGCCAGTCGCGCACGGTGGCGACGACGCGGTTCAAGAAGGCCGAGTCGGTGCGCACGAGGCCGGGGATGAAGACCTTGCAGACGTGGCGCGCGGTCTGCTCGGGGAACAGGTACGCGCCGGTCTCGGGGTGGGGGTTGGTCGCGTAGTAGATGCCCGACACGAGCTGCGACTCGTAGAACCCCCGGGGGTTCGCGGAACGCAGGGCGTCGCCCCAGGGCTCGGGGAAGGCGTCGCCGATGTGCGGAAAGCCGGCGGCGATGAGGATCTGCATCCACATCGAGGTCCCGGATCGCATGGTGCCGCTGACGAGGAGCATGAGTTCCTTGAGGATACCGCGTCCCGGCGCGGCGTCCCGGGGTGGGCGCTGCAACGGCCGGGCCAGCCCCGGGGGCTCGCGTTCGCCAGCGGCCCCCGGTTCACTGATTGACACTTCAGTCAATCGGGCACACCCTCGGGTCGCACCGTCACCCGGAGGCCCCATGGCACCTCGCAAGAAGAAGGTCGATCGCATCGCGCTGATCGGCGGACTGCGCTCCCCGTTCACGAAGTCCTGGACCACCCTCGGCGACATCTCGCCCGTCCAGCTCTCCACGCAGATCGCGCGAGAGGTCCTCTTCAAGTACGAGCTGCCCGCCGACCAGCTCAACCACATCGTGTGGGGCACGGTCGTCAGCGTCGTCGCCTCCCCCAACGTGGCCCGCGAGATCGCCCTGGACCTGAGCCTGTACGACGTGCCCGGGGTGACCGTGTCGCGCGCCTGCGCCTCGGGCTTCGACGCCGTGGCCAACGGGGCCCGCATGATCATGACCGGCGAGGCCGACGTGGTCCTCGCGGGCGGCGTGGACGTCGTGTCGTCCGCCCCCGTGCCCCACCGCAAGAAGGTCATCGACACGCTGCAGGTGGCGCAGCGACAGAAGGGCTTCGACCTCGTCAAGACCCTGGCCCACGTGAACCCGAAGGACCTGTTCCCCCGCGCGCCCACCATCTCCGAGCGCTACACGGGCAAGACCATGGGCGAGCACGCCGAGGACATGGCCAAGTACTGGGACATCGCCCGGTCGGACCAGGACGACCTCGCCATGGACAGCCACCGCAAGGCCTCGCAGGCCACGAAGGATGGCCACGCGGGCGCCCAGATCGCCACCGTGCTCACCGACGGCGGCCCGGTTCGCGAGGACAACCTGATCCGCGACACCATGGACCCGGACAAGATCCGCTCCCTGCGCCCCGTCTTCGACAAGCGCAACGGCACCATCACCGCCGCCACCGCCTCGCCCCTGACCGACGGCGCCAGCGCCCTGCTCATCATGCGGGAGAGCAAGGCCAAGGAGCTGGGCTACACCCCCCTCGGCTTCCTGTCGGGCTGGCACTTCCCGGCCCTGGATCCCCGCGAGAACATGCTGCTCGGCAACGCCTACTCCATGCCCGTGGCCCTGCAGAAGTCCGGGCTCACCCTCGCCGACATGGACGTCATCGAGATCCACGAGGCCTTCGCGGCCCAGGTCCTGGCCAACCTGCGGGCCATGGAGGACGCCGAGTTCTGCCGCACCAAGCTCGGTCTGAGCGAGGCCGTCGGCGCCGTGGACCGCGGCAAGCTCAACATCTGGGGCGGGTCCATCGCCTACGGGCACCCCTTCGCGGCCACCGGCGGCCGCATGCTCCTCAACGTCCTGCAGCTGCTGCAGCACACCGACGGCACCCACGGGATCGTCACCGCCTGCGCCGCAGGCGGACTCGGCGCGGCCATGGTCGTCGAGCGCGCGGCCTGAGCGCCCCGGAAGGATCAAGAACATGACCGACCCCCAGAAGAGCGCGTTCCGACTCGAGGCCCCTGACAGCGAAGGCGTCGCCGTCATCTGGTTCGACCAGCCGGACAAGAAGGTCAACACCCTGAGCAAGTCCCTGATGGGCGAGTTCGAGGAGATCCTGCAGGCCGTCAAGGCCAACAAGGACATCAAGGCGGGCGTCCTGATCTCCGGCAAGGACAACTGCTTCATCGCCGGGGCGGACATCGACGACCTCAACGGCGTCACCACCGCCGAAGAAGGCGCCGCCCTGTCCCGGGAGGGCCAGCGGGTCATGAAGGCCGTGGAGGATCTCGGGATCCCCACCGTCGCTGCGATCCACGGCGACTGCCTCGGCGGCGGTCTCGAGCTCGCCCTCGCCACCACCGCCCGGGTCGCGTCCGAGTCCTCCCGGACGAAGCTCGGCCTGCCCGAGGTCATGCTCGGCCTGCTGCCCGGCGCCGGGGGCACGGTGCGGCTGCGCAAGCTGATCGGCCTGGACGAGGCGCTGCCGCTGATCCTGCAGGGCAAGCTGGTGGGCGGCAGGAAGGCCCTCAAGCTCGGGCTGGTGAACGACCTCGTGCCCCAGAGCCAGCTCCTCGCCCGGAGCAAGACCCTCGCCTCGGCCCTCGCCCACGGCAAGAAGTCGAAGAAGCCGAAGAAGACCGGCGCCGCCCGCGCCCAGCAGCTCTTCGTCAACACCAACGCCATCGGCCGCAACTTCGCCCTCAACAAGGCCCGGACCATGGTCATGGACGGCACGAAGGGCTTGATGCCGGCGCCCCTGAAGATCCTCGAGGTCCTCGAGGCGGGCACCTACGAGGCCGAGGCCGCCGGGTTCGGCGAGCTGCTCATGACGCCCGAGAGCGCGGGCCTGCGCCACCTGTTCCACTGCATCACCACCCTGAAGAAGGACGACGGCCCCGGCACCGAGGACGTGCAGGCCATCCAGGTCCGGCGCATCGGCATGCTCGGCGCGGGGCTCATGGGCGGCGGCATCGCCACGGTCCTGGCCGACAAGGGCTACACCGTGCGCCTCAAGGACATCAGCTGGCAGGGCCTGCAGAGCGGGCTCGACTACGCCGACAAGCACTTCTCAAAGGGCGTCAAGCGCAAGAAGATCACCCGCCAGGAGCGGGATCAGCGGCTCAACCGGATCAGCGGCGGGCTCGACTGGGCGGGCTTCGGCAACGCCGAGATCACCATCGAAGCGGTGCCCGAGGTCCTGGGCCTCAAGCAGCAGATGGTGGCCGAGTACGAGGACGTGACGAAGGGCGGAGGCATCTTCGCGAGCAACACCTCGTCCCTGCCGATCAGCCAGATCGCCGCGAAGGCGCGCCACCCCGAGCGGGTCATCGGCATGCACTTCTTCTCGCCCGTCGAGAAGATGCCGCTGGTCGAGATCATCGTCACCGACAAGACCGATCCCGTCGTCACCAAGACCACCGTCGCCGTCGCCCGCAAGATGGGCAAGCACGTCATCGTCGTGAACGACTGCGCCGGCTTCTACACCACCCGGGCCCTGGCTCCGTACATGGTCGAGGCGCTGTACCTCGCCACCGAGGGCCATGACCTGCTGCACATCGACGAGGCGGCGATGGGGGTGGGCTTCCCGGTGGGCCCGATCACCTTGATGGACGAGGTGGGCATCGACGTGGGCGCCAAGGTCATCAAGGTGATGCGCGAGCACTACGGCGAGCGCCTGGACCTGCCCGACGACGACGTCAACGGCGTGTTCGTCGAGGAGGGCCGCCTGGGGCGGAAGGCCTCCAAGGGGTTCTTCCTCTACAAGGACGGCAAGAGCGTCACCGAGGACGGGCACAAGGTCATCGATCCGGCCGTGTACGCGCACCTGCCGGGCGGGGCCGAGCGCAAGCCCGCCGATCCGAAGGCCATGGCCGAGCGCATGGTGCTGGCCCTGGTCAACGAAGCCGCCTGGTGCAAGCACGAGGGCGTGCTGCGCAACGCCGAGTCCGGCGATCTGGGGGCCGTGATGGGCATCGGGTTCCCGCCCTTCGAGGGCGGGCCCTTCAAGTACTGCGACCGGCTCGGTCTCAAGACCGTCGTGGCGCGCCTGAACGCCCTGGAGAGCAAGCTGGGGCGGCGCTTCAAGCCGTGTCCGCTCCTCGTGCAGATGGCCGAGCAGGGGCAGACCTTCTACCCCTGACCGCCCGCAGGGGGCGGGGTCGCATCGGCCGGGGGCAGGATCTCCGCGAGGGCCTTGTTGGCGAGCTTCGTGACGTAGACGGTGACCGCCACCGTGGCCGCCAGCCCGACCACCAGGAGCACCCCCTTGCCAGCGCTGGCGCCCTGGGGAGCCCCGCTCGCGAGCTGGGCCACGTCGCCGATCAGCGAGCCGAAGTACACGTACATGAACGTGCCCAGGAGCATCCCGATCCAGCTCCCGGCGATGTAGTGGGACGTCTTCACGCCGGTCAGGCCGAACACGTAGTTCATCAGGGTGAACGGGAAGATCGGGGACAGCCTCAGGAGCGTGACCACCTTGAAGCCCTGTCGGCCCAGGGCGGCGTCGATCGCCGCGAACTTCGGGTTGGCCTCGATGCGGCGGCGGATCGCGTCCCGCGCCACGGTCCGGCCGAGCAGGAAGCTGACCGTCGCCGCGAGCACGCTGACCGGCGAGGCCACCACGATCCCCCAGACCGGGCCGTACAGAAAGCCAGCCCCCAGCGTGAGCAGCGAGCCCGGCATCATCAGGACGCTGGCGACGACGTAGGCGAGGGCGTAGACGAGCACGCCGACCGCCCCCAGCCCCCGCACCCAGGCGATGAAGGCCACCAGCCAGTCCGTGACGGGCAGGAGGTACGCGGCCACCAGCAGCCCGAGCACGGCAGCGCCCAGCAGGATCAGCCTTCCTCGGGAGGACGGCGCGGGCTCGGACATGCGGTCTCCAGGTTCGGGCAGGTGTTCCATAGAGCCTGACACGGCGGGTCCTGTTACACGGCACGGCGTCGGGGCGGTTACCCTGCACACAGCAACACCTCGTTCTGACGGAAGGACACCGCATGCAGTGGGCTTCGGCGATCGCGAGCGACGAGGGTCTCGCCACCGCGCTGGCGAACATCGACGGATCCCTCTCCACGCGGCTGCTGGACGAGGCGCCGGACGTCTTGTTCGTCTTCGTGTCAGCGCACTACTCCGAGGAGATGCCGTCCCTGCCCGCGCTCCTCGCGGCCCGCTGGCCCGGGGCCATGGTCTTTGGCTGCAGCGGGAACGGCATCGTCGGCGGGAGCCGCGAGGTGGAGGTGGAGCGGGCGGTGTCGGTCACCGCGGCGGTGCTGCCGGGCGTGTCCCTGCGCGGCTTCCACCTGAGCCCCAAGGACCTCGCGACCCTCATCGCCAGTCCCCTCACGCTGCCTGGCTACGTCGGCACCGACGAGCGCGACCTGTCGTTCCTGCTGCTGCCGGACCCGTTCTCGTGCGACGTGGAGCGGCTGCTGCAAGCGTTCGACATCACCTGGCCGGACGCTCCGAAGATCGGCGGCATCGTCAGCGGGGGCAACAAGCCGGGCGAGGGCGCGATGTTCCTGGGGGACGCGCTGCACCGCACCGGCGCCATCGGGCTGGCCCTGTCCGGGCCCATCGAGCTCGAGGCCGTGGTGGCGCAGGGATGCCGGCCCGTCAGCCACCCCATGCGGGTCACGCGGTGCCAGGAGAACCTGCTCATGGAGCTGGACGGGGTCCCCGCAGGACAGCGGATCCAGACGGCCTTCGAGGAGTCGTCCGAAGAAGAGCAGGCGCTGATGCGGCAGTCGCTGTTCGTGGGGCTGCTGATGGACGACAGCCTGGAGACGCCGGGGCGCGGGGACTTCCTGGTGCGCAACATCCTGGGCGCCGATCCGGGCCGGGGGGTCCTGGCGATCAGCGGACGGCTCGTGCAGCACCAGATGGTGCAGCTGCAGGTGCGCGACGCGCAGACCTCGGCCGAGGATCTGGTGGCGCTGTTGGCGGCGTCCGCCGAGGGAGGGGAGCCGGCGGGCGCGCTGCTGTTCAGCTGCCTGGGGCGCGGGCAGGGCCTGTACGGGGTGCCCGACCACGACATCAAGCTGATGCAGGAGCAGTTCGCGGGGCTGGCCACGGGCGGGTTCTTCTGCAACGGGGAGATCGGGCCGGTGGGCGGCAGCTCGTTCCTGCACGGCTACACCAGCAGCATCGGCCTGTTTCGCAGCAAGCCGTAGCGCTCAGCGCAGTCGTTCGGGGCCGTTCATCCAGGTGACGAGCACCTCGCGCTGACCCCACCACACCGGCTTCGCCACGTGCATCAGGTAGCTCGGGAAGCAGGTCATCGCCCCCTGCTCCTTGCTGGCGAACATGGGCTGGTTCATCGACCAGAAGCGCAGGGCGCCGCCCCAGTAGTCCGAGGGCTGGCTCAGCTGCACGGAGATCGACAGCTTGCGCCGCTCGGTGGTCTTCGTGCCGTTGTCGAAGTGAGCGGCGTAGAACTGCCCGGGCCCGTACGAGGTGTATTGGATCGAGGCGACGTCCTGGGTCTCAAAGCCCCACCGCGTCTCGTTGAGCGCATGGCCGCGCTCGTTGATGCGCTCGAAGACCCACTCCCAGCCCGCGGTGCCCGCCTTGACGAAGAACACCTTGCAGTTGCGGCGCATGACCTGCAGCTGCGTGCCCGCCGCGTCGAGGTCGGTGGTGGCGTCCCGGAGCCCCAGCGCGGCGCCCAGGGCGCGGATCTGGCCGCACTCCTCGGGGGTGAAGATGGGCGGGGTCGACTCGAAGCTGCACAGGCGCGCGGACATGGGCCGATCATAGCGACGTCCGGAACTTCGTATCATCGCCGGAATGCGTGACCGGCTCCCCTGGCTGCTGCCCGTCCTGGTCCTGCTCGCCGCCGGCGTCACGCAGGCGTGGATCTCGACGCCCCTGAACCTGTTCTGGCTGCAGCTGATCTGCTGGGCGCCGGCGCTCCTCGTGCTGACCCGGCTGGAGGGCCGGCGCGGGGCCCTGGCGGGGTGGTTGGTGGGGGCGAGCGCCAACGCGTCGATCTTCGTGTGGCTGGTGCCCACCGTGGAGCGGTTCACGACCCTCGGCCTGCTCGGCGGCGTGGGGGTGCTGGCCCTGTTCGCGGCGGTGTTCGGCTTGTACGGAGCGGTGTTCGGGTGGGGCGCAGCCGCCGTCCGGCGGGCCGCAGGGCCCTGGTGGCCGTTGGCCGTGGCCGCCTGGTTCGTCGCGTGCGAGTTCCTCAACCCGCAGCTGTTTCCCTACTTCCAGGGGGTGGCCTGGTACCAGGTGCCCCGGATCTTCCTGGTCTCGTCGCTGGCGGGGATCTCCGCCGTGTCGTTCCTGCTCATCGCGTGGAACGGCGTGCTGGCCGCGGCCTGGGAGGCGCGGGACGAGCAGCGCCGCCCCGAGTCCCTGGCGACCCTGAAGCGCTCGGGCCTGGCCCTCGCCGCGCTCCTCATCCTGACCGTGACGTACAGCTCCCTGCGGCTCGAGGACATCGCGACCGAGGCCGCGGGGGCGCCCACCACCCGCTTCGCGCTGGTCCAGAGCAACCTGGACGTGGCGGCGGAGGCGGCCCTGCGCAAGGCCGAAGGCAGACACGCCCGCCTGGATCACCTGCTCGCGTTCATGAACCAGGCCGCCGACGCGGACCCGGACATCGACGTGTTCGTCCTGCCCGAGTCCTCGGTGCGCGGCGCGCCCGACACCGGCCGCAACGCGGCGCTCGGCGCGTTCGCCCGGGAGCGGGGCGTCGAGATCTGGGCCGGCACCCTGGAGACCAGACGACAGGGGGGCGAGGCGAACAAGTACAACTCCGGCTACCGGATCGACCGCACCGGCGCGCCCGACGTGCCCTACGACAAGAACATCCTGGTGCCGTTTGGGGAGTACATGCCCCTGGCGGACCTGATCCCCGCCCTGGGCCGGATCCGGCACATGCCGCACATCACCCCGGGCACCGGTCCGGGGATCCTGGGGGGCCCCGACGGGCCTCCCTTCGCCTTCCTCGTCTGTTACGAGGCGACGCGCTTTCGCTACACCCGCCGGGCGGTGCAGGCCGGCGCGCGGCTCCTGGCCACCGTGACCTACGACGGCTGGTTCGGGGACACCGGCGCCCTGGACCAGCACATGATGCTGTCCGCGGCGGCGTCCGCAGCCACCGGCGTGCCCATGGTGCGGGCCGCCACCACCGGGATCTCCGTGGCCGTGGGGGCCGACGGCGTGCTGCTCGCCGCGAGCGGGCGGGCCGAGCGCGCCGTGGTGATCGTGGACGTGCCCCACGTATCCCGCCCCTCGCTGTACGTGCGCCTGGGGGACTGGTTCGCGCTGGCCTGCGTGCTGCTGGGCTTCGCGCTGGTGGTGTGGGGCAACCGCGGCCGCCCCGGACCAGCCCGGGAGCTGGCGGTGCCCGGGATCTTCCTGCTCGCGGCGACCCTCACCTGGCAGATCAACCCCCACGTGGTGTGGAGCGAGAAGGCCGTCTGGGCCGTCGCCGTGGCGCTCCTGGCGGCCCTGCCGGCCTGGGCGTGGCGTCAGCCGGGCAGCAGCTCGGAGTAGGACGCAGGCGCGATCAGCCCGAGCTGCACGAGGCCCGCGAGCTCGTCGGGGTGCAGCCGCAGGGGGCCCGGCAGCCCGTCCAGATCGTCCGCGGTCTGCGCGTCCAGGCCCACGACCACCGGGGCTCCGTCCGGGCCCGGCGCGATGCCCAGGATCAGCGACGTGGGGGCGGCCTCGCCCCCTTCGGCCAGCGCGAGCACGTCCCGGTCGAACCGCTCCACGCGCACTCCAGAGGCGAGGGCCCAGGTCCCCCCGGACGGCCCG
>CALAGR010000073.1 GCA_937891735.1 uncultured Pseudomonadota bacterium | reverse complement strand
GCTGGGCGGAGGCGGCGGAGCGGGAGCCGGCTCGGGCGGAGGCTCGGGCGGAGGCGCGGGCGGAGCATCGACGGGCAGATCCGCCATCCAAGCGGGGGGCGCGGGCGCCGCCATGTGGGGGCCAGTGGTCCGCGTCAGGTCTGCGTCAACGACCGCCGGGATGTGAGCCAGGCTGGTCAGATCCACCCGGTTGGTCTGGCGGGAGTCGCGGCGCCCCGGGAGCACGAATCCCTTGCCGTCCGCGGACTTGCGGCCCGCAGAGAGGTGGGCGGAGAGCGCCCCGTCGATCGCCTGCCGCAAGGCATTGAGGCTGAACGGCTTGTCGAGGATGGAGGTCACGCCCTCCTTCTTCATGGCCCGGGCGATCGGTCCGTCATCGGGGTGGTACGCGCTCGCGGCGACCACCGGGATCTGCGCGACGCCCTTGAGCTTCCGAGCGATGCGCAGCAGGCTCAGGCCGTCCATGGTGGGCAGGTTGATGTCCAGCAGGATCAGGGCCGGCTGGGTCCCGTGCAGGATGTGCAGCGCCTCGTGGGCGTCCGGCGCGACCACGCTGCGGTACCCGAGCAGGTTCAACATGCCCTGGGCGACCGCCGCTCCATCCGGATCGTCTTCGACGACCAGCACGAGGGGCGCGTTCGCCGCGACCTCGATCCGGTCCAGAGGCATTCCTCGGGGAGCGTTTCTCTTCGTGCTCATCCAGGTCTCCTGGCGCCTCCGGCCCACGATGTTCTCAGATGGTGGGCGCTTCCGATAGTGCGTGACCGTCTACCCCCGACGCTCCCATCAACGCGTCCGGGCGGCGACCACCCGCTCGATGCCGGACAGGTCGCGACGGATCTCGACCGTGCCCAGGGCCGAGAACAGGGCCGCCACCTGCTGCGCCTGACCGAACCCCACCTCCACCGCCACGAAGCCACGGGGGCACAGCCACCGGGAGGCCTGGGCGGCGATCATGCGGTAGTGGGCCAGGGGATCGGGCCCCGCGAAGAGCGCCTGTCGGGGTTCGTGGTCGCGCACGTCTGGCGACAGCGAGGCCTCGTCGGCCAGGGGGACGTAGGGAGGGTTGGCGATGATCGCGGCGAGCTGGCCCTGGAACCGCGGCGGGAGCGAGGCGAAGCCGTCGGAGCACACGAACCCGATCCGGTCGCTCACCCCGTGACGCGTTGCGTTGTCCTTGGCCACCGCCAGGGCGTCGCGAGACACGTCGAGCGCGAGGGCCCGCAGGCCTGGCCGCTCCACGGTGATCGATACGGCGATCACGCCGCTGCCGGTGCCGTAGTCGAGCACCAGGCGGTCGTCACCAGGAGCCTGGGGCGGGGCCGCCGCAGGGGCCGGCTCCGGGGGCACCGCGTCGGCGTCGATGGTGACGTCCTGGTCCCCATCCGCCGTCACCACGAGGGGCACGTCGTACTGCACGACCGTGTCGAGGCCCGGAACCAGCTCGCCCACGGGGGGCACTTCGGGGTGGAGCGGGGGCCCGTCATCGAGGTGGGTGGTGACCTCGGCCTGGGGCGTGTCGTCGAGCCACTCCAGGGCCAGCTGGACCAGGGTCTCGGTGTCGGGGCGGGGGATCAGCACGCGCTTGTCCACGTCGAACTCGAGGGACCAGAACTCACGGGTCCCCACGATGTAGGCCACCGGCTCCCGCTTGCCGCGGCGGGCCACCAGCGCCCGACAGGCGGCCACCTCCTCGTCGGACAGGGGGCGCTCACCGTCGGTGTACAGCGCGATGCGACGGATCTGCAGGGCGTGGGCGATCAACACCTCCGCGTCCAGGCGGGCTGACTCGATCCCCAGGCCGGTGAACCACTCCCGCGTGCGGCGGAGCAGCTCGTTCAGCGTCACGCCTCCTCCTCCGATGCCTTGAGCGCCTCCGTCTCGAACCACGCGGCCACGCCGTCGAGCATGTCCCCGAGATCGCCCTCGATGATGCGATCCAGGCTGTACAGGGTGAGCCCGGCGCGGTGATCGGTCAGGCGGCCCTGGGGGAAGTTGTAGGTCCGGATGCGCTCGGAGCGGTCGCCGGTGCCCACCTGGGCCAGCCGCACGCCGCGCTCCTCCTCCATGCGCCGGCGCTCCTCCTGCTCGTACAGGCGGGTGCGCAGCACCTTGAGGGCCTTGGCCTTGTTCTTGTGCTGGGACTTCTCGTCCTGGCAGATCACCACGAGGCCGCTGGGCAGGTGGGTCAGGCGCACGGCCGAGTCCGTCGTGTTGACGGACTGTCCGCCGGGGCCCGATGCGCGGAACACGTCGATCCGCAGGTCGCCCGGATCGACCTGCACGTCCACCTCTTCGGCCTCCGGCATCAACGCGACGGTGCAGGTGCTGGTGTGGATCCGGCCCTGGGCCTCGGTGGCCGGCACACGCTGGACCCGGTGCACGCCCGACTCGTACTTCAGCCGCGACCAGGCGTCGGGACCGGCGACGGACGCGATGACCTCCTTGAAGCCCCCGGCCGCGTTGTCCGAGCTCGACATGAGCTCGAACTTCCAGCCGTGCTGCTCGCCGTAGCGGGTGTACATGCGGAAGAGGTCGGCGGCGAACAGGCCTGCTTCGTCCCCACCGGCGCCGGAGCGGATCTCCAGCATCACGTTGCGGCCGTCGTTGGGGTCTCGCGGGAGCAGCAGGCGCTTGAGCGAGGCTTCGAGGTCGGCGGAGCGGTCCTCCAGGCCCCCGATCTCCTCCTTGGCCATCTCCCGCACGTCGGGATCGTCGTCCCCCAGCATCTCGCGGGCCTCTTCGAGCTCCGTCCGGACGCCCTTGAAGTCCCGCCACACATCCACCAGCCGACGGAGGTGGGCGTACTCCTGCATCAGGTCGCGGTAGCGCTTGGGGTCCTTGGCGATGTCCGGCTGGGAGAGCTGAACCTCCATCGTCTGGAAGCGCTCTTCGACGGCATCGAGCTGGCTGAACTGGGACATTGGGATCTCCGCGGCGCCGGGAGGGTACCGGAGCCGAGCGCCCCGGGGCCGAGGCCTCGCCGGGAGCTAGGTCTGCAGGGCGACGCGAGCGGCGGCGGGGGCCGACGGCTCGATGAACCGCACGTTCTCGTAGGTGGGCTGCAGCGCCCCTTCGTGCTCCAGCGCGCGCTTGAGGGACACCAGGGCCACCTCCAGCTGGCTGTCGTCCGGCTCGATCGTGGTGAGCTTCTGCATCAGCATCCCGGGCCAGGACATCCACCGCATCAGCGAGCTGGTCTTGGGCAGCTTGCCGGCGAACTTGATGACCTCGTAGGAGATGCCGGCGATCGGGATCATCAGCGGGATCTTGATCGAGGCCTGCAGCAGGTTCAGCTTCCAGCCCGCCAGATCCGGCGGGAACGGGATGAGGGGGAAGATCCCCGCGAAGAACCCGATGGAGATGATGATCACGAACACCAGGAACGAGGTGCCGCAGCGCGGGTGGAAGGTCGGCCACTTGCGCGCGTTTTCGGTGGTGAGTTCCTCACCGGCCTCGTAGGTGTGAATGCTCTTGTGCTCGGCCCCGTGGTACTGGAACACCCGCTTGATGTCCGGCATCCGACGGATCAGCAGGATGTAGGTCACGAACACCGACATCTTGATCACGCCGACGATGCCGTGGAAGAACGCCGAATCGACGGGCGCCTCCGCGGTGAGCGGCAGGCCGCTGACCAGGTTGACCAGGGCCGTGGCCGCCGCGTGGGGCAGGTAGATGAACAGGCCGATGCCCATGACGAAGGCGCTGAGCAGCGACAGCGTGATCGCGCCCGCGGTCAGGGTCTCCGACGGCTTGGCCTTGTCGCGCGCCTCATCGACCTCGGCGGCGGACTTGCCGGCCGCGGTGGCCACGCGTGCGGCCTCCTCGGCCTCCTCGTCCATGGCCACGGACGCGCTGAAGGACAGCGCCTGCATTCCGTTGACCATCGACTCGAGCAGGACCACCGCGCCGCGCACCAGAGGGAGCTTGAGCAGCGGGAAGCGCTTGACGATGGGTAGCCAGCGACCGTCCTTGACCAGGATGGAGCCGTCCGGGCTGCGCACGGCGATCACCATGCTGTCCGGTCCGCGCATCATCACGCCTTCGATGACCGCCTGTCCGCCGACGTCGAGCTTCTTCAAACGCGCCTCCTCCGGATGCAACAAGGGCGGGCTGTGTGGCCCGCCCTTGCGCAGGGTGTGTCTAGCGACGCTTGAACTTGCTGAGGTCGAAGCTCGCGAACTTGTTGTTGAATCGCTCGACGCGACCGGTGGAGTCGATGATCTTCTGCGTGCCCGTGAAGAACGGGTGGCACAGGTTGCAGAGGTCCGTGCGGTACGGGCCCTTCATCGTCGAGCGGGTCTCGAAGCTGTTCCCGCAAGCGCAGGACACTTCAATGGTCTCGTAGGCGGGATGGATATCGGCCTGCATGGTGACTCTCCTTGTTTTCGACGTGGTCGGCGCGGCTTGGTACGCGCCAGTCGATTCTGAGTCTCTAGGGTCTCCCGCGCGAGAAGGCAAGCCCGCGAGGGCCGCGCCTTGTACCGCAGCGGTGCCCCTCGGGCAAGGGCAAACGCCCTGTGGTGACGCTGGAGACGGTGCGTTCGGGCAGAACCTGCCGCTAGGTGTTCATCGCCTGGAGGAACTCGGCGTTGCTGTCCGTCTTGTCGAACTTGTCCCGCAGGAACTCCATCGAGTCGATGACGTTGAGCGGGGCGAGCACCTTGCGGAGCAGCCACAGCTTGTGGAGCACGTCCTGGGGCAGGAGCAGGTCCTCGCGGCGGGTGCCGGACTTGTTGATGTCCAGCGCGGGGTAGATCCGGCGCTCGACCAGCCGGCGATCCAGGTGGATCTCCATGTTGCCGGTGCCCTTGAACTCCTCGAAGATCACCTCGTCCA
>CALAGR010000072.1 GCA_937891735.1 uncultured Pseudomonadota bacterium | reverse complement strand
CCGCAGGGGGCGGCCGCCGTCGTCGGGCTCGGGGTGGGCGCTGGCCGGCCCGTGGCACGCCTCACAGCCCACCGCGCCCTCCACCGTCACCGCGTCGAGGGCGGGGACGAGCGCGAAGGTGCCGATCTGCTCCTGCACCGCGTAGCCCGTGGCGTGACAGCCCGCGCACTTCAGATCGAAGGAGGCCTCGGCCCCGATGGGGTTCGCCAGGGCCGCCCCGTCAAACCAGCCGTCGCCCCACGCCGGGACCCAGCCGTTCGTGGAGGTCGCCCAGCCCGCAGGCAGGGTGAGTCGGCCGCCGGGCCCGTCCACCGCGAAGGCGAGGCCCGCTCCGTACCCGCCGTACACCTCGACCACAGGCAGGGGCCCGGTGCTCCCGCCGCTTCCGTCCAGGATGTCCGCCGTCCATGCGCCAGGCCCGGTGCGCGCCAACACCAGCGTCGCGCCACCGGCCAGCGCGATGACCTCGCCGGCCGCGAAGGAGTCCACCAGGTCCGCCGGACCCTCGACCTCCACAACGGAAGGCGCCCGGCGGGACCGGGCGTGGGCGGAGGTCGACCAGGGCTCGACCTGGCGGTTGTGACACCAGGCACACACCGCAGATCCCACGTGCTCGGCGTCGTCCGGGGGGCGCGCGGCCAGGGTCTGCACCACCCGGGCGCGGCCGGCCACCGCCACCACGCCATCCCAGGGAAGCAGATCGGCCTGCGCCGGCACGACCACGACTCCAACGGGGTCGCCCTCCAACCCGTCCACGAGCAGCCCACCGCTGGCGTCCGTGAGGCCGACCTCCACGCCGTCGAAGAGCACCGAGGCGCCCGACACCGGCGCGCCGTCCGGCGCGAACACCGTGACCTCCAGCGACGCCGCCTCCGGCGTGGCCAGGACCAGGGTCTGCGTGACCGAGCCGGTCGCAGGAATGAGCACCGTGGTGGGTCCGGCGTCCCGGTACCCCGGCGCCCGGGCCGTCACGTCCACCGGGCCGGGTCCGAGGGCGAGGAATGTGGCCTGCCCGGCTGCGTCGGTGGCCGCGTCCCGGCCCGAGGGCTGCAGCACGACCCACCCGGCCACGGTCGCCCCCGCCTCGTCCACCAGGGCGACGACCAGCTCCGCCTTCGTGGGCGGCACCAGGGAGACGGGCTCCCAGACCGTGTCGGAAACGGACCCACAGCCAGCCAGCAGCAGCGCCAGCGCGAGCAGCAGGAGCGGTCGGGCGGTGGGGCGTAGAGCGCGCAAGTTGAGCCTGTCTTCCAGTGGGGGACCGGTGGCGGTGAAAATGTATCGGCCCGACGGAGGCCTGTCGGTCGATCCGTCAGAAACGTCGGCTTTTTTCTACTTCTTCTGCTTCTTCTGCTTCTCTCCGTCCTCGGAGTAGCGCTCCCGTCGCTCCGGACGGTGGAAGTACAGATAGAACGGCAGGGCGTCTTCTCCGTGACACGACGCGCAGGCCGGTGGCGTGCCGGGCCGTCGCCGCTTCGTTCCGGGCCGCTCCCGGTCCGGTCCGTGGGTGCGGTGACAGGTGGCGCACGTCAGCACGCCGTTGCGGTCCGGGGGCTCCAGCTTTCCGGTCGGATCGAAGAGCTGCAGCCCCTCCAGCGCGACCATGCGGTTTCCGTCGTCCTCGAAGACGGGCACCGGGTGGGTGAACTCGATGACCCGCGGGGCCTCGCCCATGCCCTCCACCTCAGCGCCCTCGCTGTGGCAGCCCAGGCACCGCCGAGACACCGGGTTGAGCTCCGCGAACGTACCCTCGTCCCGCGACGGCGCCCGCTCGTGCACCGGGTGGCAGTCCAGGCAGTTGGCGGCGCCGTGCCCGGCCTCGGCGACCTCCTGGTCCTGCTCGGCGTGGCAGTCGCGGCACAGCTCCTGGTCCTTCGGCGTGGAGTCGTGGGCGCCGTGGCAGCTCGGGCAGCCCTCCAGCGGCGGATCGGTCTTGCCCTCGGCGTCGAACATCACGTGCCCGAGCGTGCCCGGGTGGGCCTGGACAGGCTCGTGGGACGCGCCCTCTCCGTGGCAGTACAGACACCCACGCGGATCCGCGGACGTCATGTAGCCACGCCGGTCCACCCCGGCGCCCTCGTGGGCGAGGTGGCACTCGATGCACTCCAGCTCGCTGTGCCGGGGCGCCTTGGCGTCCGCTTGCACGACCTGGCTGGGATGGCAGGTGTGGCACCGGGCCTTCGGCGGGCTCCCCGTGTGCATCTGGTGGCAGCTTCGACAGACGATGACGTTGTCCTGGCCGACGTGGCCGCCCCGCTTGCGCGCCGCCGTCGCCGGGTCCGCGTCCACCTGCAGCGGGTGCTCACCCGAGGCGTGGCGCTCCACGCCCACGTGGCACGCCTCACAGGCGTCGTGCTCGGCGGCGGCGCTGAGGAGCTGCTTGTCGTGGCTGCCGTGGTTGACGTGGCAGTCCATGCAATCCACCCGCTCGACCTTGGGATCGATGCCTCCGCCGACCTTGGCCACGTCCCCAACGGGGTGCTGGCCGTCCCGGTGGGTGTCGAAGTGGCAGCTGATGCACAGATCGCTCGGACGGCTCTGCACGCGCAGCATCAGGGCGTCCCGATGCTGCTGGCCCGAGCCCCCCAGGGTGTGGGCGGTGTGGCAGGTGCGGCAGGCGATCTCGCCTCGGGGCAGCGGCAGGTCGGTCCCCAGGCCCTTGAGCCCGTCGAGCGCTCCCAGCGGGTGGCTGCGGCCTCGCCACACGGTGCGCCGCGAGTCCATCACCGCGCCGTCGTGGCAGGACAGGCAGGACGCGTCGCGGCTCACCCACGGGTCCTCCTTCGCGTCGTCGGGCCGGCTGATGAGGGCGGCGGCGTTGCGCTCGACCAGATCGGGCACCGCCTCCAGGTGGCAGATCGTGCACTCCGACCCGGAGATCTCCTTGGATCCGATGCGCGGCGCGACCGCCACGCGGGCCTCTCCGGCGGCCATGGCGATCTCGAACCTGCGCACGCGGCCAGCCCCCAGCTCGGTCACGTACAGCTGATCACCGACCACCTCGATCCCCATGGGGTGCTCGAGGTGCAGCGCGCCGCCCCCCGGGGCGCGGATCACGTCCACCAGCTGGCCCGTCTCGGAGAAGATCTGCACGACGCCCAGGGTCGCGTCGGCCACCCAGACCGTGCCCGCCACCGCCGCCACGCCGGAGGGTCGGTACAGCTGCCCGGGGGTGACCCCGAACCGACCGATGGCCCGCGCCGCCCCGCCGGAGCCGTCGAACTGCTGGACCCGGGTGTTGAGCACGTCGCTGACGAAGACGTGACCGTCCGCGGCCCGGGCGATCATGAAGGGGTGGTTCAGCTGACCCAGGGCTGCGCCCTGCGCGCCGAAGGACGTCCAGACACCGCTCTGCATGTCGCCGCGGTACAAGCGGTGGTGGTCGTTGTCCACCAGCCAGAGCGTGGTCCCGTCGGGCGACACGGCGAGATCGGTGAGGTCCACCGTGGCCCGCCACGACGGCCCCAGCGGGACGGTGTACTCGCGCCCGCCGGGCTGGATGACGACCACGCGCCGCCCGCCGGCGTCAGCGATCCACAGGCGTCCGTCGGCGCTGGTGGCGACGGCGGTGGGGTTGCTCAGGCCTCGACCCGCCCCGCGGCGAATGGTGCGGAGCACGGCGCCGTTCGGCCCGAAGCCGATCACCCGGTCGTTGACTCCGTCGGCGACCCAGACCTCGCCTCCCGGCCCGACGGCGACGTCCGTCGGCAACGCCAGCCCGGAGGCTTCCCCGAAGGTCTGCACGGGACGCGCCACGACCATCTGCCCGGCCAGCGACCGGGAGGGCAGCAGGGACACGGCCGCCAGCGCGACGACTGCGGTCAAGAGAGCTGCACGTTTCATCGGATGGGTGCCTTCCCGGTCCCGTCGTTCGGGACCGCCGGGGTGGGATCGGCCGGGGACGATCCGTCGTCCATGGGCGCCTTCGAGGGCGCCCCCGACCGCAGGACGGTGGGCAGATAGAAGGTCTCCCCCTGCTCGACGGAGCGGGAGTAGCGCTCCACCTTGTTGTGCCGCAGATCCGCGGCCCGGTCTGCGGAGTAGCCCAGCGCTCCGAAGTCCAGCAGCCCGTCGCGCTCGGCGTGGCAGCCGGTGCACTCGACCTCGGGCCGCACGGTGCCGCGATGCACGACCTTCTCCAGTTCCTCGCGCTTCGCCTCGTCGCTCGGCCCGCCGTTCTCCGCGAGGGCCCGGGCCGCCTCGGACTGGGCGAAGTCGGGGCGCCAGGTCTGTCCTGGGAGGCCCAGCTTGACGCCGTACTCGCCTCGGCCGTGCCTGACGATGCCCTCCCGGATCTCCGCCAGGACCGCGGTGTGGTTCACCCCGCCCACCCGGGAGGTCTCCAGGGCGAACAGCCAGCCCTGCATCTCCCAGTCACCGCCCGCCGCGGCGCCCGCCTCCCCGAGCAGCGCCCGCACCTGGGCGTCCAGGGCGCGCACCCCTTCGGACGACGCCGGCGGCTCGGCCTCGAGGGCGACCCGCAGCCGAAGCACCGCGGGGGTCTGCGCCGTCGTCCGGTCCGTCGTGGAGACCCAGGTGATGTCGCCCGCCGCGACGGGGTCCTCCCGGTGACACACCAGACAATCCAGGAAGGTGGAGTGCATGTTGAGGAAGGCCCGGCTCTCCTTGCGCTCGCCGTGGGGCAGGACCTCGTGGCAGCCCCCCGTGGTGCAGCCGTTGGCGGGATCCACCGTGAACCACGCAGGGATCACGTGGAAGTGGGCCAGCGGGCCCCGCTGGTAGGGGGACCGGCGGGCCGAGCCCGTGCCGGCGCTGTCCTTGCCGGTCAGGGGGGTCGAGGTGAGGCTCTGGGCGTCCAGGCGCAAGCTGATCTGCTCCACGTCCACCTCGGGGTGGCCGCCGCGCAGCTCCGCGAACAGCCCGGTCAGGGTGACCACCGCCAGGGCCACGATCGAGCCCACCAGCCCGAGCGCGTACAGGCGCCGGATGAGGTCGCCGAGGCGGGCCCCCGGCGTGGGCGGCAGGTCGTGCTCCGGCGGCTGCTCGATGCCCAGCTCGGCGGCGATCTCCCGCACGAGCTTCATGTGGCCCTCGACGTTCTCCGCGTCGGGCGCGTCGCCGGTGAGCGAGCCGAGCGAGAGCGGGAACACGGTCGGCGAGAAGATCACCGCGAACATGTGGGCGAACACGATGTACAGCACCGCGAGGAAGGCCTCGTCGGAGTGCACGATGTGGGCGAAGTTGAGGGCCCGCCCTCCGAGCAGCTGCGGCGAGCTCGACTGGGCCCACAGCATCACGCCGCTCGCCCCGATGACGGCCATGCCCCAGAAGACCGCCATGTACTCGAACTTGTGGTGGAAGTGGTACTTGGGCAGCTCCGGGCGGTCCTTGCGCAGGCCCAGCAGGTAGGCAAACAGCAACGCGAACTGCTTGACGTCGTCGGGCCGGACCATCATCGGGGACCACCAGGCGAGCTCCGCCACGGTCCTGAGCACGCCGCGGCTCGGATCCTCCCGCCGGCTCCTGGCCACCGCCCAGACCATCTCGAGGGCCAGATAGATGACGTGGTAGCCGAACACCGCGAGGAGCGCGAAGCCCGCGAAGTGGTGCAGGAAGCGGATCGAGGCGAGCCCTCCGAGCACCGCCGAGACGGTCTGCATCGCCTCGTGGGACGCGAACTTCATCGGCATCCCGGTGCCCGCGAGGATCACGAAGAAGACGACCAGCAGCCAGTGCTGGACCCGCTGGTGCACGGTCATCCGCTTGAGTCGACGGCGCCCCCGGCGGTCCGCGGACACCGCCCGCACCAGGGCCAGATCCCGGTCGTGCTGCGGGTCGTGGCGTCCGAACGCGGTGCGGAGCATCTCGAGCAGGAACAACAGGTAGTACAGGCTCATGACGCCGACGATGAGCAGCACGAAGCACGCGAACACCACGTACTCCACGGTCATCGTCTGGGGGTCCAGGCGCAGATGCACACCCGCGTCCGACAGCTCGGGCACGGCGTCGTCGTGGCAGCCCGACGACCGGCAGGTGGTGCGCAGGTTGTCGGGGTGGGTGCGGGACTCGGGATCGTCGGCCGCGCGCATGCCGTGCACGTCGCCCGACTCGGCCCGGTGGCAGTCCAGGCAGGTCGCCGTGTCGTGGGCGCCCAGCAGGTTGGCCTTGCCGTGGAAGCTGCGGAAGTAGCTCGTCACCGCGTCGTGCAGGCCCGTCTGTTCGTTGATGACGGGGTCGCTGTGGCAGTAGGCGCAGGCCCGGGCCGTCTCCCGAACGGGGCGGGCGGACCGCAGGCGGCCGGCGGTGTGCCGCAGGTAGTACTCCACGTCCACGGGCAGGTTGTCGTCGTGGCAGGTGCGGCAGCGGGTGTCGGGCGACGCGCCGCGGTAGCCGTGGGACTCCAGCTGCGCATCGCGCAGCACCGGCTGGTCGTGGCAGTACAGGCACGGCGACTGGCCTTCCCGCAGCGGCGGCTGCTCGAAGGGCAGGTCCGCCAGGACGGACCGCTCGTGCACGCTGGTGGCCAGGCGCTCAGCCACCGCCTTGTGGGAGAAGTCGATGGTCACCCCGCCGGACCCCATCACGTGGCACTGCTGCGTGCAGTCCACCGGCGTCACCTCCTCGTGCGGGACGGTGGCGATCTCGTCGCGCGAGTGGCAGTCCGTGCAGGCGAGGCGGGCGTGGGGCCCCTCCAGGCGGGCGGAGTGCTGCGCGCTGATGAAGAAGAGGTGCAGCTCTCCGGTGTCCTTGTCGAGCCGGCTGAGGCCCGGGAAGCTGTGACACAGGGCGCAGTCCAGCGAGTCGGCGACGGCCGCAGGGGGGCCCACGACGACGCCTCCGATGAGCAGGGCAGCGACGAGGGAGAGGAGTCCCCAGCGTGACGTGGAGGCGGCGTGGGTCATTCGTCAGACCTTTGGAACAAGGTGGTCATCGAGTGGAGGGAAACACGCAGGGTGCGGCGGCGCGCTGACGTCTGACAGGTGAGCGCAATGGGATGGATGGAACCCCTGATCCGGCGCAGTCACGCGTTCGCGAGACCCTGACGACACGGCTTGACGAGGTTTGAAGGGCGTTCCATCGTGGTCCCATGCCCATCTACGAGTACGTCTGTCCAGCGTGCGGCAAGACCCGCGAGGTCATCCAGAAGCACGGGGCTCCGGCGCCCGACTGTCCCCACTGCGGCGACGAACCGATGACGAAGCTGCTCAGCGCGCACCGGGTGGGAGCGAGCAAGGGGGCCTGCGGCGAGCCGATGGTGGGGGCCTGCGGAGGGTGCGGGGTGGATCGGCCGCCCTGCGGCTGAGTCCTGGACCGGCTCGTGGGCTACTCTTTGGAGCGATGAGTCCCTCCGGTGCCAATGACGTGCTCCGCCTCGAGGTGGGCCCGGTCGATCTCGCGCGGCGCGTCGTCCGTCGAGAGGACCAGGACCGCACCCTCACCACGAAGGAGACCGAGCTGCTGGCCTACCTGGCCGCCCGCTCGGGCGAAGACATCTCCCGCGAGCAGCTCCTGACGGATGTGTGGGGCTACCGGCCCGGGGTCATGTCCCGCACCGCGGACACGACGGTGCAGCGGCTGCGGGCCAAGATCGAGCGGGATCCCGCGCAGCCGCGCCACCTGCTGACCGTGCACGGCTTCGGGTACCGGTTCGAGCCGCTCCTGGGCTTGCCCCTGGGTCCCGAGCTGGCCCCTCACGAGCCGTCGCCCCAGGGCCCCAGCCCCACCAACCTGCGCCCCGACACGGGGCGGTTCGTGGGCCGCGTACAGGAGCGGACCCGGCTGTTGGGGCTGCTGAGCGGGGGGGCGCGGGTGGTGACCGTGCTCGGGTCCGGAGGGGCCGGAAAGACCAGGCTGGCCCGCGAAGTGGGCATGGACCTCGCCGACACGGGCGCCTTCCCCGGCGGGGTGTGGTTCTGCGATCTGACCGAGTCCCGCGACACCGCCCACGTCCTGCGCGTCATGGGGCGGGTCCTGGACGTCGCCCTCGGCGAGACCACGGGCCTGCGGGACCCGGCGGAGCGGATCGCGCGGGATCTGCTGGCCCGCGGCGCCACGGTGCTGGTCCTGGACAACGCCGAGCAGGTGCTGGAGGAGGCCGCGCCGCTGTTCGCGGGCTGGGTGGACTCCCTCCCGGCGGTGCGCTTCCTCATCACGTCCCGCGAGCGGCTTCGGATCGGGCCGGAGATCCTGCTGGAGCTGTCCCCCCTGGACCGGGAGGCCGCCATCGAGCTGTTCCTGGAGCGGGCCGCTGCGGCCCGACCGGGGTTCGTGCCGGACGCCGGGGTGCGGGCCACGGCGACGCGCATCGTGGAGCGGCTGGATCGCCTGCCCCTGGCCATCGAGCTGGTGGCGCCGCGGATCGCGGTGCTCGCCCCGGAGATCATCCTCAGCCGGCTCGAAGACCGGTTCAAGCTGGCCACCAGCGCGCGGCGCGATCTGCCCGAACGGCAGCGCACCCTGCGGGCCGCCCTGGACTGGTCCTGGGAGCTGCTGACCCCGGCCGAGCAGACGGCCCTGGCGCAGTGCGCGGTGTTCCGCGGCGGGTTCCTCAGCGAGGACGCCGAGGAGGTGGTGTCCTTCGAGGACATGACGAACGCGCCCTGGGTGCCTGACGTGCTCCAGGCGCTGATCGACAAGTCCCTGCTGCGCAGCTACGAGCCCGAGGACGTACCCGGAGACACGCGCCTGGGCATGCTCGAGTCGGTGCGGGCCTACGCCGCGGAGCAGCTGGAGGAGTCGGGGGACGAGCCAGGCGCCGTCGAACGGCACCGGCGGGTGGTGCTCGCCCGGGCCGCGCGGCTGGCCCCGGAGCTGCTCGCCTCCGACGGCCTGCGGGCGTTCCGGCGGCTCGCCCTGGAGGCGGACAACCTGTCTGCGGTCATGGACCAGGCGGACGATCCCGAGACCACGGCGCAGGCCGCCCTGATGCTGCAGGAGATCCTCGTGGTCCGGGGGCCGGCGGGGGAGCACTGCGCCCTGCTGGACGGCGCGATCTCGGCCACCAAGGACGCATCCCCCGCGCTGCGCGTGGACCTGTACACCGCGCGGGCCCGGATCCGGCGCCGCTCCGGCGACCCCGCGGGGGCCCTGAGCGACGCGGACGCCGCCATCGCCATCGCCCGGCCCCTGGGCGGCAAGCCGCTGGCGGAGGCCATCTTCTCCCGGGGGCTGGCCCTGCACTTCGCCGATCAGCACCTGGCCGCGATCCCGATCTACGAAGACGCGGTGCGCCGGTTCGAGGAGCTGGGCGATGTGCGCGGGCTGCTTCGGGCGCGGCCCATCCTGGCCTTCCTGCTGTGGGCCCTGGAGCGGCGGGAGGAAGCCGAGCCGGTGCTGCGCGAGTCCCTGCAGGCCGTCGGTGAACTGGAGCTGTTCGTCTACGCCGCCCGGAACATGGCGCGCATCGGCCTCATCCTGGGGGCCCGGGGGCGCTGGGAGGAGGCCCTGGAGCTGATCCGTTCGGGGGCTCTGGGCCACCAGATGCTGGGCTCGCGGCGCGGTGAGAGCCTCGTCCTGGCGAACCTGTCCGCGCTGGAGTCGGCGCGGGGCCGCCTCGATGACGCGGTGACCCACGGCGAGGAGGCCCTGGCGGTGCACGGCAGCGCGGGGGATCCCACGGTGCGGGCGGTGATCCTGCGCAACCTGGGGTTGCTGGAGGCGGACCGGGGCGACCACGGCCGCGCCCGGGAGCACCTCATGGAGGCCCTGGAGGCCCACACGGCCCTGCGGGACGACCTGGGTCAGGCGCGGGTGTGGACCGATCTGGGGGAGCTGGCGCTGCTCACCGGCGCCCCCGGCGAGGCGGAGCGCGCCTACATCAAAGCGGAGGCGGCGGCCGAGGACGCAGGGGATCGCAGGCAGATCGCCATCGTGCGGGGGTGCAGCGCGGTGCTCGCCCACGTGCGCGGCGAAGACGAGGCGCGGGCCGGCAAGGTCATGCACGACGCGCTGGACCGCCTCGCCACCATCGCCGGGCCCCGCCTCCTGGGGATCTTCAAGGCCATGGCCGCGGCGATGGCCGCCGACCGGGGAGAGCTGCCGCACGCCAAGGAGCTGATCGGCGACGCCACCGAGACCCTGGAGCGGATCGGTGACCGCAACGCGCTCGGCACGCTGCGGCTGTGC
>CALAGR010000071.1 GCA_937891735.1 uncultured Pseudomonadota bacterium | reverse complement strand
GTGGGGGGCGGCGTGCGGGGTCGCGCGGCCCTCACCGCCTCGTCGCGCATGCCTTCGGCGGCCCGCAGCGCTTCGTCCATCAGCAGCTCGATGGCCGCGTCCTGCGCCGCCTCGGGAGCCGCGGTGCGGCTGGGCCAGGCGCGGGAGCGGGCCGTGTCCGCCGTCATCACGCGCTCGAGCGTCACCCCCCGGGCGCCCTCGAACCACAGCCACGTGTCCGCGCGACCCGCGAGCTTGTCGCGCAGCATCCTTCGCGCGGAGGCCTCGAGCAGGGGCGCGACGCCTCGGGCCCGGGCCCACCGGACCAGCTCGTCCAGGTCCATGCCGGCGCTGAGCCCGCTGTCCGACAGATCCGGCCGGGACACGCCCTGGGACTCGGCGATCCACTCCTCCAGATCGGCGGCCAGATCCCGGGCCAGCGTGGGGCCGTCCGTACGCTGGGCGAGCCGCTGCAGGAAAGCCGACCGGCTGACGAGCTCGCCGACGGTGGAGCATCCCTCCGTCAGGGCCAGGTCGTAGACCGGCCCGAGGAGCTCCAGGGGCGTCGTCGGGCGGCACGCCCAGACCTCCAGCGGGACCGCGAACAGCGAAGCCACCTGCGGCTCGCGGATCCGCCCGGCGAGGGCGAGCAGCGGCGCCGTGGCAGCCTCCGAACCCTGTGCGCCTTGTTCAGTCATGGGCGTCTCCTGAGATGTGTTCCATGGCCGCGCGCGACTGGGCCATGTAGTCGTAGCCGGTGGCCGACGGGTGCTCGATCAAGGCGATGGCCTCGCTCCCGAGCGGCGGCGATCCGGAGGATGGCAGGGCGCGCAGCCCCACCCGCGCAAAGAGGTAGGCCCAATCGGGGTCGGCGTCCACCGGCGGGGCGGTCAACAGGGGCGCCAGGGCCAGGTCCCACTCCGCACCGAGGGTCCGCAGGTCGGCCTGCACCGCCGCCAGCCGCTGATCGAGCGTGGCGCCGTCCGCCCCCACCCTCTCGAGCCCCGCCGCGACCGAGACCGCCTCCAGGGCCAGGAGCCCGGGATCCAGGAACGTGTGGGGATCGACGGCTCCGTGGGTGTGCTCGCCGCCGGGCCCGTGCCGGTGGGTGCGGGCCTGCCGCTCGATCAGGTCGATCCCCCGGCTCGCGTCCACCAGGCGGCTTGCGGGGAGCGACGCGGTGGCCGTCCAGGCCTCGAAGCCCGCCCCGTTGGCGACGATGAGATCAGCCCTGGCCAGCTCCGCGACGAGGTCTCCGGGCGGCTGCCAGGTCGCCGCGTCCTCACCCGCCGGCAGCACGCACCGATGGTCCACCAGATCCCCCGCGAGGCGCTCCACGAGCCAGGACACCGGCCAGGACAGGCTGCGCACCACGGGCTGATGGTCTGCGCTGCCTTGGGCCTCCGGCGAAGGGGCGGGGGCGCAGGAGATCGCCAGGGCGAGCAAGGCGACAAGCGGGCCGGTTCGGATCAAATCATCGCCTCCAAGAAAACCAGCCCCACACGGACCAGGGCAACGGCGAGCAGCGTCGCCGCCCCGAGCACGATCACCGCCTCCGTCGCGACCACCGCGGCGAGGGTCGCAGGCGCGGCGCCCATGCGCCGCATGAGGCCCAGTTCGGGCGCTCGCAGCCGGAGACCGAGCAGCAGGATGACTGTTGAGAGGCCCAGCGTCGAGGCCACGAGCAGACCGAGGCCGAACGTCATCACGTCCCGGAGCCGCAACACGATGGCCAGGATCGCCCCCACCACCTCGCTCGGACGCACCGCCTGGTAGTCCGGGTCGGTCGCGAAGTCTCCCAACAGGATGTCGTGCGCGGCCCGATCCCGGGGAAACACGAGCACCGCCCCGACCGACAACGACTCGGGCCCGCCGTGCAGGTGGAACTGGTCCCGGTTGCTCACGTCGATCTGTTCGAACAGGAAGATCCCGGGGCTCGCCTCGCCCACGCCCGCTGCGCCCCCTTCCTGGACATCGCCGTGGCCGTGCAGCGCGCCGTCGAGCACCCAGGCGGTCTGCAGGGACGTGAGCACCACCGCGTCGTCGGGGCTGTTGCCCGGCCCGAGCACGCCCACGACCTGCAGCCCCAGCGCGCCGCCCGCGGACAGGTCGTACAGGTCCGTCAGATCGCTGCGCAGCACGTCCCCCGGCGCCACGCCGCGCTCCGCCGCCACGCCGGCGCCGACCACCACCTCCCCCAGCAACGCGGGCAGCCGCCCCGAGGTCACCGCCAGCCCGCGCAGGGCGTAGTACTCCGGGGACGTGCCGACGACGGGGATCCCCTCGGCGCTGTGGCGCACGTGCAGCGGAACCGCCACGCCGTAGTCCCCCTCCTCGGCCCGCGTCAGCAGCGATCCCGGGGCCGGGCTGCGCAGGCGGCCACGAAAGTACAGGGCGTTCATGACCAGGTCGTACTCGTTGCCCTGCTGCCCCAGCAGCACCGGGGACGACGCGGCCCGCTCCAGCAAGGCGCCCTGCAGCAGGGCCGCGGCTCCCTGCACGAACACCGGCAACCCCAGGGCCAGGGCGAGGCCCAGGGCCAACACCACCGTGCGCGCCGGGGTGCTGCGCAGCCACGACAGGGCGAGGAAGCTCGCGTCGCGGATCACGGGGTGGCCCCCAGATCCAAGGTGACCGAGGCCCGGGCGACGACCGCCGGATCGTGGGTGACCACGACCACCGTGGGACCGTGCTCCACGCGGATCCGCTCCAGCAGGTCCATCGCCCGCTCCCGACGCCCCGCGTCGAGCCCGGCCGTGGGCTCGTCGGCGAGGATCAGCGCCGGCTCGGTGACCAGGGCCCGGGCGAGGGCCACCCGCTGCCGCTCTCCCTGCGACAGGTGGCCGGGCCGGCGGGCACCCAGGCCCTCGATCTCCAGCTCGGCGAGGAGGGCACGGGCCCGCTGCCGCGCCCGCGCATCGACCCGCGCCCCAGGATCCAGACGGAAAGGCAGCAGCACGTTGTCGAGCGCGGACAGGTGGCCCACCAGCGGGAAGTCTTGGAACACGAGCCCCACCCGGCGGATCCGCCACGCCCGGCGCGCCCGATCCCCCAGCGCACCCAGATCCTGACCATCCACCTTCACGGCCCCGCGGCCCACCAGCTCGCCCCCCAGCAGGCCGAGCAGCGTGGACTTGCCGCACCCCGAGGGTCCGTGCACCACCGCGAGCTCACCCGCCGGCACCTCCCAGGCGGGGATCGCCAGCGCGAACTCCGCCCCGGGCCACGCAAAGCGCAGGTCTTTGAGGACGATGGCGGCGTTCACGGTGCCCCCAGGGACACGCGGTCGAGCAGATCCGCGGGATCCAGGAACGCCGCCGGACCCTCCTGATCCGGGGCGAACAGATCGAACGCGCCGCCCTCCAGGATGGGGTTGAGCAGCCGGCTCGCGGTGCGCATGCGCGCCTGCACGATGCGCGGACCATCACCCACGTCGGCGATCTCGTAGATGGCCCGGTACTGGTTGACCCGGGCGTGCTCGTGGGCCGCGTGGCGCAGGACGCCGCCCACGGACCAGCGCACGTCCAGCCGGATCCGCCCCTCCGGGCCCGGCAGCTGCAGGACGTCACCGTACTCGACCCGACGCACGTCCACGTCCGCGTCCTGGGCCTGCAGCCGCCGGGCGGTGGTCCAGGCGGAGATGTACTGCTCGGTCAGGGCCTCGCCGGCGAAGGACTGGGCGAGCCACGCGTGCATGGCCCGGCGATCACCCCCCTGCCGGTGGACGTCGTAGATCCGCCGGTGCAGGCTCACGAACGTGTCCGCGAGCGCGGCGGAAGCCGGTCCCACCGGCGGCAGCGAGGCAGGGCCGCACCCCGGAAGGAGCGCGATGAGGACGACGGCGGCGATCACAGCGCTGATCCTGCTGTTCGCGGTGACCGCGGCGGCGCACCCCCTGGACCGCGAGGCGTATTCGCTGCGCTCGGGGCTCAAGCTGGGGCCAGCCGGGCTCATGGCGGTCGTCGTCCTCGAGAAGCCCACACAGTTCGTGCTGGCCGATCTGCGCGGCGCCCGCGACCCCTGGACGGGGAAGCGTGCTGGTGAAGAGGGGGAGGATAGCGCTCCGCCCCGGCGTCTCGGTCAGGACGAGCAGAACGCGTACGCCCGGCGCCAGTTCGAGGCGCTCACGGATGGGCTCAGCCTGACCGTGAACGGGCAGGCGATCACCCAGCGATTCACGGTGCGAAACACGCGCATCAACGGCAAGGCGGGGCGCGGGTTCTTCGTCTACATCGTCGAGCTCACCGTGCCCGTGCAGGCCGACTGGGGCGACCGGGTGGAGGTGGTGGTGCGCAACGACAGCTTCCCCGTCGAGCCGATGTTCTACTCGGGGCTCGCCCGGGCGGAAGGCCGATGGGCCGTCGTGAGCGACTCGGCGGCGGACCTGCTGGGGGCGGACCGGGGGACCGGGCAGCCCGACGATCCGCGGTCCTGGTCCAAGGACGCGAGACTGCGCTCGCTGCACGCGGTGTTCGCGGCGCGATGACGCCCCGGCCGCTGCTACCGTCCGCGACCATGAGCGCGACCCTGTACTGGTACTCCGGCTGTTCCACCTGCAAGCAGGCCCACAAGCACCTGGCGGGCCTCGGGGTGCAGCCCACCCTGGTGGAGCTGAAGACCGACCCGCCGTCCGCGGCGACCCTGGCTGATCTGCACGCCCGGTCCGGGCTGCCCCTGAAGAGCTTCTTCAACACCGCGGGCCAGTCGTACCGCAACGGCGGCTTCAAGGACCGCCTGCCCGGCCTGTCGACGGCGGAGCAGTACGACGCGCTGGCCGCCGACGGCATGTTGGTCAAGCGCCCGATCCTGGATCTGGGTCACACCGTGCTGGTGGGCTTTGCCGCCCCCGCGTACGACGAGGCGACGTCGTGAGGCTCAGCTCGATCGCGGGAAACACCCAGAAGCTCGACGGCGGCGCCATGTTCGGCAACGCCCCGAAGGCCCTGTGGACCCGGTGGAGCACCCCCGACGACCTCAACCGCATCCCGCTGGCCTGCCGCGCCCTGCTGGTCGAGCAGGGGGGCCGGCGGATCCTGTTCGAGGCCGGCATCGGCGTGTTCTTCGACCCGAAGCTGCGCGACCGCTACGGCGTCGTCGAGGCCGAGCACGTGCTCCTGCGCTCGCTGGCGGCCCTGGGCTTGAGCCACGAGGACATCGACGTCGTCGTGCTGAGCCACCTGCACTTCGACCACGCCGGCGGGCTGCTGTCGGCCTGGCAGGAGGGCATCGAGCCCCGGCTCCTGTTCCCCAACGCGACGTTCATCGTCGGCCAGGCCGCCTGGGATCGTGCGCTGGCTCCCCACTTCCGGGACCGGGCCAGCTTCGTGCCCACCCTGAACCGGCAGCTCGCCGAGTCGGGGCGGCTCGAGGTGGTGAAGGGCAGCGCCAGCGACTCCCTGGGCCCCGCCTTCCGCTTCCACCTGAGCGACGGGCACACGCCGGGGCTGCTGCTGACGGAGATCGCCACCGCCGACGGGCCCCTGCTGTTCGCGGGCGACCTGATCCCCGGCGTGCCCTGGGTGCACCTGCCCATCACGATGGGCTACGACCGGTTCCCGGAGCTGCTCATCGAGGAGAAGGAGCGGCTGCTGACGGACCTGCTGGCCCGCAAGGGACGCCTCTTCTTCACCCACGATGCCCAGACCGCCGTGGCGGGCATCCAACGGGACGCGCGGGGGCGGTTCTCCGCGGACGGCCTGATCCAGGCCCTGGACCGCGTCGCGGGCTGAGGGGTCGTCCCGGGCGCCACGGCCGGGTCAGTCGGAGGAGTCGTCCGGGTCTTCCTGCAGCGCCACGGACAGCCCGATCACCGCCGAGAACACCGAGTCCACCCGGGTCGGGTCCAGCCCCGCGTCCCGAGCCCAGCCGCGCCGGGCGGACCGCAGCTCCGCTTCCCGACGCAGATCCCGGACCCCCGCGCCGATCTGCGCCTTCGCCCGCTGGGCCCTGCGGCTCAGCACCGCGCGCCGGGCCAGCAGATCGACCAGATCGGCGTCGAGCTCGTCGATCAGGTCGCGCACCTCCCGCAGCTCGGGCGAGCGGTTCCCCAGGTTGGGGATCAGGAACGCCGGATCGGTCGCCAGCACCGGTGAGGCCGCGGGCAGGTGGGTGACGTGATCGATGCCCGACAGGGCCTCGTGCAGCCGGCCGAGGGACTCCAGCGCCTTCTCCCGCATCGCCTCGGCGTAGGGGTTCTCCCGGTGCAGCGACACGAGCAGGTGGCCCGCGTCGGAGCGCACCGAGCGGATGGCGCGCGCGATGCCCTGGGACGACGGCGGCGTGACCGGGTCCTCGAACGTGGCCCCCGCGTCCAGCAGTCCCTTCGCCAGGAAGAAGCCCAGGGCGTGGGTGGAGGCCATGCGCCTGTCGTGCTCGTGCGCGTCCAGGTCCAGCACCGAACAGCCGAGACTCACGAACAGCTCGCGGATCGTCTGGGTCGCCGCGGGGTGCCGCGGGTTCGGGCACACCACGGCGCGCAGCCGGTCACCCCGAGCGATGGACGCGGGCCCGAAGAGCGGGTGCGTCGCCACCCAGGGCACGGCGTCCCCCAGCTCCGCGGCGAGCGCCGTGCTCGGGCTGACCTTGACGCTGCCCACGTCGATCACGATGTGCTCGGGGGTCAGGAGCGGGCGCAGCGCCCGGGCCACCGCCCCCACCTGCTCGACCGGCGTGGCCAGCACGACGATGCGGGAGTCGGCTACGCGCTCGAAGGAGGGCAGCCCGACGGACAGCGGCAGCGGCTGGCTGGGATCCCAGGCGCTGACGGCATGCCCCTCTTCATCGAGCAGCGTCGCGAACGCCCTGCCGAATCGACCGAGACCGATGATGCAGACACCGTCGCCCTGGGGTCCCGTCAGCACGGGCGAAGTGTGCCAGCTACGGAGCAGTTGTGATCGTCCCCCACGCGGACCGTTGGCCGCGCATGTCGGGCCGACCCCATTGGCTCTACACTCCCCCCGTGACCAACCACACGCCCGCCCCTCCCGCCGCCGACATGGACCCCGCGGAGCACGCCGACTCCGACCCGGCCCCCGGCTCCCTTCCAGGGTCCGCCGTGTACCCCGGCCCCAACCGGGACGAGCACTCCGGCCCCGGCCGGATCGACGCCTTTGTTCGGCGCGCGCTGGCCTGCATCGCGGGTCTCGGCCTGGTGGTCGGGTTCTTCCTGAACTGGCAGCAGTCCACCGAGATCAACCTCGAGTCCTACACCGGGCTCGAGCTCGCGCTGAAGGGGCGGACCGCCATCTGGGCGATCCCCGCGGTGGGCGGGATCCTGATCGCGCTGGGAGCGTGGGGGCGGCGACCGGCCCTGCTCGGGTCCATGCTCATCGGGCTGGCCCTGCTCCTGGTCGGCACCTGGCAGACGCTGACCTACCTCGCCCAGACCATCGGACCCGGCCTGTGGATCACCGCCGGCGCAGCCATCGTGGCGCTCCTCGGGGGCATCCCCTGGCAGCGCATGTTCCGCAACGCGCGCAGCGACTGAGCGGCCACCGGCGTTCCCTGGCGCCGATCTGACGCGGCCAGAAGTGGCCGGAACCGCGCGGCTCGCATACCATCCCGCCTCCTCGCCGCCGGAGTGGGCTCTCAGCCCCCGGCCGCACCAGCGCGCGTAGGCGTGCGCACAACAGAGAAAAGGCTGAACAATGACTACTCCCGACCCCGTCGCTGTGTCCCCGGACCTGGATGCCACCGAACCCACGGAGGCGCCGCAGCCGGTCGAGGCCGTCGCTGAAGAGCCCGCCCCGCCCGTCGAGGTCGTCGAGCCCGTCGCCG
>CALAGR010000070.1 GCA_937891735.1 uncultured Pseudomonadota bacterium | reverse complement strand
TATGACGACGACGACGACGACGACACGGGCGACGACGACACAGGCGACGACGACTCGGGCGACGACGACGACAGCGCGACGCCGGGGGCCGGACCGGTCCTGAGCGGCGCCCAGCGCAGCCCCTGGCGCGGTGAGTCCAGCGGATGCGCCTGCGCCTCCGACGCGCCCACGAGCCTGGGCCTGTTGCCCCTGGCGCTGCTGTTCCGGCGTCGGCGCGGGGCTGGTCATTGAGGAGTTGTGGAGAGTCCGACTCCCCCGGATCGACGCCCTGATCCACTGGCACCATGCGGGCGCATCCGGGGAGAGTTCATGCGCCGCCTGATTCCGTGCCTGGTCATCCTGCTGACCGCCTGCTCGCTCGATCCGTTCATCGACCCTGCCGTGAACACCGACGACGAGCTCGCGCAGCTGGACGGGCAGCCCGCCGTGTCGCTGCTCGAGGAAGCCGCCGCCCGCTACGACGTGCCGTCGGATCTGCTGCTCGCCATCGCCTGGAAGCGCACCTCCTTCCAGGACGCGCCGAGCACCGGGGACGCGAACGAAGACGCCCACGCGCGCACCACCTACGGCCTGCTCGGGCTGGCCGAGGAGCAGCTGCCGGTGGCCGCCGCTGCCGCCGCCATGACCCTGCCCCAGGTGCGGGACAGCCGGGCCGGGGCCACCCTGGCCGCCGTCGCCTACCTGTCTGCGCTGCGGGACGAGCTGGCGCCCGACGCCGATGCAGACCTGCCCGACGCGCGCTGGTGGGACGTGCTGACCGCCTTCGCCGGCTACGACGAGGAGTGGCTCGACCACGAGCTCGCCTTCGAGGTGTTCCGCACGTTGCAGACCGGACTCGCGGCCAGCGACGAGCGGGGCGACACGGTGGTGGTGCCGCGGCGCGCCGTGCCGGGCCTGGACCGGGTCGCCTACGTGCTGCCCCCGGGGCTGCGCGACGAGTCGTTCTCGTCCAGCGCCGACTACCCCGGCGCCGACGCCTGGGTGCCCGCCCACAGCAGCAACCAGAGCGGCCGCGGGGGCACCGCGATCCGCCGCATCGTGCTGCACACCACCGAGGGGGCCTACGGGGGCGCCATCTCCTGGTTCCGCGACGCGAGCAGCGACGTCAGCGCGCACTACGTGCTGCGGCGCAGCGACGGCCACGTCACCCAGATGGTGCGGGACGCGGACAAGGCGTGGCACGCCTGCCAGAACAACGCCGACACCATCGGCATCGAGCACGAGGGCGCGAGCAGCAACAGCTCCCAGTGGACGCCCGCGCTGCTCGAGAGCTCCGCGCAGCTGACGGCCTGGCTCGCCCAGGAGCACGACGTGCCCCTGGACCGGCAGCACATCGTCGGACACGGCGAGATCCAGCCCAGCTCCTGCGCGGGGCGCGTCGATCCCGGAGCGTACTTCCCCTGGGACGCCTACATGACCCGGGTGGCCGAGATCGTCGGCGGCTCCTCGGGGCTGGGGGGCCCGGTGGCGTTCGCGGTCCCCCGGGACGGCGAGGTGGTGGGCGATCCGGTGGCCGTGCGGGTGCTGGCCCACGAGACCCACCACGTGGACCTGTGGGCGGGACCGCAGCTGCTCGTGTCCGACCTGCAGGGCAGCCCCCTGCACACCGGGTGGACCTTCGGCGCCAGCGGCCCCCGCACCCTGTCCGCGAAGGGATACGACCCGTCCGGGGTCCTCGTCAGCGAGGCGAACGTGGCGGTGGTGGTGTCCCCCGCCGAGACCATCGCGGTGGGGGCGGCGCCCCTGTCGGGAGCCACCTGGCGCCTGTCCGCCAACACCGGCGTGAGCCCCGAACGCGTGCGGTACCTGCTCGACGGCAGCCCCCTGGCGGAGGTGGACCAGGGCTTCGGCTTCGCGGTGGACGTGCCCATGCCCCAGGCCGGCGGCACCCACCTGCTGCAGGCGCGGGCCTTCGACGGGGCCGGCGACGTGCTCGCCGAAGGCAGTCGGGTGCTGGACATCAGCCCCAGCCCCACGGGCCAGGGGGCGATCCTGCAGTGGGCGGCGACGTCCCTGGGCAACGGGGTCATGCGGTTCTCGGCCCTCGCGACCCCCGAGGTCGCGTCCATCGAGTACTGGGCCAACCAGTTCCGCCTCGTCAGCCCCACGACCGGAGCCGAGGTGGGCACGCCGCCGAGCTTCACGTTCGAGTTCCCGTTCTTCTTCCCCGGGCCCCGGTCCATCGAGCTGCGGGCGCTGGACGGGGACGGCGACCTCGTGGACGTCGCCGCCGGCACGGTGGTGGTGCCCAGCGACTCGCTGCAGGTGAGCTGGAGCCAGCTCTCCGACGGCGCGTACCGGTTCACGGCCCAGGTCCCCTCGGACACGGCCACCGTCGCCTACGCGGTGGACGGGTTCACCCTGGCGGATCGGACCACGGGGTCCGAGGTCGGCACCCCGGCGAGCTTCGCGCTGGACTACGCCTTCACCTGGACCGGCGTCAGGGCCCTGACGGCGGAGGCGCGAAACGGCGCCGGCACCCTGTTGGACACGTACACCTCCACGCTGCCGGTGCTGGGTACCGCCGACGGGGGAGGAGAGCCGGCGCCTCCGTACATCGTGCAGGTGGGGACGCTGCCGTTCAGCGGATCCGGGAACACGAGCCTGAGCCCCGCGAGCGTGCTCAACGGGTACTCCTGCGCGCCGGGCACCAACGAAGGCGGACCCGAGCTCGTGTACGTCGTGCAGGTCCCCGAAGCGGGGGTGCTGACGGCGACGGTCTCGGACGGCACCGGGGTGGACGTGGACGTGCACATCCTCGCGGGCGCCGACGCCGCCAGCTGCCTCGCTCGCGGCAACACCCAGGCCTCCGCGCAGGTCGCGGCGGGCACGGTCCAGGTGGTCGTGGACAGCTGGGTCGCGGGCTCGGGCAACGCGCTGAGCGGGCCCTTCAGCATCAGCATCCAGCACGTCGCCTCAGGCGCCAGCGGCGGCTGTCCGTCGGACCGGATCTGCGTCGATGCGTTTCCCTTCAGCCACAGCGGGACGACCACCGCGGGGATCGACGCGTTCGACTCCTACAGCTGCGCGGCCAGCGTGAACGAGTCTGGACCGGAGCGGATCTACGAGGTCGACCTGCCCTCTGCGGGCCTGCTCTCGGCCACCGTGATGGACGGCGCCGGCGTGGACGTGGACGTGCACATCCTGGCCTCGTTGGACGCCTCGGACTGCCTGGATCGCGGCGATCAGACGGCATCGGCGGATCTGGGCCCCGGAGCGGCCTTCGTGATCGTCGACAGCTGGGTGAGCAGCTCGGGCTCGGCGCTGCACGGGCCCTACACCCTGGATCTGCAGCTGCTCCCCTCCTCGGCCGGATCGAGCGGCGGCGGCGGCACCGGCGCGGGCGGCTGCCCCCCGGGCCAGATCTGCGTGGAGGCGCTGCCGTTCACGGAGACGAGCACCACCGCCGGAGGCAGCGACCTGTTCGACAGCTACTCGTGCTCCTGGAGCACCGACGAGTCGGGGCCCGAGCGCATCTACCGCGTCACGGTTCCCGGTTCAGGGCTGCTGTCCGCGGGGGTGAGCGACGGGTACGGCGTGGATGTGGACGTGCACATCCTGGGCTCGTTGTCCGCCAGCGACTGCGTGGCGCGGGGCAACCACAGCGCCAGCGCGGTGGTCTCCGGCACGGTCTACGTGGTCGTGGACAGCTGGGTGAACGCCTCCGGAGTCGCCCTGAGCGGCGACTACAGCCTCAGCCTGACGTTCTGAGCCCGTTCGGGGGGAGCGCCCTCGACCGGCCGGCGAGGTCGGCATACTCCCGCTGATGACGCTTCGCTGCCTCCTGCTCGCGCTGCTGCTGGCCCTACCGGTCCGCGCCCAGGCTGGCGACGACGCGCCGGGGGCGCTGCCCCCCTCGAGCTGGCCCGCGGACGGACGGGTCGCCTGTCCGTCCTTGCGGGCGTGCTGCGTGGCGGGCGAAGAGGACTGCACCCACCCCGCCGCGTCGCGGGCCCTGCTGGCGGCGGGCTCAGTTGGGCACTTCGGCGCGGGCCTGGCGATGTTCGCGGCGGGCGACGGCAACGACAAGGGCGACCCCCTCGGGGCCCTGGTGGGCATCGGGATCATCGGGACGGCGGGGTCCCTCCTGGGGCTGGTCGCGGGGCTGCTGTCCCCTCGGGGCGAGACGAGGGTGGATGACCGGCCCTCCCGACCGAGCCTCAGCGTGGGTCTGCGCCCCGGCGGCACCGCGACGGTGGAGGAGCGGGTGCCCTACGGCTTGTCGGTGCGGGTCGATCCCACGTTCGTGCTCGGGCCCGAGGTCCGTCTGACCCCGCACGCCGGGGTGCTGATCGAGCTGGGTACGGCCGCCTCCGTCGATCCACGTCCCCAGAGCGCGGAGCCCACCGGCGGCTCGACGTACCCCGTCACCCTGACGTCGCACCGCACGCGGCTCTCGGTCGGGGCGGAGCTCGCGGTCGCCCTGCCCTACCCCCACCACGTCCGCAAGCCCCTGTACACCGGCCCCGTGGAGGTGCGCTGGAAGCCCTGGCTGGAGCTGCGGCGCCGGGTGCTCCAGCCGGGCACGAGCGCTCGGCAGCTGGTGGGGCACACCGCGCTGTATGCGTCCTTCGGCATGCGCTGGCATGTGTCCCCCCGGCAGCGCTTCACGGTGTACGTGGGGCCGCGCTTCGACCGGGTGACCTGGAGCGATCCGGGCTCCCTCGCGCCGCACGTGGGGCCCGGAGCGTTCGGCAGCCTGTACGCCGAGGTCCGCTGGCAGCTCGACCTGCTGCTCAGCGACAATTACATCTCGGCGTGACGACAACTACATCTCGGCATCCCA
>CALAGR010000069.1 GCA_937891735.1 uncultured Pseudomonadota bacterium | reverse complement strand
TGCGTCGAGGCCTTGAGGATCCGACTGTTCGTTGGCAGCGGCACGCGAAACTCGGGCAGGTATCGCACTTGGCGGCTGTTCGGGTTCCAGGGCAGTTGGAGGTCTCGGATCGGGATGCCGACCTCGTGCAGGACGTGGGTCAGACGCATGGGGCGTCCCCTTCGCTCATGGCCTTGGCCAACGCGGTGAGCCAGAGCTGTGCGTCGGCCAGTCGGACCCTGGCCTGGGTGACGCCTTTGACGGCCTGCTGGCGTGCGTCGTCCCAGGCGTGCGCCTCGGACCGTGCGACCTGCACCCAGGCGGTGTCATTGGAAAGCCGCGCTTTGTATCCAGTCGCACGGTGTCGCTCGATGTGGATCTCCTTGGGGCCTTCGCGGAGGATTCGGATCCTGTGCATCACCGGCCAGCCGTCTTTGTCCGGCCGCACGACATAGAGGTAGCTCTCGGACTCGCTCACGGCGTCCCCCTCTCCAGGCGCACGACCTGGGCAGCGGCCTCGATGGGCGGGGTCCATCCGTCGTCCACGACGGCGCAGATCAGAGTGTCCAGTTCGTCGCGGTCCACGGCCTCGCGCATGGCGGTCAGGAAGCGCGTGCGCCGCTCGGCGTCCATGCACTCCAGCCCGTCGACCACGAGGCGCCTCCAGCCCCCCAGGCGCCCCTGGACGGCGACGGCGAACGCCAGCAGCAGGACGGCCTGCTGCGACTCGGAGCACGTCGCCCACGGGACGCGGGTGCCGTCCGGCCGCAGGCAACCGAAGTCGAACCCGCCCGCGAGGTCGACGTAGCAGTCTGCGTCGACGACGGCGCTGGTGATCCGGCTGATCGGATCCACGAACGGGCGGATCACTTCTGCGAGCATCCGCTCCAGCACGGCGGTCAGGCCCTTGACCACGCTCCGGGCGTCGGTGCGCTTCTGGGTGGCTCGATCCCGGTCGAGGGAGCGCTCCATCCGCAGGGCGGTGGCGGTGGCTGCGTCGGTCAGGGTGTCGGCGTTGCCGGTCGCGTCTGCGATGTTCTGGTCGAGCCCCTTGATCGCCTCGGTGACTCCCTCCTCGCCGGAGGCTTCTGAGTCGAGCTGCGCGGCCTGGAGCTGTGCGGCTTGCTGCTCCTGGCGCACGAGGTCCGCGTGGATGCGGCCCAAGGCCTTCTCCTTCCGTGCGACCTCCTTGGTTGCCGCTGTGAGCACGCGGGCGGCCTCGCTCGCTGCCTCCTTGGCTGCCCCGTAGGCGGAGATGGTTGCCGCAGCAGCGGCGGCGGCCTCATCGTAGGCGGTGCGGTTGGGGAGGTTGGACGCGGCCTCGGCCAGGGCGCGCAAGTGGCGGAGCCAGCGCTCGGCGGCGACCTCCGGCCCAGCGGCCTCGAACTCATCGCGGCGGTTGGCGATCATGCCCAGGATCGAGGTCGCCATCGTCTGCACGGCCTCGGGGCTCTCCCCGCGCTCCAGTGCCTCGCGGAGCTTCACGGCCTCGGCCTCGGCCTTGTCGTTCGCCTCCTTGGCTGCGACCGTCGCCGGGCCTGCTGCGTCTGCCAGTCGGATCGCCTCGGCGTCCAGGGGGGGGAGGCCGGCGCGGGCGGCAGCCAGCTCCTCCTCGGCTGCGACGATCCGGGCTCGGCTCTCCTCGATGGCCCTGGCGACCTCCACGAGCGCCTTCTGGTGCGCCTCCAACGCGGACTTGACGCCCTGGATCTGCCCGCGCTTCTCCACGAGCGCGCTGCGCTCCGTCTGGAGCTTCCTGATCGTGTCTCGCCACTGGGCCACGGTGCCCGGCGGCAACTCGGTGGCGTCCTTCTCAGCGCGCTGCTGGGCGATGCTTGCGTCCAGGCGCTTCACGTCCCGGTCCGCGTCCAGGGCGGCCTTCTTGACGGCCTCGATCAGGTTGACGAGCCCGGTGCGCGCGTCGTTGTCCTCGGTGAGGAGGGTGTCCACGTCGAGGTCAACGGCGGCGACCAGGGCGGGCAGCCGGTCCGCGTCCAGCTCGGCGCGGAGCCGGTCCCGGTCCCATCCGCCGGAGTCGAGCACGCTGGCCTCCAGCCACTCCAGGCGCTTCGGCGGGGTGAGACCTGTGAACGCGCCCAGGTCGAACGTGCGGGCGCGGCCGAACGTCGCGTCGATGCGGCCCTGTACGTCCTTGAGGCCTCCCGGCCGTCCGTCCAGGCTAGCCCAGTGCTTGCCTCGGTCGATGCCACGGCCGACCAGCACACGCTTCCCGTCGTCCAGCTCGAAGCGGGCGGACGTGGCGAAGTCGTAGGACGGCGACGTGCCCAGGACGGGCCAGCGCGAGCCGGTGGGACCGTCGAGCGCGAGGTTGGGCAGGCTGATCATGGTCGTCTTGCCGGCCTCGTTGAGGCCGACCACGAGCACCAGCGGCGACTCGATGGCCTGATCGATGGCGGGGACGCCTCCTGCGTGGAGGCCTTCGGCGGTCAGGCGGGACAGGCGGAGGCGGCTCACTGGTCGCCCCCTTCCTGCGCGTCGAGCATGGTGTTGATCTGGGTGAGCACGCCTCGGAGCGCGGCCTCGTCGAGCGTGGCCGGATCGGGCAGGCTCCTGGCCTGCTCGGCGGTGAGGTAGTCCATGCCCTGCGCCACCTTGTCGAGGAGCACGTTGCGGCGATGGGCGGCACCGGCCTCGGCCACTGGCTTGCCCTTGGCGGACGTGCCCGGGATGGCGGACTGGACGGGGACGGCCTCTGCGAGCTGCGCCTCCCGGTCCTCTCTGGCGACGGACACCTGATCCAGCAGCGACCCTCCGGCCTCCTCCTGGGGCGGAGACAAGACGCGCTGGGCGGCGGCCTCGGCGTCGGCGTCCCCCTCGGGCTCGTAGACCTCATCCACGTCGACGACCTGGGCCTCCACGTCGTCGAGTCCGGTGTCTCCGCGCCGCAGGGCCTCTCCGATGCGCTGGACCTGATCCAGGGCGTCCCCCTCGCTCGTCCATCCGATCACGGGGATGATGGCCTCGCCACGGTCGTCGGTGATCGCGTGGTGCCGACTGAACGCGGGGTGCCGCTTCATCGCGTTTCTGAGGCACACGGTCTGCGCCTTGCGGGTGGCGAACGCGAGGATCTGAATGAACTCCCGATATGCGCGGCGCACGGCGTCCAGGCGGAGGTCGTAGAAGTATCCGACCCCGGCGTAGAGGCTGTGAAACTGCCAGCGGGTGCGGCCGTTGTCCCCCTGGCGCTCGGCCTCGGCCTCGGCCTCGGTCGTGAGGTAGCAGTCCTCGGGCGAGTCGTCCGCGATCTTGGCCAGCATGTGCGCCAGCTCCTTCGCGGGGTCGTAGTCGAGGGTGTAGTTGACCACGACGGGGTTGCCGGTGGCCGGCGCGAACCCGACGACGGAGGTACAGAGCACGATCCGCCGCACGTCGCCCAGGCCGGTCTTGGACGGAGCCCGGTCGACGTAGGGGTTGGTCCGGCGCTCGCCATCGACGACGACGGTGGGCGGCGACACGATGGAGGCGCCGACGACCTCGTTGCAGCGCTGGAGGCCTTCGTGGGTCAGGATCGCCGGGCCGTCCGTGGGGACCTCGACCTCCTCCCAGCGCACGCGCCGGCCGTTCTTGTTCTGCCACTCCTGCACGTCGCACTTCCCGATCCAGCGGCCGGTCTCGGGGTCGACGGGGCGCTTCTTGGTGCCTCCGCCGATCTGGTAGAGCGTCCCGTCCTTGGTGGACAGCTTGACGGGTCGGATGATCTGGCGGATGGCGCCGTTGGCGGTCCGACGCACGAACGCATCGTGCGCGCCCAGCGTGGCGACGTTCTGCCGCCGGGTCTCGATGGCGAACTGGGCCAGGGCGGCGGGGTCGTTGTTGAAGGCCTGCATGAGGCCGGCGGTGTCCCCCCGGGCCAGCGCAGCGAGCGCCTGCCGGGTGGGGGAGATCAGGAACGGACGTGCAACGGTCGTCACTGGGGAAGCCCTCCGGTGTGGGGTGTGAGAATGAGGTCCGCCGGGTCGAGCCCGGCAGCCTGGGCAAGTCGTTCGAGGCGGTGGAGGTCGAGCCTGCGGTATTCGCCGGAGGCCCATCGCGCCAGGGTGGAGTGGTGTAGGCCGGCGCGAGTCGCCAGCGGGCGGAGCCCGTGCTGTTGCACGAGGTCGCGGAGCTTCGCGCGGACGGTCTCCTCGTGGTCCAGGGTCGTCGCAGGACCGCCCTGTGGACGGCCTCCACGCCAGGGCAGCAGTACGGCCTCGATGGGATGCCCCATGCGCCGGCAGTAGCCGGCCAGGGCGTCGAGGTAGAGGTTGACGGACTCGTGCCCTTCGACCTTGACCAGCGACGGACAGCCGGACTCTCCGCCAGCGGCTCGTGTGAGCGACGTGGCGGTGTAGAGTCTGAGCGAGCGTAGGCGCTCGCGGACCTCGTAGGCCCATGATCCGGGGTGTCTGGTCACGGGCTGGACACTATCAGCAGAGCACCGACCGTACAAGCTCGATCCGTGGAGTTTCCGAAGTGAGCGACCCTCCGATCTCCCAGATCCTCGTGGAGTACCTGCGCGCGGTGGTCCTGCCACTGGTCGACGCAGAGCACAGCTCGGCGGTAGAGGTCGAGGTCATGGCCCTGGGCGAGACCGGCGAGGTTCGTCTGAGCGTGGCCGGCCCAAGCCCAGCGGTCAGGATGCTGCTCGGCTCCGGCGGCCGGAACGCGGACGCGCTCCGCCTTCTCGTCAGAGCACGGGCGCGAGCTGCGGGCTGCAAGGCGCGCATCGACGTGTGGGTGGGAGACACCCACTACATTCGTCCACCCAGCTAGGCGGCTTCGTGTGGGACCTTCACCGGGGCAGCACGATCCCCCTCCTCGGGCCGCGTGGCCTCGCTCCGCTCCCGGTAGCAAGCCTCGGCCGTCTGCCTCTTGAGGCACGGGCCGCCGGCCGGCGAGGAGCACACGGGGCAGGGCCGTCGAGCGGCCAGGAACACGATCTCGGTGGCGTGGGCTCGCATGGCCTACCTCCTGGGGTTGCTCCAAGGATAGCTGCATCGTTGCACCCTTGCAACGATTCCCTGTTGCATCCTTGCGACGTGGTGCTGTAGGGTTCGGTCCATGCCGTTGCAGGCCCACCGGACCCCTTCCAGGGGTCATGCGCTCATGCGCGCTCTCGCGGACTCGACCCCTGGCTCCGATGCTGCCCTTGCTGCGTCCATCGGTGTCTCGAAGTCGACCCTGAGCCGCATCCTCAATCCGGCGCGCTGGCAGGCGCCGACTCTCGCAACGGCCCTTCTGATCGACCGTGCTACGTCAGGCACGGTCCCGGTCGCGGCCTGGGGCGAGCCCTGGACCGGCGGCGCCGAGTAGGCCTTGGCGCGCTACCGCGTCAAGCCGGGGGTGCCGTTCGCGGCCATGCCTCGGTCCGTTGCGGAGCTGCTGCCCGGCCTCCGGGGGCGAGCTGGATCCGTCCTGTTGCTGGCCTTTTTGCAGGCGCCGGCAGACGGTGGAGGCGTCTGGGTCTACGGCAACTCCCGGGAGGTCGCGGCCGTGGTCGGCTTCTCGGGCACGAGCATCCGCGAGGCCTTCGCGCTCTTGCTGGACCTGGGGATCTTCGTGGACT
>CALAGR010000068.1 GCA_937891735.1 uncultured Pseudomonadota bacterium | reverse complement strand
GGCTCCAGGAAGCCGCCACAGGGGATCACGCCAGCGGAGTGGGCGCAACCTCCAGTGCAAACTCGACAGGGCTGCGGGGGCCTGCGAGGGGCCCGGCGAGGCGGACCAGGGGGCGCGTCAGGAGCGCCGCCGAAAGATGTGGGGGATCATCAGCCGGAGTGGTGCTTGAAGGTGATCGCGGCTCGCGCCGACGAGCGGGACTCGACGATGAACGACACCGACTTCCTGTGTGGCCTCGCCGTTCGGTGGGACGGGATCGTCGCGGGCTCGGTAGACGCGGTCTCGATGGCGATCATCGAATTCGGCCTCGGTCCGACCTCCGTCGTCGAGCTTCGGCCCGTGCCCGACCCCGTGGGAGAGACGGGGGAGGTCCGGCCCTCTCGGGAGCAGATGGAGACTCGTCCCTCCGCTCCCTCGACCGAACACGTGGAACAGTGGCGCGCCACCAGTGTCCCGGTTCCAGAGAGCGACGAAGCTTCGGGTGTAGCCCCAGGAGACGTTCTCTTCGGCCATCCGAACGACGAGCGGGGCGACCCGATCCCGCGTCCGAGGACGCCCGGGCCTCTGTTCGGCCGACTCGCCCTCCGTCCGAGCAACGAGGCGACGGTGCCATCGCAGCACCGTGTCCGGGGTGACCATGACCGCGTACTCGGCGAGCTGCTTCCGGCCGAGTGCTTTCCCCCTGACGGCCAGACTTCACCGTTGCCTGTCCGTCAGCCGAAGCCGACGTCCTCCCAACTGCTCGGCGAGGACCCGGTTCTCCTCGAGCAGGTACCCGATCGCCTCCTGCTGCCGCCGGCTCACCCAGCCGGCGAACACCAGCATCACGAATCGCAGCGGCTTCACGGCTCCGATCGTCCCTCATGCAGCCCGTCTGGACAAGCAGCCTTCGCCGTGCCGTTCGAGGGACGCAAGGACATCGGCCGAGTTTCGGCACAGGACGGGGTGTGCCGGGCTCCTGCCTGGGGCGTCGGACGGAGACCTGGATGTCCGTCGTCGCTTCAGGGCGTACGACCCGAACGATGTGCTCCGATTCGTCCTGCTCGACGAGGCTGCCTGAGAACCTGTCTGGTGTCGTGCGCATGCGTCGCCGCTCCTTACCGGTGAGGCCACTGGCGGGTGTTCCTCCACCGCGCCAGGCGTCGAGGCCCACCATGTGACGCGGGCTTCGTCGCTCTTACTTGCGCGACGAAACCCGTAGCGATTCGCTACATCGTTCGTGGTGGCACATGGTCACGTCGCTGCCGGACGTCGATCGAGAGACCCGAACCCGACCGGCACTCCCAGAGCCTCGCCTACAATCTGATCGGCAGGCTCGACATGAGAGACATCCCATACCTGCGGCTCGCGGACGCGGCCGCCGTCCTCGGGGTCCCACCCCGGGACCTCCTCGACCGACACCGGTGGAGGCAGTTACTCCTCTGCGTCTGGCTGGAGGCCGGCGAGTACGACCAGACGGCCGTGATGGAGCCTGCGTTCGGGCCGAACAACGGCGAGGCCTTCAAGTGGGAGGATGTCCCTCAAGCAGCTCCGTTGAAGTACCCGCGAGGGCTGTACGCCGTGTTCACCCATGCGCTCGACCCTCTGCTCCAGGGCGGGGACTCGGTAGTGCTGCCCTACGTCATGGTCATTGACTCCGATCCGACCCGTGCGCTGCGCCTGGTCAAGCCAGTGCGGGTGACCTTGGAGGGACTGCTCGCTCCTCGGACCGAAGTGGAACGGCTCCGCGCGATCCTGGGACCTCGCGGCGAGCCGCTAGAGGAAGAGGTGGCCATCCCCGGACCCAAACCGTTCGACCGGGCAAGCAAGCCGGACGACCCACGGCCGCAGTTCGAGAGAGGTGGGGAGGTGTGGACGATTTCCTTCGGAGGATCTGAGTCGAAGCAGTACACCCACCTGGATGGCTTCCTGTACATCAGAAAGCTCGTCCAGAACGCGACAAAGCCAATCAGCGCCGTCAGTCTCCACCGCTTGAGTCGCAAGGTTGATGAGGACCCGCCCGAGGAGGCTGTGACGATCCTCGATCCTCGCGAAGAACTGAGAGTTCACGACGCCAGGCTGAACGCGGAGACGGTCAAGAGCTACCGGACCGAAATCAAGAGGTTGAACCGTCGGATCCAGGACGCGCAGCCTGCGAGCAAGCAGACCGATCGCCTCAGAGCCGAGGTAGAGGCTCTCCAGTCTGAGATCGCCAAGCTGACTGATGTCCACGGGAAAGCCAGGCCCTCTCCTCGGAGTCCGATCGAAAAGGCGCGAAAGGCGGTGGGGAACGCGATCGTGAGGGCGATCAAGAGGCTCGAGGCCAGTCTGCCTGAGCTCGCACAACACCTGGCGGCGTACATCGCCGAACCCCGGAGCGCGAACCCGGTCTACCGCGCGCCAGCAAGCCCGGAGGTTCCTGGCGATGACGGCTGACCCCCGACGCTCTCAATCAACCCGCGTGGCGGTTGCTACACGTCGCGTAGCAGCTCGCTACGCCCAGTGTCGCGCAGTAGAGGACAGGTAGGCCGAAGACCAACATCGTGGGGCAACACCCCCGACCGAGGTCCCTCCGAAGCGCCCACATGGGCCTGCCTGCTTCGGGGGGATCTCCCTTTCGTGTCCTATGGCCGCAACTCCGCAGACCACCCCCGGGATGGCAGGAATACCGGGCGCCGACGGGCTCCGTGCCGTCCGCCAAGCGGATGGCACGGTGCCCGATCCGGGCAGCCGGTCCGGTCGATGAGCTCCGACCTCACCCGAATCGCTGAGGCCCTGGAACGGATCGCCGCCGCCCTGGAGCCCGCCGCTGGAACCGTCCGCACGACTCCTCCCGAACCCGCGCATGCGGAGAGGCCTGAGCCTGCGGTGCAACCCCCGACGTGGATATCCACCCGGGCAGCCGCACGGACGGTCCGAACCCGCAACGAAACGCTCTACGACCTCGTGGACGATGGGATCCGAGTCGGGGTCGCGAAGGAGACGGGCTCAGCCTGGGGGAAACGGCGGCACGTCCGCTGGCGGGCAGACCTCCTCCCGGGCTGGTGGTCCTCCCTCCCGAACCAGGCAGGGGGCAAACTCAAGTCAGGCACATCTGCATCCATCTAACCTTGACGTCTCGGATGAACCTGTGTTTTCCTACCAGCCCGTCCGTTGAATGGAATGGAGAGAAAACATGGCGAGCGTCACCAAACAGGGCAGCAAGTGGACCATCCGCTACCGGAGCAACGGGGCTCAGCGGAGGCACACGCTCCCGGGCGGAAGCAGCAAGCGGGACGCCGAGCGACTGGCCCGCGAGATCCAGCACGCCATCGACACCACGGGCTCTTGGGAGCCGCTGGGGAACTCCGCCATCACCCTGGATGGACTCCACAAGCAATACGTCGCGGAAAGGGCGGTCGAAGGAGCCCGACCCGCGACGCTTCGCGGCTACGAGGTTATCGGCCGGTTTGTCGCGTTCGCCCGAGGCCGGGCCAAGGTCGCCACCATCGACCAGCTCAACCGGGCCACGGTCTCCGGCTGGCTGAGCACCATAGTGGACGGTGGGGCCACCCCGACGACCGTGGCGAACTACTCCCGCAAGATCCAGGCGTGGTGGGGCTGGGCCAACGACGCCCACCCGGCGGAGGTCCCCCCGCCGCACATGCCGAAGGTCAAGGCCCCCCGGCCCCCGATCGTCCGAGCCCCCACCTGGGAGCAGATCGACGCGATGATCTCGGGGCTCTCAGGCCACGTCCGGGGCCGCAAGTACGAGCCGGTAGCTGTCCGCCGGGCCATGCTGCTCCAGCGATACACCGGCCTCCGGGTCGGTCAGGTCGGTCACCTCCGCTGGTCCGACTTCGAGCCCGACCTGGATGACTACGGCCCAGCCATCAACATCTCCCCCGCCCTCGCCAAGACGGCCCAGGAGGCCCGGGCGAACCGCTGGATTCCGGTCCACGCGGACCTCTACCGGCTACTCCTGGAGTGGCGAATGGAAGATGGCAGACCCGCCGATGGCGTCCTGATCTGCGGCGAGGTCCCTCGGGACATCCACGACACGGTCAACGGGGCCTGGAGCCGATCGGGCACCCCCGCCGAGCGGTACCAAGGCCACCCCACGCACGCCCTGAGGAAGCGGCTGATCAGCCACCTTGTCGAGATGGGGATCGCGGACTCCGCCATCGACCACCTCGTCGGCCACTCGCCCAAGGGCGTCCGCACTCGCCACTACGTCGATCCCCTGGCTCTGTTCCCCGCGCTCAAGGCCGCCGTCGCCACGATCCCGACCTACTACGCGGCGGCTCAGGCCAAGGCCGTCTAGGAGCCTGGAGCGCGTAGACGAGTGCCGCCACGGGGATCGACGCGTGGGCAGGTTTGTGATCTGCTGGACGCATGTCCCACAAGCGTTACCGGTCGTGGACTCCTGACCAGAGCTTCCTGTTTCCTCCGTCGCCGAAGGACTGGCTCTCGAGGGATCACCTCGTCTACTTCGTCCTCGATCTGGTCGAGGTTCTGGATCTGGGTGCGATCGAGCGCGCGATCCAGGGGAAGGACCCGCGAGGCGAGCGTCCTTACAACCCCGCGATGATGGTCGCGCTGCTGGTCTACGGCTACAGCACCGGCGTGTATTCCTCACGGAAGCTCTCCCGTGCGATCGACGAGCAGGTCGCCTTCCGGGTGCTCACCGGTGGACAGAAGCCCCACTTCACGAGGGTCAGCGCGTTTCGCCGAAACCATCTCGATGCGCTGCAGGGGCTGTTCCAGCAGGTTCTGCGACTGTGCATGGAGTCGGGCTTGGTGAAGCTGGGCCACATCGCCCTGGATGGGACGAAGATCCAGGCGAACGCGAGCAAGCACAAGGCGAACAGCTACGAGTTCATGTTGAAGTTGGAAGAACGACTCGATACGGAGATCGCTGACCTTCTGGCGCGGGCCGAGGACTCGGATGCTGCGGACGATGCCCGGCTTGGGACGGGCGTGGACGAGGTCGACATCCCGCATGAACTCCGTCGCCGGCAAGGCCGCGTGGCGAAGCTCCGGCAAGCGAAGAAGGCGCTGGAAGAGGAAGCCCGCAAGGCTCGCGCAGCCCGTCTTCTCGAACTCGCCGAAGGGTGTGACGAGCGCGCTGACAGCGCTGCCGAGCCGAAGCGCCAGAAGCTCAACCGGACCCTGGCCACAAAGCGCCGCGTAGAGGCCGAGGCGCTCCTCGATGACGACGATGAGGATGACGGGCCGCCGTTCCAGACCCCCACTGGTCTGCCGAAGAACCGGCCCCGAACGAAGACGGACGGCACTCCGCACGACAAGGCCCAGCGCAACTTCACTGATCCGGACAGCCGGATCATGAAGAGCAAGGGGGCGTTCGTGCAGAGCTACAACTGCCAGGCGGCCGTTGACGATGCCGCCCAGATCATCGTGGCCGAGGACGTCACGAATCAGTGTCCTGACGCCGGGAACCTGGTGCCGATGATGAAGCAGGTCGTCGACAACCTCGGCCGCGCTCCAGAGGCCGCGACGGCCGATGCCGGCTACTGGCGGGCCGGCGTCGATGAAGCGTGCGCGGAGCTCGGGGTCGACGTGTAC
>CALAGR010000067.1 GCA_937891735.1 uncultured Pseudomonadota bacterium | reverse complement strand
TTCATCGGGTCTCGCGCTGGATCGAGATGAGGCGCGATGGGGGCCGCCACCGCGCGGCGAGCCTAGCAGGCCGCGTGCCGCGCAAGGAGGCTGTCCGCGGAGCGGCTCATGCACCACCGACCTTCCCGTGGCGCGCCCCAGGACGTATCGTCGGCCCATGTCCCTGCGCCGTCTGCTGCCGCTCCTGCTGGGCTCCCTGCTGCTGACCTCGTCCCTGATGGTGCCCGCCTCGGCGCACGCCCGGGATCTGCGCGGCCGCCTGGGCGTCGGCTTCAACAACAACTTCAGCTCGATGACCGCGATCTCGGTCAAGTACGGCATCCCGACAAACAAGGAGACCATCAATCTCCAGGTCCAGGCGATGGTCGGCTTCGCCTTCCTCAAGGACCAGGATGACCGGTTCTTTGCGGGCGGCCGCGTGCTCATCCCGATCCTCGCCGAGGACAACCTCAACCTGTACGCGGGCGTCGGCGGCGGCTACGTGCGCTTCCACGACGACAAGGCCGCGGCCCGGATCGGGGCGGTGCTCGGCGTCGAGTTCTTCCTGTTCGGCCTGGAGAACCTCGGCCTGTCCGCGGAGTTCGGCCTGAACCTCGATGTGGGCAACCAGGTCCTCGACGTGCAGACCACCGGCGGCACCGCCGCGGCCGTCGGGGTGCACTACTACTTCTGATGCAGCGCGCCCTGCTCCTCGCGGCGGTGCTGCTGTGCGGCTGCCCGGCTTCGGACTTCTGCCAGCCCGGGACGGACTCCGAGCGCACGTTCTTCGTGAACCCGCCGACCGATCCGGCGCCCGACAACGACACCGTGCCCGGCTCCTTCGACACCATCCAGGGGGCCCTGGACGCGGCGGGCGGCGACCTGGGGCGCGCCACGGTCTGTGTGGCGGGCGGCACCTACCGCGAGCAGATCACGGTCCCCGCCAACACGCACCTGCTGGGCAAGCCCGGCCGGGTCCGGCTTCGGGCGCCCCAGGTGCGGGCCAGCGCCCTGCCCACGGACGTGGACCGCGTGCTCCTGAGCCTGTCCACCGGCGCCCAGGGGGCCATCGTCGTGACCGGCCTCGACGTGCGCGGGGCGGGCCTGTGTGTGGACGTGATCGGCCCCGGCACCGCGACCCTGCGGGACGACGTGGTGTCCGACTGCGGCGTGGGGCTGCGGATCCGCGGCGGCGGAGCGGCGATCCTCGAACGTACGCCGCTCCGTGACCACGCCATCCGCGGCGCCGACGTGCTCGGCTCCCAGCTCGATCTGCGCGACGGCAGCCACCTGCTGCGCAACGGGCGACCGGCGGCGTGGCACGAGCAGGACGCCCGACTCGACGCGCCCGAAGACGCCGGATGGGCCAAGGACCTGCTGCCGGGCCACGGGGCCCTCGCCGCCCGCGACAGCCGGATCACCCTGCAGGGGCTGACCGTGGACGAGACGGAGTTCGACGGCGCCGCCCTGACCCTGTGGGGCGGAAGCCTGACGGCCACTGACGTGATCCTCGGCGCCCAGCTTCCCGCGGCCACCGTCGAGGGCTTCCTCGCCGGAGACGCCGGAGGAGCGGGCCCCATCGTGTCCCTCACGTCGGTGGACGCAGCGCTCGACCGCGTCGTCGCCCGCACCGAGGGACAGGGCCTGGTCGCGCTCGCGGGAGCGGAGAACAGCCTGCTCGGCACGAACATCAGCTGGAGCGGGCTGGTGCCGAGCACCGGGGACCCGGGCTCCGCCGGTCCGGCGCTCTCGGGTACCGGCGCGGGCACGATCCAGATGCACCACGTCACCCTGCTGGGCTCGGACGAAGCCTGGGGCATCGACCTGGCCGGCGGCCCGTGGACCCTGCAGCTCCGCAACTCGATCCTGTGGGGCCAGAGCTCCGGGCGCGGCCTCCGGGTGCCGGACAGCACCGCGCTGACCCTGGAGACCCTGCTGGTGGAGGACCCGAGCCTCACCAACGGCGGGACCGTCATCTACGACCCGGACCCGGAGTTCATCGACGCCGCAGCGGGGCTGCTGATCCCCGACGACTCGCCGGCCCGGTGCGCCGGCACCGACCTGGGCGTGTCCGTGGATCTGAACGGCGATCCGCGCCCCTTCAGCGCCGGCAAGGCGCCGGACCTCGGGGCCATCGAGCTGCAGCAGGACTGCCCCTAGTGCGCCTGGGCCCCGGTCTCGCGGCGCTCCTGCTGTTGCTCGTCTGCGGACCCGCCCCGGGGCAGGCCGAGGCCGCCCGATGGCACCCCGCGCTGCGCTGGCACACGCTGGACACCGACCACTTCTCGATCCACTTCCATCAGGGAGGGGAGCCGCTGGCCTCGGAGTTCGCGCTGCTCGCCGAGGAGGTGCACGCCATCCTGCAGCCGTTCATCGGCTGGGCGCCTCGGGGCCGCACCCAGGTGACCCTGGTGGACAGCACCGACTCGGCCAACGGCTTCGCCCGCACCGTGCCCGGCAACCAGATCGTGCTGTACGTCGTGCAGCCCACCCCCGACACGAGCCTGGACGGCTACGAGGACTGGTGGTTCGCGCTGTTCGTGCACGAGTACGCGCACATCCTGCAGATCGACATGGCCGAGGACTTCCTGCAGATCCTGCGGTTCGTCGCCGGTCGCCTCATCGCGCCCGGCGGGGTGCTCCCCGGCTGGATGACCGAGGGCTTCGCCACCTGGATCGAGACCGTCACCACCACCGGCGGCCGGGGTCGGTCCACCTACACCGACATGCTCCTGCGCACCGCCGCCCTGGACGGGCGCTTCCCGCGCATCGACATGGCCGACGGCTACGGGTCGGAGTTCCCCCGAGGGCAGCTCCGGTACCTGTACGGCGTGCGCTTCCACCTCGAGGTGGCCTACCGCAGCTCCAACGAGGCGTGGCTGACGTTTCACCACGCCCACTCCCGGGGCCTGATCCCCTACCTGCTGCCCGCCCAGAAGGCCTTCGGCGAGCGGTTCGTGCCCATGTGGAGCCGATGGCGGACCGAGTCGTCGGCCCGGTACCTGGCCGAGGCCGAGCGCATCCAGGGACAGGGCTCCGGCCTGACCCCCACCCGCCGGCTCCCCACCCGAAGCGGCGAGGCATCGAGTCCGCGCTACACCCCGGACAGCGCCTCGATCGTCTACAGCCACGGCTCCCCCAGCGAGCGCAGCGCGGTGCGCATGATCGGACGCGACGGCACGGGGGACCGGCGGGTGTATCGGGGCGGCGTCGAGGGCACCGTCCTGAGGGACGCCACCACCGCCTGGGTGGCGATGGGCGGAAACACCGGGCGCTACACCACCTTCAAGGACCTGTTCACCCTGGACCTGACCAGCGGCAAGAGCACGCGCCTGACCGTGGGCGGGCGCCTCACCTGGCCCGCGCCGCACCCGGACGGCTGGCTCCTGGCGGTCACCACGTCGATGGGCCAGACCCAGCTCGTGCGGGTGGACCTGCCGCCTCCCGAGGAGGGGTCCACGGGCGACGCCCCCGCGCCGGCCGGGTCGCTTCCCGGTCCCGCGGCGGGGTGGGACGAGCCCGAGTCCGGCCCCGAGGAGGCACGCACCCAGCGCGCGGCCGAGGAGGCCCGGATCACCCTGCTGACCGCCGCCGACGACGGCACCCAGTACGCGGGCCCGGCCTGGGACCCCACCGGCGCCTTCCTCGCGGTGTCGGTCTGGAAGCCCGGCGGGTTCCGGGACATCCACGTCTTCGACCAGGAGCTGGCCCTCGTCCACACCCTGACCTGGGATCGGGCGACCGACGCAGATCCCACCTGGGCTCCCGATGGGAAGTGGCTCGTGTGGGCCTCGGACCGGGACGGGATCTGGAACCTGTACGCGAGCCGCCAGTCCGACGGCGCCGTGTTCCGCGTGACCCGCCTGCTGGGAGGCGCCCGCCACCCTGACGTGTCCCCAAACGGGAAGTGGCTCGCGTTCCAGGGCTTCACCTCGCAGGGGTGGATGCTCGAGGAGATGCCCTTCGATCCGAGCACCTGGGAGGAGGTGCGGCTGTCCGCCAGGGTGTTGCCGGGGCCCGGCTGGGGACCGTCGCTGCAGGCCCTGTCCCCGCTGGATCCGTTGGAGGGCCTGCCCGGCCCGGACGCCCCCTGGGGCACCGGCCCACGGGCGGCCATCGAGCGGGATCGGCAGCGCGCCGACTACACCACCCGCGCGCAGGCATCGCCCGCCACTGACAAGGAGATCACCCCCAAGGAGATCACCCCCAAGGAGATCACCCCCAGGGAGCGCCGCCGCCAGCACGTCATCCGCCAGTCCGGGGTGCAGACCCCCTTCGTGGCCGACGCGGTGACGGTGCCCCCCGAGCTCGGACGCGTCACCCGCTACAACCCGCTGCGCACCCTGCTGCCCCCGCGCTACATCGCGCCCTTCGGGGCGCTGACGGACACCGGGGCCGTGGGCGGCCTGGGCATCGGCGGCTACGACGCGCTGGAGCAGCACTTCTGGAACGCCTCGATCCAGTACCGCACCGACTCGCGGTACGTGGGATGGGCCGCGGGCTACACGTTCAACGCCCTGCGCCCGCGCTTGTCGGTGGCGTTCTCCACGATCTCCCTGGACTACGGCCCGCTGTGGCTGCGCGCCAAGGCGCCGACCGGGAGCATCGGCGCCACGTTCGGGGGCAGCTACCGCGCCGGCGAGCGCTACTTCGAGCGCCGCGACCGGCTCAGCGTCGGGGTCAGCGTGCCCGTCAAGACCCGGCACAGCCTGTCCGCGGTGTACAAGGCCGAGTTCCGGCGCCCCCTGCGCGACCTGCCGGCCGACGTCGATCCCCGCCTGCTGCCCGCTCGCGGCAGCTTCTCCGGCTTGTCGCTGGGCTGGGCCTGGGGCCAGTTCCGCCGCTTCCCGGCCGGGATCTCGCCCGAGGACGACTCCCGCCTGCTGTCCGTGTCGCTCGATGTGGAGAGCAGCTTCCTGGGCGCGTACCGGATCCAGGAGGACGGCAGCCGCGGCCAGCTGCACCGCGGGATCCTGACGGTGGAGGCGCGCACCTACCAGACGATGCCCTGGCTGAGGAACCACGTGGTGGCCCTGCGCGCGGTGGCCGGAGCGACCGTGGGCACGCCGATCCCCCAGAGCACGTTCAGGATCGGCGGACCCTACGGAGACAGCCCCTACGTGTCGCTGCCCGGCCGCTACTACGCCCTGCGGGGCTACCCGACGTCGTCCATGCGCGGCGACCACGTGTACGTCGGCACCATCGAGTACCGCCTGCCGCTGCTGCTCGTGGAGCGGGGGATCCTGACGGCGCCGCTGTGGCTGCGCAGCGTGTCGGCGGTGGTCTTCGCCGAGGCGGGCCAGGTGTTCTCCAACACGACCTACGCCGCCTACCGGGGCGCCCCGACCGGGTTCCTGCCCTTCTGGGCGAACACGCGGCCCGCCGTGGGGGCCGAGCTGGTTGGCGACGTGGTGGTCGGCTGGGGCGGCGTGCTCACGGGCAGGGTGGGATACGCGTTCGGCTTCGGAGAGGGCGCCTACCCCACCGGTTCCTTCTACGCCCAGCTCGGCACGAGCTTCTGATGGGGCGGCGAGGACCTTCCGGGCACGAAGGAACCCGTCGGCGGGGCGCCGTTCTTGTAGGACAACCCCCGCGTATGTCGCTCCGAACCCTCACCGCCATCACCCTCGCGACCGCCCTGGGCGGCTGCGCGTCCGCCGGCGTCGAGCTGAGCGGGGGGGACATGGGCGTCGATCCCGTGCTCGGGCAGACCATCATCTTCGTGGGCACGGACTCCACCACGCTGGAGACCAACATCTACCAGGTGCAGGCGGTGTCCACCGCCGACAGCGCCACCGCCGGGCTGGACGGGGCGCCCGCCGCCCTCGACGCGGACGACTTCGACGTCACCCCCCTGACCGACTTCCTGATCGGCCCCGAGTCCCCCGTGCAGGACGACGGCGATGGGCTGCTGCCCGCCTACGCCCCCTTCGCCCTGCCGAACCGGCTCGGCACCCGCGTGGCGGTCATCGCCACCGGGATGGACGTGGACCAGGTCCCGATCGGCCGCACCGCGGTGCTCGATCTGGCGACCCGCGGGATGGATCTGGCCCCCGACGTGCCGGGGCTGCGGGCGGTGCGCTTCACCTGGCTGGGCGATCACCTGCTGTTCGAGACCGACGATCCGGACCTGGGCCCGCAGCTGTCCTTCATGGCCTTCCCGCTGGACGCGGAGGCCGAGCCCACCCCGGTGCTCGTGCCCGAGGTCCAGACGGTGGAGTTCGCCGGACTGGTGCCCGGCACCAACACCTTCCTGGTGACCGCGGTGCAGTACGACGGGCTGACGGCGGTGCTGAGCGTCGATCCGGACACGGCCGAGGTCCGCCTGCTCGTGGAGGGCGCGCCCGGCTCCTTCACCGACTTCGCCCTCGCGCCCCAGCCGGGCCTGCTGTCGGCCACCCGCCGCGCCCCCGACACGGGCCGCCGCGACATCGTGGTCGCCGGCTGGAGCGACGGGGACACCGCACCGTCCACGTGGACGGTCATGACCGCGGCGCTCGACAGCTCCTGCTTCGACAGCGCCTGGTCCCCTGCGCCCCTGGAGGACGAGGACCAGCGTCTGGCCTACATCTGCGAGGACTCGTTCACGGGACGGCCCGATCTGCTGCTGTGGGAGGGCGCGGCCGTGCCCGCTGGCAGCACGGCGCCGGACATGGAGGTCCTGACGGGCGGCGCCCAGACCGCGGTGCCCGACGGCTCCATGGACGGGCTGGTGGTGCGTTCGCGGCTCCAGTGGGATCCGAGCGGGCGCATCGTGGTGTTCGGCGGATCGAGCGCCGACGACGCGTTCAACTCCGAGGCCATGACCCTGCTGGCGGTGGACATCGACGAGCAGCGGGCCGTCCCGGTGTACGACGGGGACGACGGCATCGCCGATCTGGCGCACTTCAGCTCCGCCGCGCCGGATCCGGTGCTGCTGGTGTGGGACCGGAGCAGCTCTGGGGTCGCGGACAGCGCGGGGCGCCACGCGATCCAGCTGGTGGCCGCCGATCCGAGCGGGAGCCGCACGGTGCGCGGAGTCAGCCTGGGCCAGGATCTGCTGGTGGCCTACCCGCTGTTCCTGGGCGGGAACTCGCTCTTCTATCCCTGAGCGCCGGCCGCGCAGCCCTCAGCGGATCCGCAGGTCGAACGGCAGCCGCACCTGGATCGGATCCGAGCGTTCGCCCAGGGCCGCCCCCAGGATCTGATCGAACAGCTCCACGAGACGACCCTCGGCGTGCTCCACCCGGGCGCCGGCGAGGCCGGGGATCGGCAGCTGCTGCAGCCGGTCGAGCAGCCCCGGGCGGGACGGATCGGCGTACCAGACCTCGTAGTCCGTGCCCAGCTTCGCCCGCACCGCGGCCTTGCGGATGGCGTCCCCCAGCGTGCCCGTGCTGTCGATGAGGTTGCGCTCGGCGGCCTGGGTCCCGGTCCAGATCCGCCCCCTGGCGTGCCGCTCGAGGGTCCCCGGATCCACCCCGCGGCAGTCCGCGGCCTTCTCGACGAAGGCGTCGTAGAACGCGCCGATCTGCACCTGCAGCCGGTCCCGCTCGGCCTCGGTCAGGCCCTCGGTGGCGGAACCCAGGCCCGTGTTGGCGCCGTAGGACAGCACGTCCCGGGTCACGCCGAGCTTGCCCAGGAGCGCGCTGATGTCGAACTTGCCGGCCACCACCCCGATGGAGCCGGTGATGGTCAGGGGCGCCGCCAGCACCTCGTCCGCCGCCATGGCCAGGTAGTAGCCCCCGGAGGCGGCCACCGATCCCATGGACGCCACCAGCGGCTTCTTGCGCCGCAGCCGGCGCAGCTCCCGCCAGATCATGTCCGACGCCAGCCCGCTGCCCCCCGGTGAGTTGATGCGCAGCACCACCGCGGCGACGTCTTCGTCCTTTCGGAGCTCTCGCAGCGCGGCCACGAGGGGCCGCCGGGCGATCTTGCCCAGCCCCACCTCGCTCGCGTCCGTCTCGACGATGTTCCCCTCCGCGGCGAGCACCACCACCTTCTTGCGGGGCGTCACGAAGGCGTTCATGCGGCGCAGGAGCCGCCCCATGCGCAGCCACCGAAACGCTGGCGCGAAGACGTGGCGGCCCCGGGCGTCCGGGTCCTTGATCTCGCCGTCGTCGGGCACGTGCTCGCCGAGCTCTTCGCGGATCGCCGTCTTCCACTGGTCGGGGTAGAGCACCTCGTCGAGGAGGCCGGCCTCCTCGGCCTCGTCGGCGGTGAAGGGGCCGCGGTCGATGAGGGCCTGCACGGCCTCCGGCTCGAGCCCCCGCCCCTGCGCCACCGCCGCCACGAACGCCTCGTGGATCCCGCGCAGGACCACGTCCAGGGCCTCCCGATGCTCGTCGCTCATGCCCTCGCGGGTGAACACCTCGCTGTAGGACTTGAACTCGCCGGCGGACTGGAAGTGCGGCGTGACCCCGGCCCGCTCGAGCACGCCCTTGAAGAAGGTCACCTCGGCCCGCAGCCCCAGGATCTCCAGGGTCGCCAGGGGCGCGATGGCGACGTGGTCGGCGGCGGTGGCCAGGAAGAACTCGGCGTGCCCGGGGCGGTCGAGGTACACGAACACCTTGCGGCCCCGCGCCCTCAGCTCCAGGAGCGTGGACCGGATCTCGTCGAGCTGGCCCCAGCCTGCCTGCAGGCTGCCGATCCGCAGCGCCACCGCCTGCACGGAGGCGTCGTGCCCCGCCCGCTGCAGCACGTCCAGGATCCCGGCGTGCCAGCCCCGTCCATCCCCCCGCCGGCCGCCGCGCTCCTCCCGGAGCACCCCCGCGAGGCGCAGCGTCAGCACCGCCCGCTTCCGCCGACCCCGGCGGTCCAGGCGCCAGGCGAGCACCTGGACGGGCAGGAAGAAGAGCAGCGCACCGAGGAGTCGTCGAAGCTGTCGAATCATGGCTCTACAATGCGACCCGATGCCTGCCGACGCAAAGCCCGCGACCCTGGTCGAACGAGCAGGGGCCGTCCTCCGGCTCCTGGCGCCGGGGCTGGTGCCAGCGGGCCTGGCGACCGCGCTGGTCGGGCTGTGGCTGAGCAGCTACTGGATCCTGGTGCTCGGGATGCTCACCGCGATCTACGCCACCATCGCGGCGACGTCGGTCGAGTAGCCAGTTCCCGTCCGGGAACGCCCGATCCACCCGATCTCTGCGTCGAACTTCAGGCCGGCGACCTGCGGCGTACATGAGTACGCCTCCTTGCTGTCCCTCGTTCTCCTTGACCTCGGGCGCCTCTGACGTCCCCGACCTGGGAACTACCGCTACCGTTCATCCGGGGCTTCCGGAGGAGAGGTAGCTAGCTACCGCCGCGAGGCGGCCTACTCTTCGAGGACCGTGATCTCCACCGTGTACGGACCGGGCGAGCCGGAGTAGGTCACGACGAAGAAGTAGCAGTCCGAGCCCACCGGCAGCGGCACCGCGGTGACGCCTTCTTCGGGCTTCGAGAAGTCCGTCAGCCCCTGAATGATCCCGCTGTAGTACCGGGGCGGGTTGATGGCGTCGAAGTAGTAGCAGACGCCGGTCAGATCGAGGTCGATGCCCGCCGTCCAGTCCAGCTTGAAGTTGACCAGTCCGCCGTCCGGGAACCCGATGCGGTAGCCGTCCGTGTCCCCCTCCCAGGTGTCGGGCACGACCGACTCGTTGACCCCGTTGAGCTCGTTCGTCTTGCCCGCCGGAGCGGCGTCGCCGAGATCCTGGAACGTGCCGACCTCCCAGGGGCCGGTGGGGATCCCGAAGCCGGACGCGTCGGGGTTGGAGTAGATCTCCTGCCCGTTCTCGTCCAGCGCCTCGAACCACAGGTTGCCGACCTCGATCTGCTTGGCGTACCAGGCGTCGAGTCGGGGCAGGCTGGCGGTGGCGGGGCTGATCGTCGGCGGCTCGTTGTTGTCCCAGTCCGCCGTCAGCTCCCAGGCCACGCGACCCTTCTGCAGGTCGTAGGGCACCGTGACGGTCGCCGTGCGCACGCCGGGCAGGATGGACGTGGAGTTCAGGGACTCGACGTCCGCGGTGAACAGGTGCACGACGCTGAAGTCGCTGCTGACCACGTTGCTGCTGCGCACTTCCCAGTTACCGAAGTACATCGCGGGGTCGTTGTCGTCGCAGTCGCGCTGCGCGAGGGTGTAGCCGTCGCCGTCCAGGTCCTGCGTGACGAAGTCGGCGTTGACCTCGAAGCCCGTGGCGGTGCGGACCCAGTCGCGGTTCTCGTCCACCTGGCCGTCGCAGTCGTTGTCGATGCCGTCGGGGACGTCGTAGTTGAAGCTCGACGCGATCACCTCACCGGTGTCCGCGTCGATGGCGTGGGGGTGGATCTCGGGGTTGAGGTCGTTGCAGTCCAGGCCGTCCTGCCCGACCTTCTTCGGCGAACCGTCGTTGTCCGCGTCGGGGTCCATGCCGTCGCACAGGCCGTCGCCGTCGTAGTCCATGAAGTCCGCCGCCGTCGAGATCACGAGGGGGTCCATGTTGCACTGGTACTCGAGCCAGTTGTGGTACCCGTCGCCGTCCCAGTCCTGCGTGCAGCCCACGGTGCCGAGGCAATCCGAGTCACACAGGCCGTCCTCGTCCGCGTCGACGGGGCTGTTGGCGGGATCGCTGCTGGAGTTGGTGATGCTCGTGCCGCAGGACTGCTCCTCGAGATCGGTCCACGGGTCCGGCGTGGTCGAGGTGGAGTCGCTGTTCGTGCTGTCGAGCGCCGCGTCGCCGTTGACGCAGTCATCGTCCAGGCCGTTGGAGGGGATCTCGGAGTCGAACGCCGGGGAGATCCGGGGATCCGCGTCGTTGCAGTCGCCGAGCCCGAAGCCGCCGGCCTCGGAGGGGCCGCGGCAGACGCCGTCCAGGTTCAGGTCGCGGCCGTTCTCGCAGAAGCCGTCGCCGTCGTCGTCCACGTCGTCGGGACCGATGTCCGCCCAGCCGTCGCAGTCGTTGTCCTTGCGGTCACCCCAGGTGTCACCGCGGAAGGGGCCGACGTCGGGATCCGTGTCGTTGCAGTCGCCCTCGGCGATGGTGTAGCCATCACCGTCCGCGTCCACCTCTTCGGTGCCCGTGTCGGCGACGCCGTTGCACTCGTTGTCCTTGCCGTCGCCCATGCCCTCGATGAGCGACACGTCCGACACCGTCACCTGGTGCAGGAAGACCATGTCCCAGGTGCACCAGAACGTCTCGCTCTCCTCGTCCAGCGTCCACGTGTTGCACGACGTGCCGCCGACGGGGTTGCCGAGGTTGTCCACGTCCTCGTTGAGGTACGCGCCCACCTTCATCTCGTAGGCGGCCTGCCGCGGCTCCTCGACGGGCTCACCGAAGTCGAACGTGACGGCGTCGCCCGGCTCGATGCCCTGCACGATGAAGTGCTCGCGCGGGTCGTTGCCCACCAGCACCAGCTCGTAGTCGATGCCGTTCGCCTCGGAGTTGATGGTGACGGCCACGAAGAACTCCTGGCCGTTGATGACGGGCTGCAGGTTCCGCGGCTCGGGCACGTAGGTGACCGGATCGCCGTCTTCGTCCAGGACCGGCTGCCCCAGGTCGTCCAGCTCGTTGACCGGGGCGTTGGAGTCGATCCAGACCGGCGCGCCCTGCTTGTCGTAGATCTGCAGGTCGATGTCGGCCTCGACGCCGTCCTCGATCTGGCCGCTGCGCAGGACCACGCGGCCCTCGAAGGCCATCGGACCCTGGTACTGCGAGCGGATCCGGAAGAAGTCCCGATCATCGCTGCCGCCGCACAGGTCCTCGAAGGTGGAGTCCTCGGCGACCGCGTCGCAGGTGGCGTACGAGCGCCCCCGCACGATGTGGTAGCCGAAGCCGATGCCGAACGGGCCGTCCGCCGCCGCGAGGGCGTCGTTGCTGTTCTCGTCGGTCACGAGGTCCGGATCTGCCGGCTCGGCCTCGTACAGCGCCAGCGGGGGCAGCGTGACGATGCCCTGCAGGTGGCGGGTGGGGATGCCGCTCTCGTTGCCGCAGCCACCGAGGAGCAGGGAGCCCCCCAGGGCGACGAGGCCAGCGCGAATCAAGGTGTTGGTCGTGGCGTTCATGGTCTTGCTCCTCCGGCCTAGAACCGGAACCGCAGGCCTACCTCGAAGGTACGGCCACGCTGATAACTGACTGGCAAAGCGAACACGGGGCCCTTCTCGTTGGCGAGCTCGACGACCTCCCCGTTCGCGTCGATGGCGGCGGACGCCGCGCCGACCACGGCCTGGTTGTTCAGCAGGTTGAAGACCTGCACGATGATGTCGATCTGGGTGCCCGCGGGACGGAGCGCGAGGCTGCCTCGCAGGTCGATCTGCGCCTGGGCGGGCAGCCGCTCCGACGTGCCGCGACGCAGGATGTAGTTCGAGTAGCCCCGGTAGAAGTCATTCCAGCGGCGCCGGTCCAGGGCGCTGCCCGAGCGGAACTCGAAGACACCGCCGAGCGAATAGCCGATGGAGAAGTTCTCGGCGACCTTCCACTGGTTGGGCTTGTCGTAGGTCACGAGCATGCGCAGGACGTGGGGCGGGTTGAAGGGCGCGAGGCCGTTCTCGACGTACCGCTGGGTGGGGTTGTCGAAGTCGTTGCTCGTGCCGAGCCGGGAGCCCGCGGTGGCGCCCGCGGTGTTGGCGAGGAGCCGGGAGAACGTGTAGGTGCCGAACAGCTCGAGGTTGTCGGACAGCTGCTTGCGCACCATCAGCGAGAACGAGTAGTAGTCGCGGCGCGCGTCCTGGGGGGTGCGCAGGCGGTACACGCTGCTGGCCGTCCCGTTGCGGAACCCGACGGAGTTCGTTCCGTCCTCGTTCCACACCACGTTGACCTCGTCGTCCTCCCAGCTGTTCTTGAAGTTCCGGTACAGGAAGTTCACCTCCGCGCTCATGTCGCGGGCGATCTCGCGGACCGCGCGGATGAAGATCTCGTTGCTGCGGGCCGGCACGAGGTCGCTGTGCTGGATGTTGTTGGCGGGCGTCTGGGCCCGACCGGCCTGGGTGGACCAGTTCTTCTGGGCGGCGTCCCAGTTGTACTGCTCGAAGTTGAAGTTGTTGTCGTTCAGGATCGCCGACAGGCTCAGCAGACCCGGGTCCACCAGCTGGGCGAAGCTCGCCGCGAGCATCGTCTTGCCGTCGCGGAAGGGGTCCCAGGAGATGGACGGCCCCCAGGTGAACGTCGTGGTGTTGAGCACCGCCTCGCCGCGGTTGTTGTTGAGCCGCGAGAAGAGGAAGGACCCACCCAGGTTGATGGTGACGCCCCGCGCGGGCACCCAGCGGTCCTGCAGGTAGATCCGGCTGTTGATGCCGAACTCGTCGTCGTTCGGCTCGTTGGCGATGACGTACCGCGAGACGTTCTCGTAGGTGCTCAGGCTCGAGACCTCCTCGACCTCGAGCAGCTCGCCGTTCCCGTTCAGGTCCGTCGGCTCCACCAGGAAGGCTTCGTTGTTGATGTAGCCGTAGTCCCGGTTGGTCCACATGGGGGTGACGGCCGCGCCGGCGTACACCGTGTGGGAGCCCAGGAAGCGGTCCACGCTGGCCTGGAAGTTCAGGGCGCCGGACGCGTTGTGCCGACGGTCGAAGTCGTACTGGCCGTAGCCGCCGTGGTCGAGGCCGTACACGGCGCCCCACCGCGCGCTGACCTGCTTGTCGGGGTCGGTGCAGTAGCCCCAGGACAGGCGGTTGTCGCAGTCCTTCCAGCTGATGGGCTGCACCCGGATGGTGGAGTACTGGTAGTTCAGCGTGGTGGTGAGCAGCCCCCAGCCGCCGAGGGTGGCCTGGTGCTCGAGCACGGCGCTGAAGCCGCCCTGGCGCCACATGGCCTCGGCCTCCGGGAGGATCGAGGCGCTCTGCTGGATGTTGTTGAAGGACGTGGGGTCCGTGCGGAACGTGAACGTCAGCTTGTGCCGGGCCACCGGCTGGGCCGTCAGCTTGACCATCAGCCCGTGGAAGTTCGACGTCGTGGGCGTCAGCGGGAACAGGCCGTAGTCGCGACCGACGTCCGCCCGGGCCGAGGCCCAGCTCCGGTTGTGCTGGAAGGTGTAGGAGATGAAGAACCAGAACCGGTCCTTGACGATCGGCCCGCCGACGCTCGCGTACACATCCGCCGAGATGGACTCGGAGGGGTTGCTGATCGGGGCGTACTCGCCACCCTTGGCCTGCAGCGCGGTGGTCTCGAGGTACCCGGAGAAGTCGCCCTCGAAGGTGTTGCCGCCGGACTTCGTGACGATGTTGATCGTCCCGCCGAGGCCCTGGTTGTACCGGGCGTCGTAGCCGGCGGTGATGACCTCGAGGTCTTCGATCGCGTCGAAGTTGAAGTTCATCGAGAACGTGCCCGTCACCGGGTCCGTCGTGTTCGTGCCGTCCAGGTAGTACTTGTTGGACTGGGACGAGCCGCCGTTGATGTTCGGGTTGCTGCCGCCGGTGACACCCGGGAGGAACTGCACGACGTCCTGGAAGGACCGGCCGGTGGGCAGGTTCTGCAGGAACTCGTTGCTCAGGGTGATCGACTGGGCGGTGGTCTCCGTGTCCACCACGGGCCGGCGGTCTTCGACGACCACCGTCTCGCCGACCTCGGGGACCTCCATCACCAACCGCACCGACACCGAGCGGCCCATCGAGATGCCCAGGTTGGGACGGATGATGGTCTTGAACCCCTCCTTCTCGGCGTCCATCCGGTAGGTGCCCGGCGGCAGTCCGAGGAACCGGAAGCGCCCGTCGTCGCCAGTGACGACGGTCTTGACCCCGCCGATGAGGTTCTCCGAGGACAGGGTCAGGCTGACCCCGGCCATCGGCTCATCGGCCTGATCCACCACCTCGCCCTTGAGCGAACCGGTCGTCGTCTGGGCCAGCGCGGTGCCGGACAGGACAAGACCGAAGAACAGGGCCACCACGGTGGCGAATCGAAAATGCGTACGCAGCAAGGCGATCTCCTTCGCGAGTCGGTTCCCTCGACTCGGCTTCCCTGTGCCGTTGGAGCGTGCCAGCGGCGCAGGGGTCGCAGGCGGAGCGGGTTGTAGCAGCGCCAAGAAACGGGTGTCAAGGAGCGCCGAGTGCCCTCCAGTGTCAAGAAGATGTCTGAAATCAGTAGAGAATCTGGACAACTGCGCCCGGGCGGCGACGGTGCTCCTCCACTTGACACCAGGGCGGCTGATTCCCTTAGACTTCCCACGCTCTATTGGCCGTCGCGCGCGCGGCACGCTTGTTCGCTCAAAGGAGAAGCCACCCCGTGACTCAGCCGATGCAAGACTGCCCGTCCTGCGGGAACGAGATCCCCGTCAGCGCCACCCGGTGCAAGCACTGCTTCCACGACCTGTCCCAGCACGAGGTCGGCAAGAAGTCCGGCGGGGCGATCATGGGCGTCATCGTCCTGCTGCTCGTGTTCCTGGTGGTCGGCGGCTGGATGTACCAGTCGGTCTTCAACACCACGCAGCTGGGCAACGTCACCGTGGACCCCAAGGAGCAGCGGGTGGTGCTGGTCTACACGGCCCTCGGCGAGGAGCCGACCACCCGCCAGGTCCCGTTCGATGACATCGCCTCGGTCGAGATGCAGGCCGGCGCCTACCTCATCGGCGGATCGCACTACGAGGTCTATCTGGTGCTGCGCGACGGGGACAAGGTGCTGGTGAACAAGAGCACCACCGGAACGCTCGAGGACTACGCGAACAACATCGCGAAGCACACCAACAAGAGCCTGACCATCATCAACAACGTCCGGATGGGCAAGGACATCAAGGGCTTCGACGGCGGCGGTTCCAGCACCGACCCCAAGTAGCGCTCGTGCCGATCGACCACATCCTCGGCTACTTCTCCAGAGACCTCGCCATCGATCTGGGCACGGCGAACACGCTGGTCTACGTCAAGGGCGAAGGCGTCGTGCTCAACGAGCCGTCCGTGGTGGCGGTGCGCAAGGGCGACGCGGACGGGCTCCGGGTGCTCGCCGTCGGCACCGAGGCGCGGGAGATGCTGGGCAAGGTGCCCGGCGGCATCGAGACCATCCGCCCCCTCAAGGACGGCGTCATCGCCGATCTGGACGTCACCGAGGCCATGCTGCGGTTCTTCATCCGCCGCGTGCACGGGCGCCGCACCTTCGTGCGCCCCCGGGTCGTCATCTGCATCCCCTTCGGGATCACCGAGGTGGAGAAGCGCGCGGTGCGCGAAGCCGCCTCGTCGGCAGGAGCGCGCGAGGTCTACCTGATCCAGGAGCCCATGGCGGCCGCGCTGGGGGCCGGTCTTCCGGTCACCGAGCCCCAGGGCAACATGATCGTGGACATCGGGGGCGGCACCACGGAGGTCGCGGTGATCTCCCTGGGCGGGATCGTGTTCTCGACCTCGGTCCGGGTCGCCGGCGACGCGATGGACGACGCCGTGATCGCCTGGATCCGCAGGCACCACAACCTGCTGATCGGCGAGCGCACGGCCGAGCGCATCAAGATGGAGATCGGCTGCGCCTGGCCCGAAGACGAGGCCCGCAGCCGCGAGGTCAAGGGCCGCAACCTGCTCACCGGCGTGCCCAGCACCATCACCGTGGACAGCGAAGAGATCCGGCAGGCCCTGGCGGAGCCCGTGAACGCCATCGTCGAGGCCGTCAAGCACACGCTGGAGAAGACGCCGCCGGAGCTCGCCGCCGACATCATCGACCAGGGCATCATCCTGGCCGGTGGCGGGGCGCTCCTGAGGGGCCTGGACGATCTGCTGCGGGAAGAGACCGGGCTGCCGGTGATCGTCGCGCAGGATCCGCTCTACTGCGTCGCGCTCGGCTGCGGGAAGAGCCTGGACTCCCTCGACCTGCTCCGCCGGGTGACGGAGCAGGCGTAGGGCCCTACTTCAGGATCTGGCGGCAGGTGAGCTGGTACAGCCCGCCCGTGCCTTCCAAGGTCTTGGCCCCGCGTCCGCCGTCCTTTTCGCGCATGGTCACCTCGGGGGCGACCACGCCGCTGAGCCGGGCGGAGCTGCCGGCGCAGGCCTGCAGGACGCCGAGCCACACCCCGGCGTTCGGGACGGTGTACTCGAAGCCGTCCTCGTCCGGCCCCCCGCTGCCGGTACGCCCCTTGATCATGAGCTCGATCTCGATCCGGACGGGCGAGCCGTCGCCGTCATCGATGACCGTCTGCTGGACCCGGAACTCAGCAGCGGAGAACTTCACGCCGAGCCGCTTCGCATCAGCGGGGCTGGACACGAGGAGCAGCGCGCCGACACAGAACAGCGCGACAGAGGACAAGAGACGAACGTGACCCATCGGGACCCCTCCAAGGGATTCGTGCGGAGATGGCGATCTTCGCAGCGACGGGCGGTTAAGTAGCACACCCGCCCAGAGGGACCAAGGCCTGCCCGGGGTGGGGTCAGCGACTGTCACAACCTGTTGCAGGATCGGGCGCGGCCCGGGGCTCAGTCGGCGAGACGGCGCACGTACGTGGGCTTGTCGAGGTGGCTCATCTCGTCGTCGGACTGGCTCGCCAGGACCTCGTGGGGGTTGCGGTCCAGCAGCGGCACCGACGGCATCGTCGTGGCCTCGGCGTGGCGCTGCTCCCGATGCTGACGGACCGACGGCGGCAGGTCGAACTGCTCCCCGCCGTGCACCGTCTCCCACGGCGTCACCGAGGTGACCGTCGGACGGCGCGGCGCCCGGGGCTCCACCTTGAGGACCCGGTCCAGGGACGGGCGCGTGGTCGTGGGCAGCTCAGGCTCGGCGGTCTCGGCCTCGAAGCCCGTCGCGATCACCGTCACCCGCACCTCGTCTTCGAGGCTCTCGTCGATCACCCAGCCGAACACCACCTCGGCGTCCTCGTGGGCCTCCTCGTAGACCAGGGTCACGGCCTCGTTCATCTCGCGCAGCTTCAAGGTGCTCGACGAGGAGATGTTCACCAGGATCCCCTTGGCGCCGGTGATCGCGATCTCCTCCAGCAGCGGGGAGGACACGGCGCGCTGGGCCGCCTCGATCGCTCGCAGCTCACCGGTCGCGGAGCCAACGCCCATCAGGGCGAGCCCCGGGAAGCCCATGACGGTGCGCACGTCGGCGAAGTCGGCGTTGACGATGCCCGTGCTGTGGATCAGCTCCACGAGGCCCCGCACCGCGTCGAGCAGGACCCGGTCCGCGAGCTTGAAGGCCTCCAGGCCCGTCATGTCGTCGCCCGCGATGGCGAACAGGCGCTCGTTGGGGATCACGAACAGCGTATCCACCACCCGGGCCAGCGCCTCGATGCCCTCGTCGGCGACCTTGGCGCGCTTGCGTCCCTCGAACCGGAACGGGCGCGTGACCACCGCCACCGTCAGCGCCCCCAGCTCCTTCGCGATCTCCGCCACGATGGGCGCCGCGCCGGTGCCCGTGCCCCCGCCCATGCCGGCTGTCACGAAGACCACGTCGGTCCCCGCGAGCAGGTCTGCGATGGCGGCCCGGCTCTCCTCGGCCGCCTGCCGCCCGACCTCCGGCCGCGCCCCGGCGCCGTGCCCCCGGGTGAGGCCCTGCCCGATGGCGAGCACCTCGTCGGCCTGCGAGGCGGCCAGCGCCTGCTGATCCGTGTTCGCGGCGATCACCCGGACCCGCTTGAGCCCGAGCTCGACCATGGTGTTGACGGCGTTGCCGCCGCCTCCGCCCACCCCGATCACCTTGATCGTGACCGGCTCCCGATTGGCCTCGGGAGGGGGCGCCGCGAATTCGATCCGGCTCTGCATGCTCGACTCCTGCTTTCCTGCCCGCCCTAGAAGGCGAGGCTCAACCACCTGCCCATGCGCTCCTTGACCCGCGTGTACAGACCGCCGGCCTCCCGGCCGTAGCGCGCTCCGTCCTGCTGGCCCTTCAGCCCGAACTTCACCAGGCCCACGCCGGTGGCGTAGATCGGCGAGTTCACGACGTCCGCGAGGCCACCGATGTCCCGCGGCACACCCCGGCGCGCGGACATCCCGAAGGTGCGCTCGGCGAGCTCGGGGATCCCCTGCATCAGCGTGCTGCCGCCGGTCAGCACGGCCCCTGCGGGCAGCAGGTCCTCGTACCCCGAGCGCTCGAGCTCGGACTGCACGAGCTGGAAGATCTCCTCCAGGCGGGGCTCGATGACCTTGGCGAGCAGTCGACGGGTGGTCTCCTTGCTCCGCGCGCCGCCGACGTGGGGCACCTCGAACGTCTCGTTGGTCTCCACCATCGCCTCGAACCCGCAGCCGTGGTCCTTCTTGATCTGCTCGGCGACCTTGATGGGGGCCCGCAGCGCGTAGGCGATGTCCTTCGTGATGTGGTCGCCGCCCACCGGCAGCACGTAGCTGTGCACCACCGCCCCGTTGACGAAGATGGCCACGTCCGTGGTGCCACCGCCGATGTCCACGAGCATCGCGCCGAGCATCTTCTCGTCGTCGGAGAGCACCGCCTCGGCCGACGCGAGCTGCTCCAGGACGATGTCGCGCACCTGCTGGCCCGTCAGGTTGCAGCACCGCACCACGTTCTGCGCCGCGGTCACGGCGGCGGTGACGATGTGCACCCGCGCGGTCAGCCGCACGCCGGCCATGCCCCGGGGATCGAGGATCCCGTCCTGATCGTCGACCAGGAACTCCTGGGGGATGACGTGGATGACCTCGCGGTCCATGGGGATGGCGAGGGCCTGGGCCGTCTCGAGCACCTTGTCCACGTCGGCGCTGGACACGTGGCCGGTCTTCACGCCGACCATGCCCTGGCTGTTCAGGGAGCGGATGTGGCCGCCGGCGATGCCCGCATAGACCGAGCTGATCTCGATGCCGGACATCATCTCGGCCTCGTCGATGGCCGCGCGGATCGAGCGGTTGGTGTCCTCGATGTTGATGACGACGCCCTTGCGCAGACCCGTCGACTCGGCCGTGCCGACGCCGATGATGTCCACACCCCCCAGGCCGTTGCGCTCCCCGACGATGCACGCCACCTTGCTGGTGCCGATGTCGAGGCCGACGACGATCGAATCCCGCGATGCCACCGCGTACCCCTACAGATCCACGTCGCCGAGGTCCTCGAACAGGGCCTCCGCCGGATCGAACTGAATGCGTCGCAAATGAAGCAGCCGGGCCCGGTCCCTCTGGGGAACGGGCTGACTCTCCAAGACCTTCTTCACCGTGCGCGCGGCCTTGCTGTGGGAGCGAGGCACGGCGACGAGCCGGTCCCGCAGCCCTGCGTCGATGGACGCCAACGCGTCCAGGGGCATGCGCCCCGCGTTCACGGCGCGCTCCACCCGGGACAGCCGGGCGCCGAAGTCCCGCTCGCCGAGCCGGATCGGCAGGCCGTCGCGCGTCACCACCGACCAGCCCGTGTCTCCTTCCCAGTGGATCTCGGAGATGCTGTGGGCGCCGACCGCGCGGCCGGGTCCCAGGGCGTGCAGGACCTCCAGCGCCCCCACCATCGCGGCGGCGAGGGCCTGGGGCTCGGGGACCCCGTTGGCGTCGTGGGGGACGCCGGTCAGGATCGGAAGGTCGAAGGGCCCCCCGGGCTCGCGCACCTTGAAGGCCTCGCCCTGGAGGTCCAACAGCCGCAATGAGGGCCCCGCCAGGAGCATCACGGCCGTGTGCTCGACGATCTGCACGGAGAGGGCGCGGGTCGTCAGGTCGCGGGTGACGGTCGCCTCGCTGACCCACGGCAGGGCCAGGAGCGGACCCGCGAGGCTGCCGATCTCGAGCTCCAGCAGGTTCGCGCCAGGGGGCGGAAGCAGGGCCAGGGCCGTCGCCTCGGTCACCCGGTCCAGACCGGCCACGCTCACCGAGGTCAGCGCCATGGTCTCGCTGACCTTGAGCTCCTCCACGGCGTTGTAGGTGCCCACGAACCCGCCGATGGCGATCATGCCCAGCACCAGCCCCGCCGACCCCGCCGCGAAGAGCCGGTCGCCGACGGTCTGTCCGTCGGCCGTCGCCTTGAGGCCGAGCCCCTCCCCGAGCTGATCGAGCAGCCCGCGGGTGCCCTGGCTCAGATCGGTCTTGATGTCGAGCGCGGTAGGGATCCCGTCGCGCATGTCCGCCAGTTCTTCGCGCAGGAACCACGCGGAGATCCGCGCCGTCTCGAGCACGCGCCCCGGCACGCTGTCAGGATCACGGGACTCCAGGCGCACGCGCTTGGCGGCGGCCCGCAGCCGGGTGGGTCCTTCGCGCAGCCGGGCCAGCAGCTCCCGGGGCTTGAACACGAGGCGCAGCAGCACCAGGGGCGCGACGAGGCAGAAGACCAGGAGCCGGCCGAGCCCCTCGATGGCCCCGGAGAGACGCTCCGCGAGCTGCCGCTGGGCGCGTCGGGAGCGGCCTCGGGTGGTGCGGGGGGACGACGTCTCGGACAGCCCGCGGTCCGGGCGACGGCGCTCGCCGGCCTTGACCCGGGGCGCAGTACGACGGTCCCGCATCGCCAGCCGGCTGCGGCCCAGGCGGCGGTTGCGGATCTCGCCTCGCAGGCTCTGCCGGTCCAGGACTCCCATTGCTCCCCAGCGTCGTTCGGGAGTGTGGGCTTCGAGCGCAGGATGCAGCCAGAGTCCCACCGCGAATCATGGGAAAATGCGCCGTGCCTGTCAACCAGTTGTTTTTCATACCAAATGGCTGGATCGGGGCGCAGATCTCAAGACCCCTGCATTGACGCCAACTTCGGGGGATCAGCCAATGTTCATGGGCCGATCCGAGGGGACGAGATTCCTACCATTCGCACCGCCGGATCCAGCAGGACGCCCCAGTCGGCCGCAATGCGGGCCCGCGCCCACTGCACCAGCACGTCCACGTCGCGCGCCGTGGCGCCCCCTGCGTCCACCAGCCGGTTGGGGTGTTCCGCGTCGATGCTGGCCCCGCGGATCCGCACGCCGAGCAGCCCCGCCCGCTCCAGGAGGTCGGCCGCGGAGCTGCCCCGAGGCGGATCACGAAACAGCGCCACCCCCGGCAGGAGCGCCGGATCGTGCTCCACCGGCTCCCCCGGGATCGCCTCGAGCAGCATGACCACCGCTTCGTCCTCCAGGCCCAGGCGTCGGGCCCCCAGGTCCGGGGTGGCCCGCTCGGACTGCTGTCCCCCGCCGAGCACCACCTGCAGCGACACCACGCCCCGCCCGCTCCTCGCAGGCAGCTGATCGAGGCACGAGGCGACCGTCGGCGCGCCGGGCACCACGAGGGAGCCGAGGCCGTACTCGGCGAGCGTCGCAGCCGGCGCGGCGCCCCCGATCCGCACATGGCCCCCGCTGCGCCCGGTGCCCGCGAACCCCTTGCCCAGCACCAGCCCCACGCCGGAGATCCCCCCTTCCCGCACCACCCGCTCGGTGCCGCGCGCCAGGGGGGTCAGCTTGATGCGCTCGCGCCGGGTCCATCGGACAAGGCGCCGCAGCGCGTCCGCGTCGGGCACCACGATCAGCGCGCCGCAGTCCCCGCCGATGCCGAGCCGGGTCCACGGACCCAGGGGCGCGTCGAGCTCCACCGGTCCCACGTCGAGCTGAAGGAGGGCGTCCCGCTGCCGCTCCGTCAGGCCGAGGCGCTCATCCATCGAACTCGAGCGTGGGCGGCGCGGCGTCGATCACCACGCCGAGCAGGCGGTCGCTCAGCAGCGTCACGTCCCCCGCCCCAAGGGTCAGGATCACGTCTCCCTTGCGGGCCACCACGCGCAGCCGCGCCAGCACGTCGTCGTGGCTCGGGGTGCTGAGCGCGCTCTTGTGTCCGTGGTGGCGCAGGTCCCGGGCGAGGGCGGCCGCGTCCAGCCCCTCCACCTCGTCCTCGCCGGCCCGGTACACGTCCATGACGCAGACCACGTCGGCGTCGTTGAAGGCGCGCATGAAGTCGTCCCGGAGGTCGATGACGCGGCTGTAGCGGTGGGGCTGCCACACGGCCACGATGCGCCGTCCGTAGTTCTCCCGGGCGGCGGCCAGGGTGGCGCGGATCTCCGCGGGGTGGTGCGCGTAGTCGTCCACCACGGTCACGCCGGCGATCTCTCCGCGGATCGTGAAGCGACGCTGCACCCCCTCGAAGCCGGCCAGGGCGCGCTGGATCACCGGGAACGGGATCTCCGCCTCCATGGCCGTGGCGATGGCGGCGAGGGCGTTCAAGACGTTGTGGCGGCCCGGGATGTGCAGCGTGACCGGCCCCAGGAACTCGTCGCCGCGCATGACGGAGAAGTGGGACGCGCCGTCGTGCACGCTGACGTCCACCGCCCGCAGATCCGCCTGGGAGCTGAAGCCGTAGGTGATGTACCGCTTGGTGACCCGGGGCAGCAGCTTCTGGATCGTGGGGTGGTCGATGCACAGCACGCCGGCGCCGTAGAACGGCACGCGGTTGATGAACTCCAGGAACGCGTCCTGCAGGTTCTCCTCGGTGCCGTGGTGGTCGAGGTGCTCGGCATCGATGTTGGTGACGATCGACAGGATCGGCGACAGGTACAGGAAGCTCCCGTCGGACTCGTCCGCCTCCGCCAGCATCCAGTCACCCCGACCCAGGACGGCGTTGGTGCCCACGGAGTTGAGCTTGCCGCCCACCACGATGGTGGGATCCATGCCCCCGGCGGCGAAGATGGCCGCGAGCAGGCTGGTGGTGGTGGTCTTGCCGTGGGTGCCGCCGACCGCCACGCCGCTCTTCATGCGCATGAGCTCGGCGAGCATCTCGGCGCGGGGGATGACGGGGATCCCCTGGTCCCGGGCCGCGACCACCTCGGGGTTGTCGGCCTTGACGGCCGTGGACCGCACCACGACGTGGGCGCCGACGACGTTGTTGCCCGCGTGCCCGATCATGATCTGCACCCCGAGCCCGGCCAGGCGCTCGGTGGTGTCCGAGGCGCGGAGGTCGGAGCCGGAGACGGCGTAGCCGAGGTTGCGGAGGACCTCGGCGATGCCGGACATGCCGATGCCGCCGATGCCGACGAAGTGGATGCGACGCGTGCGGAGGAACATGGCCGAGGAAGGTACACCAGGACCCGCTCCGCTACCGTCCCCTGGCCGCCCCCTCGTTCAGGGGCCGAGGACGACGCATGGACCCGAGCCTGCTCCGACCCTTCCTGCCGCGCGACTTCACGGGGGACGTGCCCGCCCTGTGGGCCACGTACGCTTCCACCACTGAGGACCCGAACCCCCACAGCTTCGTCACCTGGCTCTTCCACGCCGGGCACCTGCAGGGCCACGACGCCCGCTCGGTCCTCACCTCGGGCCAGATGGTGCTGACCCTGTCTGGCGAGACCGACAGCCCGGCGCTGCGCGGCGCGGAGCCCGGCCACGAGCCCCTGGGCGTCATCGGGCGGGGGGCCATGGGCGAGGTGCTGGTGGTGCGGGACCGCGCCCTTCGACGCACCGTGGCCCTCAAGCGCACCCTGGCCGGCACGGACGCAGACGTGCGGGACCGCGCGCTGTTCCTGAACGAGGCGCAGATCACGGCCCAGCTGGATCACCCCGGCATCGTCCCTGTCTACGGCTTCGAGGGCGACGCCGAGGGCGCCATGTCCTACACGATGAAGCTCGTGCACGGCCGCACCCTGCAGCAGCTGCTGGACGACGCCCGCGCCCAGGTGGTCTCCAGGGGCAGGGCCGACGACGCGCACGGGCTGGACGCGCGGCTCGAGATCTTCCTCGACGTGTGCAACGCGGTCGCCTACGCCCACGAGCACGGGGTGGTGCACCGGGATCTGAAGCCCGAGAACATCATGGTCGCGTCCTTCAACGAGGTGCTCGTGATGGACTGGGGCATCGCCCACGCGGTGCCGCCGGAGCGAGGCGCTGAAGGCCTGCGGGTGGTCGGCACGCCGGCGTACATGTCCCCCGAGCAGGCCTTCGGGGCGCCCATGGCCCTGGAGCCCGCGTCCGACCAGTACACCCTGGGCCTGATCCTCGCGGAGATGGTGAGCCTGAACATGGCCAACCCCGGCCAGCACCCGGTGGAGTGCATCGTGCGGGCCCGGGAGGGGGCGGTTCGTCCCCTCGAAGCGGTCCCCGGGCAGGGGGAGCCGCCCCGGGAGCTGCAGGCGATCGTGGACCGCGCCACCAACCGCAAGCCGGGCCGGCGGTACCCCTCCGTCAGCGAGCTCGCCGCAGACGTGCGCCTCTTCCTGCGCGACGAGGAGACCAGCGTCGCCCCGGACGTGGGGGTGCAGAAGATCCAGCGCTGGGTCAGCCACCACAAGGAGCGCGCCACCACCGTCGGCTTTGGCTTGATCCTGCTGCTGGTCCTGGTCGGCCTGGGCCTGAGCGCCCTGTCCGAGGCCCGGGTCTCGGCCCAGAAGCGCGCCTCGGCCCAGCGGGAAGCGGCCCTGGGCCGCCTCACCGGCATCGGGTCCCGGCAGGTGCAGCACATGGACGGCAAGTTCCACCAATGGGAGGGGCTGCTGGGGGGCATCGCCTTCTCCGCCGAGCGATCCCTGACCCTGCCCGCGCAGCCGGACCCGCCCTACTTCGGCGTGCCCGGGGACACGACCACGCCGGATCTGGCGCCGTCCCGCTTCTACGACCACAACGTCAGCCTGGACTCCATCGACTTCGAGATCATCGGGGGCGTGGAGCGCGCCGCCGTCGAAGAGCAGCTCGCCCAGCTCAAGCGGCTCACGCCCACGCTGCGCAGCGCGATGGTGCGCGGGTCCTCGCTGGACGCCTACAAGGACCAGGCGCCCTGGCTGGGCCGACTCCGCGAGGACGGACTCAAGCTCGTGTGGACCTACGTGGGCACGAAGGACGGCGTGATCGCCAACTACCCCGGCACCGACGGCGGCTACCCGCCGGGCTACGACCACCGGGAGAAGAGCTGGTACCGCGTCGCGGTGGGGCGGATGGGGCCCGTGTGGAACCTGCTCGAAGCCGACGAGAGCGGCATGGGGCTGCTGCTGACCGCGTCCCAGGCGCTGTACGACGAGGCGGGCACGTTCCTGGGGGTGGCGGCCCTGGACGTGGGGTTCCGCTACCTCGTCGACGAGCTGCTGGACTCCGACGAGCTCGCGGCGCACTCCGAGGCGTTCCTCGTGGACAGCAAGGAGTTCGTGGTGGCCCGCTCCACGCAGAAGGAGGCCGCCCGCACGATGCGCCAGTTCACCCCTGTGCCCTTCGAGTACGGAGACCAGCTCCCCGCGCCGAAGGACGGCGCCTCTGGAGGCTGGGTCGAGTTCGACGTGGGAGACCGGTCGCTGCTCCTGAGCTGGAACCGGCTGAACGCGGTGGAGTGGACCTACGTCGTGGTGGGCGACCGGGACACCCTCCTGGGCGTAGCCGGAGCCCTGTGAGCCACGGGCGCGCGCACACGTCTGATACGGTGAGGCATGGGTTCGAGCCGAGACGACCTTGATCTGCCCGACTTCTCAGACCTCATGCCGAAGGCGCTGAAGGGTCCGGGGGATGGCCGCACCAAGACCGCCGACTGGACGGATCTCGCGGGCCCCACGCCGCGCTCCCTGAACACCTCGGACTGGTCGGATCTGAGCCCCACGGGCGGCCCCGCGGACGGCATCAACCGCACCGCCGACTGGACCAACCTGGCCCCACCGGCGGCCGGCGCGCCGGCGCCCGGGTCCGCCGCCACCGCGGACTGGAGCAGCAGCGACGGGAAGGTCGCGCTGCAGTCCGCCGCGACCCTGGTGAACAAGACCGCGGACTGGACGAACGTAGAGGGCCTGACGCCCACCCAGGCCTACGTCAGGGACGGGATCGACAAGACCGCGGACTGGTCGGATCTGCTCGACGACTGAGTCGTCTCCGGAGTCCTCAGGGCACCCCGGTCAGCCGGTACATCGTGTCCACCACCTCCGCGGCGGCCTCGGGCCGGGCCAGCTCGCCCGCGTTCCAGGCCATCTGCTGCAGGGCGCGCCCGCTCCCCGCGAGCCGGACGATCGCCTCCCGAAGCCCGTCCGCCAGCAGGTCGTCCTGCACGATCAGCTCGGCCGCGCCGGCGTCCACGAGCATCTTCGCGTTGGTGGTCTGGTGGTCGTAGATCGCCTGGGGGTAGGGCACCAGGATCGCGCCCCGGCGACTGATGGACAGCTCCGAGACGGTCATCGCGCCCGCCCGGCACACCGCCAGATCCGCGAAGCGGTAGGCCTCGGCCATCTTGTCGATGAAGGGCAGCACCGTCGCCTCGACCCCCGCGGCAGCGTAGCCCTCGGTCACGAGCTGCTCGTCCGTGGTGCCCGTCTGGTGGGTGATGAACAGGCGACCGCGCATCGCCTCGTCCATGCCCGACACGGCCTGCACCATGGCCACGTTCAAGGCGTGCGCGCCCTGGCTGCCGCCGACCACCAGCAGCTTGCAGCGGTGGCCCAGGCCCACGGTGCCCGTGCTCTCCAGGGTCAGCAGCTGCACGACCCCCTCCCGCACGGGGTTGCCGGTGATCTCCACCTTGTGGGCGGGGAACTCCCGGGCCGCGGGGGGGAACGCCACGAAGACCTTGTGCACGAGGCGACCCAGGATCTTGTTGGTGGCCCCCGCCACCGAGTTCTGCTCCACGATGCCGGTGGTGCGTCCCAGCAGGCGGGCCGCCAGGAGGACCGGTCCGGACGCATATCCGCCGACCCCGATGACCACCAGGGGGCGCTCGCGGGCCACGAGGATCAGGGACTGGAGCAGCGCCACCGGGAGCTTGATCAGCGCCATCAGCCGGGAGATCAGGCCCTTGCCCTTGATGCCGGACACGGTGATGAACCGCACGTCCAGCCCCTCCTTGGGGCCGACCCGCGCTTCGATGCCGTTGCGCGTGCCGACGTACACCACCTCGTTGGTGGAGTTGCGCGTCAGGAACGCCTCGCCCACCGCCACGCCGGAGAAGAAGTGGCCGCCCGTGCCGCCGCCCGCGATGAGGATCTTCACGGGCTCGGAACCGCCCCGGCCCGCACCCGCCGGCGTCCGCTGGCGACCCGCGCCGGATCCCCCGCCCGATCCGCGAGCACCGTCTCCCGGCGGGCCTGGGCCGTGACGTTGAGCAGGATCCCCAACATCGCCAGCGTCAGCACCAGGGAGCTGCCGCCGTAGGAGATCAACGGAAGGGTCAGGCCCTTGGTGGGCAGCAGGCCGAGCACCACCCCCATGTGGATCGAGGCCTGCATCGCGATGAGGATCGACAGGCCCATGCCGAGCAGCCGCCCGAACAGGTCCGGCGCGTCGGCGCACACCCGAACGGAGCGGTACACGAACACCGCGAAGAGCAGCACCACCACCACCACGCCGATCAGCCCGAACTCCTCGCCGATCACCGAGAAGATGAAGTCGGTGTGGGCCGACGGCAGAAAGAACAGCTTCTGGGAGCTCTCGCCCAGGCCCGCCCCGGTGACGCCGCCCGCGCTGAACCCGAGCAGCGACTGGATCAGCTGGAACGCGCCGTCGGCCTGGTTGGCCCACGGGTCCAGGAACGCCGTGATGCGTGCGCGGCGGTAGGCCGCCCCCATCAGCACGATCCACGCCACCGGGGCGCCGACGGCCATCAGCCCCACCAGGTGCGTCAGCCGCACGCCAGCGACGAACAGCATCACGAAGAGCAGCGCCGACACCGTCATCGTGGTGCCGAAGTCCGGCTCCGCGAGGATCAGCAGCAGCACGAAGCCGGCGAACACCAGGTGCGGCAGGATCCCCACCGAGAACGTCTCGATGTGGGACTGCTTCTTCTCCAGCGAGTAGGCCAGGTAGGTCACCAGCGACAGCTTCGCCAGCTCGGAGGGCTGCAGGTGCACGGGGCCGAAGTTCAGCCAGCGGGTGGCGCCGCCCATGGTCGTGCCGATGCCCGGCACCAGCACCAGGATGAGCAGCACCACGACCACGCCGAACAGCGGATATGTCCACGGCTTCCAGGCCTGGTAGGGGACGCTCGCGGTCACGGACAGGGTCACCAGCCCCGCCACCGCGAACACGACGTGCCGACGGATGTAGTGCATCTCGTCGCCCCAGACGTCGGCGGCGTAGATGGCCCCCGCGCTGTAGACCATCGCCACGCCGAGCGCGAGCAGCAGCAGGATGCAGGCGAGCACGCCGGGATCGACTTCGCGCAGGGTCTTCATGGCCTCACCGCAGCTTCAGGGACATGAGGGCCACGAGCGCGAGCAGGATCGAGATGATCCAGAAGCGCACGATGATCTTCGGCTCCTCCCACCCCTTCTTCTCGTAGTGGTGGTGGATGGGGGCCATCAGGAAGACCCGCTTGCCGGTGGACTTGAAGCTGATCACCTGGATGATGACGGACAGCGTCTCGGTGACGAACACGCCGCCCACCACCGCCAGCAGGATCTCGTTGTGGGTGAACACCGCCAGGGCGCCCAGGATCCCGCCCAGGGGCAGCGAGCCCGTGTCCCCCATGAACACGGACGCGGGGTAGCTGTTGTACCAAAGGAAGCCCATGCCGGCCCCTGCGATGGTGACGGTCATGACGGTGAGCTCGCCAGCGCCCGCGACGTAGGGGATCGCGAGGTACTCGGCGAAGTTCACGTTGCCCGCGAGGTAGGCCAGCACGCCCATGGTCAGGGCCGAGGTCATGACCGGTCCGATGGCCAGTCCGTCCAGGCCGTCGGTGAGGTTCACGGCGTTCGCGCAGCCGGTGACCACGAAGGCCCCGAACGCGACGTAGAACCAGCCCAGCTCGACCGCCACGTCCTTGAAGAAGGGCACGGGCACCGCCGTGTCGATGTCGAACCACAGCACGCCCGCGCCGATCACGGCGCCGGAGATCAGGGCCTCCAGCAGCAGACGCACCTTGCCCGAGATGCCCTTGGTGTTCTTCTTCGCGATCTTGTTCCAGTCGTCCATGAAGCCCACGCCCGTGAAGCCCACGGCGATGGCCAGCACCATCCACACCCGGGGCTCGTCCAGCCGCGCCCAGAGCAGCGAGCTGACGACGATCGCGAACAGGATCAGCAGGCCGCCCATGGTCGGGGTGCCGGCCTTTGCGAGGTGTCCCTCGGGGCCGTCGTCGCGGATCTCCTGGCCGAGCTTCTTGCGCTTCAGCCAGTCGATGAACCGCGGGTAGAACAGCAGGCAGATGAGGAGCGCGGTCACCATCGCGGCCGCGGAGCGGAACGAGATGTACCGCACGACGTTGAAGGCGAACGCCGAGTCCTTGAGCGGCAACAGCAGGTGGTACAGCATCAGGCAGGCACTTCTTCTTCAGCGAGGACGTCCAGCACGCCCTCCATCCGCATTCCACGCGAGCCCTTGAGGAGCAGGAGGTCCCCCGGCCGCGCCCAACCGATCACGAACCGCCCGGCGTCGGCGGCGTCTTGGGCGGCCACCGCCTGGGTGCCGCCGTCCAGCTCCGCCACCGCGCGCACCGCGCTGCGCATCAGGGGCCCGGTGCCCACGAGCAGGTCCACCCCCAGGGACGCGGCGAGCCGCCCCACGTCCGCGTGCAGCGCCGGTCCGGTGGGGCCGAGCTCCAGCATGTCGCCCAGGGCCGCGATGCGACGGGCGCCCACGGACACGGGCGTCGCCGCCAGGGTGCGCAGCGCCGCCTCCACCGAGGCCGGGTTGGCGTTGTAGGCGTCGTCCAGCACGGTGATGGAGCGCAGGCGCAGCACCTTCATGCGCCGGCCCGGCACGGCGACGGTGGCCAGCCCCCGCCGGACGTCGGCGAGGGAGGCGCCCATGGCGGTGGCGGCGGCCGCGGCGGCCAGGGCGTTGTGCACCTGGTGGCGTCCCGGCAGGGGGATGCTCACCTCCACCTGCCCCGCGGGCAGCAGGAACGTCGCCTGCATCCCGTCCAGGCCGCAGTCCTGCACCGACAGGGCGCGGGCCGGCGCGTCGGAGTCCGGGTCCAGCGAGAACGCCAGCTCCCGCACGCCGGCGGGCCTCGGGAAGCGCGCCGACAGGGGGTTGTCCGCGGGGTAGATCAGGATGGATCCGGGGGGCGCGGCCTCGAACAGCTCCCCCTTGGCGTCGGCGATCTGCTCGACGCCGTCGAAGAACTCCAGGTGCGCCGCCACCACCTCGGTGATGACCCGGACCTGGGGCTCGGCGATGCGCGCCAGCTCCCGGATCTCACCGGGCTCGCTCATGCCCATCTCGAGCACCGCCCAGCCGTCGCCGGGGTCCAGCCGGAGCAGCGTCAGGGGCACGCCGATCCGGTTGTTGAAGTTGCCCTCGCTCTCCAGCCCCGGGCCCTGCTGACGCAGGATGTTGGCGAGCATCGCCCGGGTGGTCGTCTTTCCGACGCTGCCGGTCACCGCCGCGGTGCGGGGCGCGGATCGCCGAAGCACCGCGCGGGCCGCGTCCCCGAAGGCCACGAGCGTGTCCGGCACGGCGACCACGGGGCCACGGGCGCCGGCCAGCGCGGGGGGATCGAGGCCGTCCAGGGCGTCGTCACACACCAGGGCGCCGATGGCGCCCCGGCCCAACGCCTGGGCCACGAAGCGGTGCCCGTCGTGCACCTCTCCCCGCAGGGCCACGAACACGGCGCCGTCCGCGAGCTCCCGGGTGTCGGTGCACAGCGACCAGGACGAGTCGAGATCCCCGACGCCGCCCACCACACGCCCACCGGTCGCGCTGAGGAGCTCTCGCACCGTCAGTCGCGCCGGGGGGTGGTAGCGGAGCTGGGTCGAGGGCTCGCTCATCTGTCGTCGTCGCGCCGCTTGGGGAAGGGGTTCACGGTCCGTCCGTGCTTGCTGAATCCGGCGGGGGGCTCGTTGGCCGGAGCGTGGAACTCGGCGAGGGCCTGGCGGGCCTCCGCGCGGTCATCGAACTCCACCTTGCGGCCGTTGGTCTCCTGGGTCATCTCATGTCCTTTCCCTGCGACGAGAACGAGGTCCCCCGGGCCCGCAGCGGCGATCGCGGCCCGGATGGCGTCGCGCCGGTCGGCGATGCGGGTGATGGGGGTGGTTGAAAGATCAGCCAGCGAGCTGGCGGGGGTGAGTTCGCCCGGAAGGCCGGGCTCCATGGAATCGAGGATCGCGTCCGGGTCCTCCGAACGCGGGTTGTCCGAGGTCATGACGATGGCGTCCGAGCCGGCCCAGCCCGCCGCCGCCATGAGGGGGCGCTTGCCGGGGTCGCGATCCCCGCCGCAGCCGAACACCGTCACCAGGCGCTGGGGCACGAAGGGCCGGAGCGAGGCGAGCACGGTGGCGATGGCGTCCGGGGTGTGGGCGTAGTCGATGACCACCAGGGGTCCGCGCCCATCGTCCCGCTGCACGCGCTCCATGCGCCCCCGCGCCGCCGGAGCGAGCTGCCAGCCCCGGTCCACCGCGTCCAGCGAGATCCCGGCGCCCAGGGCGAGGCCCCCCGCGACCAGCAGGTTGGCGAGGTTGTGGGCCCCGAGCAGCGACGAGCGCAGGATCACCTCGCCCTGGGGCGTGCGCACCGCGCAGCGGATCCCGTCGAGCGAGTAGGTCGGCGCCCCGGTCGGAGCGATGTCCGCGTCCGAGCCCGGATCGCACGACACCCGCAGGCACCCGGGCCAGTCCACCGCGTGGGCGGCCACCGCCGGGTCGTCGATGTTGAGGACCGCCACCGGGTGGGCCTTGCAGGACGCGGGCAGCAGCTCCGTCAGCAGCAGGGCCTTGGCCTGCTCGTACGCGGCCATGGACCCGTGGTAGTCCAGGTGGTCCCGGGTGAGGTTCGACCAGCCCGCCGCGTCCAGGTGCAGACCCGCCGCGCGGCCCTGGTCCAGCGCGTGGGAGGACAGCTCCATGGCCACCGCCTGGGTGCCGTCCCCCAGCATGCGGGCGAGCAGGGCCTGCAGCGCAGGCCCGTCCGGGGTGGTGTGGGTGGCGTCGAGCTGGTGGCGTCCGGCGTGACCGTGCCAGTGCATGCCCGTGGTGCCGATGACCCCGGTGCGCAGGCCCGCGGCCTGGAGCAGGGCCTCGAGGATGGCGACCGTGCTGGTCTTGCCGTTGGTGCCGGTGACTCCGAGCACCACCAGCTCTCGGGACGGGTCCCCCTGCAGGCCCGCCGCGATGAGGCCCAGGGCCCGGCGCGGATCGTCCACCTGCAGGGCTGGGACGGGGGCCGTCCAGGGCTCTGCGGGCCAGTCCCGGAGCACGATGGCGGCGGCCCCGGCGGCCAGGGCCTGCACGATGTAGTCGTGCCCGTCCACGCGGGTCCCGGGGATCGCTGCGAACAGCGTGCCTTCGCCCACGGCGCGGGAGTCGCCGGTGGCGTTGAGGATCTGCGCATCGGCGGGGCCGCGGCGTCCACCCACCCCCAGGCGGGGGGCCAGCTCGGACAGCATCATCGCCGCCCCCCTTCGGTGCGGGGGAGCAGGGCGATGGCCACCGCGTCCCCCTCCGCGATCCACGCCCCGGGAGCGGGCGTCTGCTCGGACACGAGGCCCGTGCCCGCCAGCTGCACGGCGGCGCCGGCGGGACCGAGCACGAGCACGGCGTCCCGCGCCGACAAGCCGCGCAGGTCGGGGATCAGCCAGCCCGTTCCGTCCACCACGAGCTCGGGCAGCGTGGACCCGTCCCCGTCGTCGTCGTCGTCGTCATCGTCGTCGTCCGTGAGCGCGGCCAGGGCGAGGTGGTCGCCCAGCTTGTCCGGGGCCACCCCGAGGGCGCGCAGCGCGTGGGAGGTGACCTCGCTGAACACGGGGCCCGCCACGGTGCCGCCGTAGTACTTGTTGGTGGGCTCGTCCAGCGCCACGAAGGTGACGATCCGGGGCGCATCGACCGGCGCGAAGCCGATGAACGAAGACACGTACGCGCCCGGCGCGTAGCGGCCGTCCTTGACCTTCTGGGCGGTGCCGGTCTTGCCGCCGGCGGTGTACTCGCCCATCACCGCACGCCAGCCCGTGCCGTCCTTCTCCAGGACCCGGCCGAGCATGGGACGCAGCGTGGCGCTCGTCTCTTCGGAGAGGAGGCGGATGCCGGGCTCCGTGGGGCGGTAGTCCGCGACGACCTCGCCGCTGCGGTCCCGCACCTCGGCGAGCACGTGGGGCTTGACCTGCAGCCCGCCGTTCACGAGCGCCGAGTAGCCCGCGGCCATCTGCACGCCGGTGACGGCGAGGCCCTGGCCGAAGGCGTGAGTGGCGAAGGTGATGCGCGCCCAGCCCGCGGACGGGTGCAGGATCCCCGACTCCTCGCCGTACAGGTCGATGCCGGTCCGGCTGCCGAAGCCGAAGCGCCGCAGCACCGCCTCCAGCCGCGCCGGGCCCAGTTCCTCGGCGATCTTGACCGTCCCGATGTTCGAGCTCAGCTTGACCACGTCGGCCAGGGTCAGCCACTCCTGCGGGTGCGTGTCGTGCACGACGTTGCGCCCGATGCGGTAGGCGCCCTTCTCGCAGTACACGGTGGTCTCGGGGGTGGCCAGGCCGGCTTCGAGCACCTCGGCCACCACGAACGCCTTCATGGTGGAGCCGGGCTCGAAGTTCATCGACAGGCCCAGGTTCTTGAAGGCCTGGGGCTCGACGCCACGAAACGCGTTGGGGTCGAACCGGGGGGAGCTCGCCGCCGCCAGCACCCCTCCTGTGTTGACGTCCATGACGATGACGAAGCCGCCCGTGGCGGCGTGGCGGAGGACCGCCGCGTCCAGCGCCATCTCGGCCCGGTGCTGGATCGAGTGGTCCAGGGTGAGGACCAGCGTGTTGCCCTCGGTGGAGCGCCGGGCGAGGACGGCCTCGTAGTTCGTGGCCCGCCGCCGACCGTCCCGCAGCACGCGGTAGCGGAACGAGTCGCCCATGAGCTGGCTCTCGTAGCGCGCCTCCATGCCCTCCAGCCCGTTGCCGTCGATGCCCACGAAGCCGAGGACCTGGGAGGCCAGGGATCCCGAGGGGTACTCGCGGTGGGACTCGGCCATGAGCGCGATCCCGTCGATGCCCAGGGCCGTCACCGCGTCGGACACCCGGGTGGGCACCTGCCGGGCGAGCCACACGAACCGGCCCTTCTTGCTGATCCGGGCGTGCAGCACGGCTGCGTCGATGTCGAGCAGGGGGGCCAGCAGCTCGGCCGCGGCGGCCGGATCCTTGACCATCGAGGGGTCGGCGTAGACCGAGCCGAGCTCCACGGACACGGCGAGGGGCCGCCCCAGCCGGTCCAGGATGGAGCCGCGCTGTGGGGCGATGGTGACGATGCGCTCGTGCTGGGACTCCAGCCGGTCCGTGAGGCGCTGGTCGAAGCCCAGGGTCAGCCACGCCGCCCGGCCCAGGATGGCCGCCCACACCAGCCCGAAGACGAGCAGCACGGCGCTGGCGCGGCTGCGAAAGGCGATGGCGTCCGGCGTCACCACGGCGTCGACGCGGCGCATGCGGCCGCTGCGCTCGCGCTGCAGGCGCCGGGCGTTGGCGTGCACGGCGCGAGAGCCGGTCGGTGTGTCCCGTCGCGGGATCCGGGGGCCGCTCATTCGAGGGGCTCTCCGCCGCCGCCCATGCCAAGGCGGGCGGACTCTTCGTCCAGCAGGGGATCCAGGGCGGTGGACTCGTGGCCGATGACGACGACCTGACCGGGCTCCGGCGGGATGAGGCCCAGGGTCGAGGCCAGGGCCTCCAGGTTGCGCGGCGAACGAAGCTCCGCGAGCTCGGTGCGCAGGCGGCGCTGCTCCTCGGCGAGGCGCTCCTCCTCGTCCACGAGATCGTTGATCGCGTAGGTGATCTGGACCGTGTCCATCTTCGCCCACGCCACGAACACGAGGCCGCCGGTGATGACCGCGAACACGGCGATCGACGTCGCCCAGCGCGGCAGGGGCAGGCTGCGCGTGGCGGTCCGCACGGAGTCGGAGCGGTCCGGGCGATCAGCGCTCATGCGAGCTTCTCGGCGATCCGCAGGCGCGCGCTGCGGGCCCGGGGGTTGCGGGCGATCTCGTCGGCGGACGGCACGAGCCCCTTGGGGTGGGGGAGGCGCACCGAGGGCGGGCCGTGGCTGCTGTAGATGGCCTCCGCGGGGGGCAGGGCCGCGCCCTTGGCGAGGCGGGACAGGGCCTGCTTGGCGGCGCGGTCCTCTCCGGAATGGAACGTGACGAGGGCGAGGCGCCCGCCCGGGGCGAGCCAGGCCAGCGCGTCCACCAGGAGGCTGGCGAGTTCCTCGTGCTCCTCGTTGACGGCGATCCGCAAGGCCTGGAAGGACTTCGTGGCGGGGTGGATGCCGGGCTTCTTCAGCTTGCGCGGGATGTTGAACGCGATGACGGCGGCGAGGTCCTCGGTGCGCTCGAACGGGCGCTCGGCCCGGCGCGCGACGATGGCGCGGGCGATGCGCCGGGAGCTCTGCTCGTCTCCGTGGGTGTACAGGATGTCGGCGAGCTCACGCTCGTCCAGGGTGTTGACGAGGTCCGCGGCGGTGGCGCCCGTCGAGGTGTCCATGCGCATGTCGAGGGGGCCGTCGAGGCGGAAGGAGAAGCCCCGCTCCGCCACGTCGAACTGGGGCGAGCTGACGCCAAGATCCGCGAGGATCCCGTGCACCTCACCGGGGGTGATCGACCGCTCCTCCAGGACCCGACCGAGCTCGGAGAACGGGGCGTGCACGACCTCCGCGGCGGGTCCGGGGGTGACCGCGAGGTGGTCGGCGATGCGGGTCCGGGCCACGAGCACCGCGGACGGGTCGCGGTCCAGGGCGATCAGGCGACCGCCGGGCCCGAGGCGGGCGAGGATCGCGAGGCTGTGCCCCGCGCCGCCGACGGTGCAGTCGACGTACAGGCCGTCGGGGCGCAGGGCGAGGGCCTGCACCGCTTCGTCCCGCAGCACGGTGGTGTGGGTGAAGGCGCGGGGGGACATCACAGGTCCTCCCCGTCGTCGTCCGGGTCCCAGGCCATGAAGCCTTCGAGTCCGCCCGTCTCATCGAGGATGTCGTGGGCCTGTGCCTGCTTCACCTGGAGGCGAGCGGGGTCCCAGATCTCGATGGCCCCCATGTAGCTGAGCAGGACGCAGTGCTTCTCCAGGCCCGCCTGGCGGCGCAGCCCGGGGGGCACGTTGATGCGGCCTGCGGCGTCGGGCACGACCTCGGCCGCGCCGGCGACGAACGCGAGCAGGAACGCGCGGTTGCGGCGCTCGAAGGGGGACACGCCCAGGAAGCGGCGCTCCATCTTGCGCCAGCGGGCGGCGGTGTACCCCTGGATGCAGCCGTCGTAGTGGGTCAGGACGAGGGCGCCGGCGTCGTGGTTGACGAGCCGATCGCGCAGCCGTACGGGCAGGGCGATCCGCCCCTTCACGTCCATCTTGACGTCGAACTGCCCACGAATCTGAAACATTGTCGCCCGCCACTGCGGGGAGGCCTGGATTCACCAGTGTCGCCGCGCCACCCGCCGTGAAGGACCCAGGGACGCTCGCCACGTCGCTGGATCCCACCCGAGGATGAGATTTAACACAGATCCCCACCATTTCCCACCGACCCCCACCATTGAGGCAAACGAACCGTGATGGTCGTCAGGGGACCCTCGCGCGAGTGCCGCTGAACCGGGGGGAGCTCGCCGAGCTGGGCGCGTTCAGGGGCATTTGCCGCGGCGCGCCTCCCTTCGCGCCCCGCGGCCTTCGCCCCTACCGGGGCGGGGGCAGCCCCAACGCCCGGGCCGCCCAGGGCAGCGCGCAC
>CALAGR010000066.1 GCA_937891735.1 uncultured Pseudomonadota bacterium | reverse complement strand
CTTCCGCTCCGCCCGACCGGTCGCCCTCGCGCGCCGAGCCGTTCCGCCAGCAGGCGCCGCCCCCTCCGGATCTGCCCCTGGGTCGTCCGTCGCGGCAGGCGCCGGAGATGGCCCTGGGAGTGGGCTCCGACGCGCTTCGGGGGATCGCCGCGGATCTGGGCGATTGCCGCCGCTGCAAGCTCGCGCCGCTGCGCACGAACATCGTGTTCGGGGTCGGCAACCCGAGCGCGGACATCGTGTTCGTGGGCGAGGGTCCGGGCTTTCACGAGGACCAGCAGGGGGAGCCCTTCGTGGGAGCGGCGGGCGAGCTGCTGACCCGGATCATCACCAACGTGCTGCGGGTCGACCGGTCCGACGTCTACATCGCCAACGTGCTCAAGTGCCGGCCCCCGAACAACCGCAACCCCGAGCCGGACGAGGTCGCCCAGTGCGCGCCGTTCCTTCACCGGCAGCTCGACGCGATCGCGCCGGTGGTGGTCGTGGCGCTCGGTCGCTTCGCGATCCAGACCCTGCTCGGGAGCACGGCCTCCGTGACGAGCCTGCGGGGGCGCGCGCACCCGTTCCGCGGCGCGGTCCTGGTTCCCACCTACCATCCGGCCTACCTGCTCCGAAACCCCGCGGACAAGCGAAAGACCATGGAGGACATGCTCCTGGTGCGGGCCGAGTACGAGCGGATCTCCGGCAAGGCGCTCCCGGCGCCGTTGTCCCGACGGGACACGCGCAGCGGCGGCTGAGTCTGCGCATCAAAACGTCCAAGACGCCCATACTCAGCATGATGATCGGCTCTCTTGCGCTCCTGTCGACTGGCTGGCAGCCTCCGCATCGGGCAAGGAAGCCTGGGGCAGAAAGAGAGAGACGCCATGCTGGTGCTGACGCAGAAGGAAGGCGAGATCCTCCAGATCGGCGAAAACGTCCGCATCCACATCAAGCGGGTGAAGGGCAACTGGGTCCGTCTGTGCATCGACGCCCCGCGGGAGATCGAGATCCTGCGGATCCCGGTGGACAAGTCCTCCGAGGAGCAGGAGAGCGCAGCCGCCGCGAGCCTGCCTTGACGTGGGGCCCTGGACGGGACGCGCGCAATCGGTAGTGTGCGCGCCGCTGTGATGCTCGACGACCGCCTCGACGCCTACGACTTCGACCTGCCCGCCGCCGCGATCGCGCAGCATCCGCTGCCGGGCCGCAGCGACAGCCGCATGCTCGTCGTGGACCGGGCGGGGGGCGAGCCCCGTCACCTCACGATCCTGGACCTGCCGGACCAGCTGCGCGCTGGCGACCTCATCGTCGCCAACGACACCCGCGTGCTGCCCGCCCGCCTCTTCGCGCAGCGCAGCACCGGCGGACGGGCGGAGCTGCTCGCCATCGAGCCCCTGCAGGACGACGCCTGGGCCTGCATGGTGCGCCCTTCGGCCCGGATCCAGCCCGGCGCGGTGCTCACGCTGCGGGCCCGGGATCGGGACGAAGCGGGCCCCACGGTGTACGTCGGCGCGGCCCGCCCGGACGGCACGCGCACGGTGCGCGGCACCGACGAGCCCCTCGCCTCGCTGTTGCAGACCTGGGGCGAGATGCCGATCCCGCCGTACATCGAGCGCTCCGGTGGGCCCGTCGCCGACGACACCGAGCGCTACCAGACGGTGTTCGCCCGGGTGGCGGGGGCGGTCGCGGCGCCCACCGCGGGCCTGCACTTCGACGCCCTGCTGCGTCAGCGTCTGGCGGATCGGGGGGTCGATGAGGCCTTCGTGACCCTGCACGTGGGTGCGGGCACGTTCGCGCCGGTCCGGGTCCAGGATCTGGCGGCGCACCGGATGCACCACGAGACGTTCCAGGTGCCCACGGCCACCGCGCAGGCGGTGGAGCGCACCCTGGCCGCGGGCAACCGGGTGCTCGCGGTGGGCACCACGTCGCTGCGCAGCCTGGAGAGCTGGCACCGCGCGGGGCGGCCGGCGGACGGCGCCTGGAGGTCGACGGACCTCTTCCTGCGCCCCGGTCAGCCCCCGGAGCTGGACGTGGCGCTGTTGACCAACTTCCACCTCCCTCGCAGCACCCTGCTGCTGCTCGTGGCCTCCCTGCTGGGCCGCGACGCGACCCTGTCCCTCTATGCCGACGCCGCCGCGCGCGGCTACCGGTTCTACAGCTATGGCGACTGCTCCCTGCTCCTTTGAGCTGCTGACGCGGCACAGCGGCACCGCGGCGCGCCGGGGGCAGCTGGCGTTGCGTCACGGCACCGTGCAGACGCCTGCGTTCATGCCGGTGGGGACCTACGGGGTGGTCAAGGGCCTGGTGGCCGAGGAACTGCGCGAGCTCGGCTCGGACATCGTCCTCGCCAACGCCTTCCACCTGCTGGACAGGGTGGGCAGCGAGCGCATCCAGCGCCTCGGCGGGCTGCACCGGTTCATGGGCTGGGACGGTCCGATCCTGACCGACTCTGGGGGCTTCCAGGCGTTCTCGCTGCGCAGCATGAGCGAGATGGACGCGGACGGGATCACCATCAGGAGCCCCCACAACGGCGACCGGATCCGGCTCACCCCCGAGATCGTCCTGCAGACCCAGGTGGAGCTGGGCGTGGACGTCGCCATGATCCTCGACGACTGCCCACAGCTCCCGGCACCCCGACGGGACATCGAGCGCTCCCTGGCGACCACCCACGCCTGGGCACGACGGGCCCGGGACTTCGCCATGGATCCGGACACGCGACCGGCGGTGTTCGGCATCATGCAGGGGGGCCTGGATGAGGAACTCCGTGCCCGTTCAGCCGAGTTCCTGACCAGCCTGGACTTCGACGGATATGCGATCGGTGGACTGTCGGTGGGGGAGGATCCCGAGGCGATGGTCTCGATGGTACAGTTCGCCGCCCCGCGGCTCCCGGAGGCCCGGATCCGCTACTTGATGGGGGTGGGGTACCCCGAAGACATCATCGAGGCCGTCGCTGCCGGGGTCGATCTTTTCGACTGCGTGCTCCCGACCCGCAACGGCCGAAACGGAAACCTGTTCACGAGCACTGGTCGGCTCATCATGAAGCACGCTGCGAACCGGGATGACGACCGACCGATCGACGAAGACTGCGACTGCTTCACATGCCGTCGCTACAGCCGAGCCTACCTGCGCCACGTGAGCCAGATGGGGATGAGCCTCGCGGCCCGGCTGATGACCATCCACAACCTGCGTTACTACCAGCGGCTCATGCAGAGGATCCGCGACTCCATTCAGGACGGCACCTTCGGGGACCTTCTGAGCTGGGCTCGTGACCGCCCGGACGGAATTCCACCGTCCAGACGGCGTGTTCCTGTCGCCTGAGCAGACCCCGAACGACCGGGTCGCTGGCAAAACGCGAGACAACGGAGTACAAGCCCGATGCTCGACCTGTTCATTGGAACGGCCTGGGCCCAGAGCGGAGCCCCTTCCACCGGAGGACAGGGGTTCCAGATGCTGGTGATGTTCGGCCTCATCTTCGGGATCATGTACTTCCTCATGATCCGTCCGCAGAACAAGCGGATGCAGCAGCATGCAGCGATGGTCGCCGCGCTCAAGAAGGGCGACCAGCTGGTCACCGTAGGTGGCCTCCACGGAAGGATTTTCGCCGTCGAAGAGAAGGTGATCATCCTCGAAGTGGCAAAGGGCGTACGCGTCACGGTCGACAACGACAAGATCGCCCGGATGGTTGGTGCAGAGCCAGCAACCACGGCCGGGGAAGCGAAGTAGCGAGAATCTGATGGACGGCAACTGGTGGTTCAAGTTTGGCTCGACGGTGCTCCTGGCGCTCGTCAGTGCTGCATGGCTGGTCTGGACGCTCGGCGGCTGGGCGACCGAGGACGAGCACAAGCTCTGGGATGCGCGCCTCGCGCAGCTCGAGGGGTTGCTCGACAGCGCCGATGAAGGGGGGAAGGCCGCGGCTGAAAAGACGCTGCTCGACCATCGTCAGAAGGAGCTGGCCGTCGCCCCGGGATGGGCGACGTTCTTCCCGCAGGACAAGATCAGCCTCGGCCTCGACCTGCAGGGCGGCATCGACCTCGAGCTCGAGGTGGACATCCGCAAGGCCGTCGAGGCCGCCGCGGATCGCTACTCGGGCACGATCGTCGACATCCTCAAGGAAGAGAAGATCGACGCGGAAGGCAAGCGCATCGCTGGCACCGCGGACCTCGCGATCGCCATCGAGAAGCCCGCGGAGGAGGACAAGGCCAGAGCCCTGATCCTCGACCAGCTCGGGCTCTTCATCTTCCACGGCGTGCAGGTCCTGGACGGCAAGCGCTCGCTGATCTACTCGTTCGAGGAGCCTTTCGCGGACCAGCTCCGCGGCACGGCGCTCCAGCAGGCCGTCGAGACCATCCGCAACCGCATCGACAAGTTCGGCGTGACGGAGCCCGTCATCCTGACCAAGGGTGCGGATCGGATCACCGTGCAGCTGCCGGGCCTGGACGACCCCCAGCGCGCGATCGACCTGGTGGGCCGCACGGCGCAGCTCGAGTTCCGCATGCTTCACGACGAAGCGAACTGGTCGGACGCGAAGGTCCGCAGCGTCGTGGACAAGGCGGTCGCGGCGGCGGGGCTGGGCGAGGACTACACCGACGACCAGCTGGCTCGGGCCCTCAAGGACAAGCTCCCCGCGGACACCGAGGTGCTGTGGAAGAAGGACTTCGACGACCTCAAGATGCGGCATGTCCGCATCGAGCCGTACCTCGTCAACACGAAGATCGACCTGACCGGCGAGTTCATCGACTACGCCCAGGTGGCCACCGACCAGTTCAACGCCCCGTACGTGCGCATGGAGCTGAACACCGACGGTGCGCGGCTGTTCGGCAAGCTGTCCGGTGACAACGTCGGCAAGCGCATGGCGATCATCCTGGACGACAACATCAACTCCGCGCCGGTGTTCCGCGAGAAGATCGGCGGCGGCGTCGCGTCCATCGAGCTCGGCGGGTCCGACTCGATGCAGGCGCGCAAGGACGCCGAGGACCTTGTGGTGGTGCTGCGGGCCGGCGCGCTGCCGGCGCCCATCGAGATCCTGCACAACCGCACGGTCGGGCGAACCCTCGGTGACGACTCGGTCAAGGCGGGCAAGACGGCCGCGCTCCTGGCGCTCGTCCTCGTCCTCATCTTCATGGTCATCTACTACCGCGGCGCCGGCCTGGTGGCGAACATCGCGGTGGCGCTGAACATCGCGTTCATCCTGTCGATGCTGGCGGGCTTCGGGGCCACCCTGACGCTGCCGGGCATCGCGGGGATCATCCTGACCATCGGCATGGCGGTCGACGCCAACGTCATCATCTTCGAGCGCATCCGCGAGGAACTGTTCGACGGCAAGAGCGTGCGTGCGGCCATCGGGGCCGGCTACGACAAGGCCACCTGGACCATCCTCGACGCGAACATCACGACCTTCATCACGGGCGCGGTGCTCTACAGCTACGGCTCGGGGCCCATCAAGGGCTTCGCGGTCACGCTGATGGTCGGAATCATCACCTCGGTGTTCACCGCTCTTGTGGTGACCCGCCTCATCTTCGATTACCTCACCCACGGACGGGGGATTCGTTCCCTGTCCATTGGCGCGTAGCGGGCTCATGCAGATCGTCAAGCACGGAAGCAACTTTGACTTCGTCGGCAGGCGGCGACCGATGGCGATCCTGTCGTTCGTGGTCGTCTCGGTGTCGCTCCTCTTCGCCGTGGTCGGCAGCTTCGTGGACACGCCTGTGTCCCCAAAGTACGGCGTGGACTTCTCGGGCGGCACCGAGATCCATGTGCGCGTCAGCGAGGGCGTCGGCATCGGCGATCTGCGCTCGGGGCTCTCGGCGATCGGGCTGAGCGACGACAGCGTCCAGAAGTTCGGTGGCTCGGGCCTGGAGTACCTCGTCCGCGTGGACAAGGTGAACTTCGGCGCCGCCGAGTTCTTCACCAAGGTGGAAGCGCAGCTCAAGGCGGACTACGGCGACGACGCCTGGGTCTCCTTCGACTACGACCCCCAGCAGAGCGTCAAGATGACCGCCAAGGCGACGCGGGACATCACCCCGGCCGAGGTGCAGGCCAAGCTCAAGACCCTGAACGCCGACGTCCAGGTCACCGAGAGCAAGGTCGAGCACCAGGCGCTCGTGGTGTCGTTCCCGGGCCTGACGGATGTGGTCAAGAAGCGTCTGGGCGGCGCGCTCGGCGAGGACAAGTTCGAGGTCCTCGGGGTCGAGGTCGTCGGCCCCTCCGTCGGTGCCGAGCTGCGGCGCAAGGGGATCCTGTCGATCCTCTTCTCGCTGGCCCTGATCCTGGTCTACGTGGCGTTCCGCTTCGACCTGAGCTTCGCGCCCGGCGCCGTGCTTGCCCTGGGCCACGACGTGATGATCACCATCGGGCTGTTCTGCCTGCTGGGTCGGGAGTTCACGCTGCCCACCATCGGCGCGCTGCTCACCATCGTCGGCTACTCGCTGAACGACACCATCGTCGTGTACGACCGCATTCGTGAGAACCTGCAGCGCTATCCGCGTCGGGATCTGGGCGAGGTCATCAACGTGTCCCTGAACGAGACCCTGAGCCGCACGCTGCTCACCTCGGTCACCACGCTGATGGCGGTGGCCGCCTTGATGGCCTTCGGCGGCCCGATCATCCGGGACTTCTCCTTCGCGCTGCTGATCGGCGTGCTCGTGGGAACCTACTCCTCGATCTTCGTCGCCTCCCCGATGATCCTCTTCCTCCAGAAGTGGCTGCCCGTCGAGGTGCCCACCGGAGACCAAGAGGCGGAAGCCAGCCGCCACGCGCGGTAGCGACGCCCCTTCCTTGCTGCGTTCCGGCGAACGAGTCCAGGCCCCGGCGCCCGAGGTGGCCGCCGTGGTGCGCCGCTGGGAGATGGTCGAGCCCCGCACGGACCCCGAGTCGCTGATCGCGGCCCTGGGAGTGCCCCCGCTCGTGGGGTGCCTGCTGGCCAACCGCGGTGTCGATGAGCAGGGCGTCGAGCAGTGGCTCAACCCGAGCCTGCGGCACCTGCCCGATCCCCGCGATCTGACCGACATGGACCGGGCCGTCGCCCGTCTCCTCCGTGCCCTCGATGAGGGCGAGCGGGTGATGGTGCACGGCGACTACGACGTCGATGGCTGCACCTCGACGGCGCTGCTCGTGCAGTTCCTGGGGGCCGTGGGCGTGGACGTGGGCTGGTACGCGCCCCACCGGATCCGTGACGGGTACGGCATCCAGGTGGCCACCATGCAGCGCCTCGCCGCCGAGGGGGCGAAGGTGGTCATCACCTGCGACAACGGCAGCTCCGCTCACGCCGCGATCAGCGCAGGGAACGCGCTGGGGGTGGACACGGTGGTCGTGGACCACCACCGCCTTCCTCCAGAGCTGCCCGCCACGGCTGCGCTGCTCAACCCGAAGCGCGACGGCGACGGCAACCCGTTCGAGATGCTCGCCGCGGTGGGCGTCGCCTTCATGCTCGCGGTGGCGCTGCGGGCGGCGCTGCGGGAGCGCGGCAGCTTCCAGACGCGGCCCGAGCCGGACCTGCGCGACTACCTCGAGGTCGTGGCCCTGGGCACGGTGGCGGACCTCGCCCCCCTGAGCGGCGTGAACCGCACGCTGGTGGCGGCGGGCCTGCGCTACTTCCGGGAGCGGCGGCACGTGGGGCTCAACGCCCTGCTGGAGGTGGCGGGCATCGACGCCGACGAGCCCGTGCTCGCCTCCCACCTGGGCTTTCAGCTGGGTCCGCGCATCAACGCGGCGGGACGCATGGACGACGCCTCCCGGGCCGTCGACCTGCTGTTGGAGTCGGATCGCCACCGGGCGAAGGCGATCGCCGAGGATCTGGACGCGATCAATCGCACCCGCAGGGACCAGGAGCGCGAGGTGTTCGCCGACGCGCTGCTGCAGGTCCCGGAGACCACGGACCTGTCCTCTCCCGGCGGCCTGGTGTTGTGGAGCGAGGACTGGCACCCGGGGGTGGTGGGCATCGTCGCCAGCCGGGTGGTGCGCCACTTCCATCGCCCCACGCTGCTGCTCGCGGTGCGCGACGGCAAGGCCACCGGGAGCGGACGCGCCATCTCGGGGGTGGACCTGTTCGAGACCCTGACGGGCTTGTCGGAGCTGTTCGAGCGCTTCGGAGGCCACCGCGCCGCCGCTGGAGTGACCCTGAAGCAGGAGAACCTGCCCGCCCTCCGGGAGGCGTTTGCCACGGCGTTCACCCATCTGCCCGCGAGCTCCTGGGAGCCGGTGCTCCGGATCGACGCCGAGGTGGACATCGCGCAGGTCAACTGGGAGCTTCACGAGGTGCTGGAGCGCCTCGCTCCGTTCGGGCTCGGAAACGCCGAGCCCACCTTGATGGCCCGGGGTCTCACCGCCGTGGGGGTCAAGGTCCTGGCGGGGGGGCGCGGCGTCCGCATGCGTCTTCGCGGGCGGTCCGGGCCTGCGGTGGACGCGATCGGCTGGGGTCTGTCCCTGCCGGATGGCATGCTCGACGGCCCCGTGGATGCGGCGTTCTCCTTGTCGGTCAATCACTGGCAGGGCCGGACCACCCTGGAGCTGCGGCTGAAGGACCTGCGCTCCGCGATCTGAGCAGCGGGCGGGCTCGGGGCCGGAAAGCCCGGTCATTTCAGGCGGTTGGCTTGACCGGCGGCGAGGCTCTCTGGTATCTGTCCAGAGGTGGACCTGTCGCATTCGGGAGCCGGACGACGTGACGAAGTCAGAGCTCATTGACGCGGTCGCCGAGGCGGGTGGCCACAGCCGCAAGCGCGCCGAGCAGGTGGTCAACGCCGTCTTCCAGGCCATGGAAGACGCGCTGATCCGCGGCGACCGGATCGAGATCCGTGGCTTCGGCTCGTTCAAGACGAAGCACTACGCCGCCTACGTCGGTCGCAACCCAAAGACAGGCGAGCCCATCGAGGTGCCGGCCAAGGTGCTCCCCGTCTTCAAGGTGGGTCGGGCGCTTCGCGACAAGGTGGGCGACTCCTGATCCTCCCCGTGATCCTGGCCTTTCTTCGCACGCGCAATCATTGACACGAGGACCATGAACGGGGTACGACCGCATCCGCACACGGCCCCCGCCAACCGTGTGTTCGGAGGGTCTCGGCCCGGCCCTCCGTTCCCCAAGGCTTGAGGCCAGCACGTGATCGCACGAGCCCCCTCCGACCAGCGCAAGACCTACGTCCTCGACACCAACGTCCTCCTGCACGATCCCCGCTCGCTGTTCGCGTTCGAGGAGCATGAGGTGGTCATCCCGATCAAGATGATCGAGGAGATCGACCGCTTCAAGAAGGACCTGACCGAGGTGGGCCGCAACGCCCGCCAGGTGAGCCGCTATCTGGACGAGCTCCGGCTCGAACACGATGGCCGGCCCCTCAGCAAGGGCGTGCCCCTCGGGAACGGGGGCACCATCCGCGTGGACCTGTGCGAGGACGTGCAGGTCACGTGGCGCTGGGCCGACCGCGAGCACCTCGCAGACAACCTGCTGCTGGCCCTGGCCTACGAACTGAACCGGGCCGCCGACGGGGCCGGTCTGGTCATCGTGGTCACCAAGGACACCAACCTGCGCATCAAGGCCAACGCCCTGGAGATCCGGGCGGAGGACTACGAGCACGGCAAGGTCCAGGTGGACGAGCTGTCCACGGGTCAGAGCGAGCTCACGGTGCCTCCGGAGCTGCTGCACGAGCTGTTCGAGCACGGCGTGGCCGAGTACGAAGATCTGGCCTCGATGGCCGCCAACCAGTGCCTCGTGCTGCGCAACGCCGAGCGTCCCAACCAGACCGTGCTGGCGCGGGTGTCGGCGGACAAGTCGTCCATCCAGATGATCAAGCGGATGAAGGAGGGTGTCTGGGGGATCTTCCCGCGGAACAAGGAGCAGTACTTCGCGTTGGACCTGCTGCTGGACGATTCGCTGAAGCTGGTGACCCTGGTGGGCAAGGCCGGCACCGGCAAGACGCTGCTGGCGATCGCCACGGGCCTGCACCTGAGCGCCGACGAGCACATCTATCACCGCCTGCTGGTGTCCCGTCCGATCTTTCCCCTCGGCAAGGACATCGGGTTCCTTCCCGGGGACATCGAAGACAAGCTCAATCCCTGGATGAAGCCGGTGTACGACAACGTCGAGTTCATCCTCGACTCGCGCACGGCAGGGCGGTCTGGCACCAAGAGCCGCGGCTACGAGGAACTGATCAGCCAGGGCCTGCTCGAGATCGAGCCCCTGACCTACATTCGCGGTCGCTCGATCCCGCACCAGTTCCTGATCGTGGACGAGGCGCAGAACCTGACGCCCCACGAGATCAAGACGATCATCACGCGGGCCGGCGAAGGCACGAAGATCGTGATGACCGGCGACCCCTACCAGATCGACAACCCCTACGTGGACAGCACCAGCAACGGGCTCGTCTACGTCGTGGAGAAGTTCCGGGACCAGCCGTTGGCGGGCCACGTGACGCTGTCGAAGGGCGAGCGCTCCGATCTGGCCGAGATCGCCGCCGAGCTCCTGTAGAGCCATGGCACGTGGAAGCGGCAGGGGAGGGGGTCCGCCGAAAGGACCGCCCAAGGGACCTCCCAAGGGTCCCTCGAAAGGTCCGAGGGGCTGGGGCTCCGGCCGACCCGCGCGGGACGCGACCGGACCGAGCCGGCCTCGGGAACCATCCCGCCAGCGCCTGCCGGGGGGCCTGGAGCGGCCTCCGTATCCCGACCAGCTCGAAGGCCGCAACCTCGTGCTCGCAGGGCTCGTCGTGTCGCGGCGGGTCCGGGCGATCTGGATCGACGAAGGCGCGCAGGGCGCCAAGATCGACGAGCTGCTCGCAGAGGCCGGGGATCAGGGCGTGCCGGTGGTCCGGGTGGACCGGGGCGCGCTGGACGCGGTGGCCGAGGCCCAGGTCCACAACGGCGTCATCGGGTTCGCGGACGGGCTGCCGCACCAGACCCTGAAGTCGGTGCTGGACGCCACCTTCGCAGCGGGCCGGGACCCCCTGATCCTGCTGCTCGATCAGGTCCAGTACGAGCAGAACCTCGGCGCGGTGTTGCGCACGGCGTGCGCGTCTGGCGTGGACGCGGTGGTCATCCCGACCCGGCGAGGGGCGTCCCTGACCGCGACGGCCCAGCGCATCGCCATGGGCGGAGCCGAAGAGGTGCCCGTGGTACGCGAAGGCATGATGAGCGCGCTGGCGACGCTGCGCCGGGCGGGGGTGCGCATCGTCGGCACCGACGCCTCCGCGACCCAGCTGCACACCGAGGCCGATCTGACCGGCGCCCTCGCCATCGTGATGGGCGGCGAGGACCGCGGCCTGTCCGATCCGGTGGCCGACCGGTGCGACGTGGTGGTCCGGATCCCCATGCGTCCGAGCCGCGCGGTCACCTCCCTGAACGTGTCGGTCTCCACGGCGCTGCTGCTCTACGAGCGGGTCCGCCAGATCGGATAGGGGCCGACGGAGGCCCCGACCTACAAGGCGCGCGGATCGACCGCCGGGATGTCGCGCACCGGCGGATAGGAGATCACCTCGACGAGCCTCGTGGGATCTTCCTCGAAGTCCCGCCACAAGCCGATGGCAGGAGACTCGCCGCGCTCCACGAGGTCCTGCAGCGGAGCGAGATACGCCACCTCGGCGGGTCCGTCCGGGCTCTGGCGAGCGAGCCCCTCGGCGGCGATCTCCAGCACCCAGGCCATCCAGGAGCGGAGCCGGCGCCTCTTGAACCGTCCCGCGAGCCCGTCGCTGGCGGCCACGTGCTGCACCCGGGCGCGCTCGTGGGGCGGGATCGCAGCCGCCACCGACATCGCCGTCTCCAGCGCGGTGGGGTCGTACAGGAGCCCCTTCCACAGCGCCGCCAGGGCCGGGATCATCGGCAGGGGCACGTTGTCCGCGGAGCGCAGCTCGACGGACTCGCCGGTGATCCGGACCTCGGGGAAGACCGAGCTGATGTGCAGCGCCAGGTCGTCGGTGGTGGGGTCGCGCCCGTCCACGCCGGAGTCCTCGAACTCGGCAAAGCTGCGGCCGTGGGCGGGCATCAGACCCTCCGGGCCGCGGTAGAACAGCATCGGGACGTCCAGCAGCCAGTCCAGGTAGCGCTCGTAGCTGAAGCCGTTCCCCGTGGCTTCGACCAGCAGGCCTGTCCGCGCCGGGTCGGTGTGCTGCCAGCAGCGGGCCCGCCAGGACGCCCACCCCGTGTCCCGGCCATCGGCGAGGGGGGAGTTTGCGAACAGCGCGGTGACGAGGGGCGAGATCCCCAGGGCCACGTCCACCTTGCGGTTGGCGTCGGCGCGGCTGCTCACCTCCAGGTCCACCTGAACGGACGCCGTGCCCTTCATCATCCCCAGACCCATCGTCCCGGTCTTCTTGAGGACCCGCTCCAGGACGGCGTACCGAGCCCTGGGGACCACAGGGATCCCCGTGACGGGCTCCACCGGGGTGTAGCCGATGGCGACGGGGCGCACGCCGGTGCCCGCGGTCACCGACTGCAGCTCTGAGAGGTGGCCGCGCAGGTCGTGCTCCAGCTCCCCGACGGAGCGACGAGGCACGGTGGCGAGCTTCACCTGGCCGCCGGGCTCGACAGTCACGGTGGCGCCGTCCCGGTTCATCGCGACCACGTGCGAGCCTTCGAACTCGGCGGTCCAGCCGAACTTCGTGAGTCCCTTGAGCACCTCTTCGACGCCGCCGGGGCCCTTGAAACGCGCCCTGCGTCCATCCGGGTGAAGGAGTTCCTTCTCCCACTGGACCCCAACGCAGCGCTCGGCGGCAGGCTTGAAGCCGCGCTCGAACCAGCGGAGCATTGCAGTGCGGCTCAGGGGTCGGCCCATCGGTCCACTTCCTACAGCACCCGCTCGGCGCCGTCCATCGACCGCGCTTGATAGGATCCGCGCTCAGCAGCAGCACAGGGAGTTGAATGGGCAGCAGCACGCGAACTCTAGTCGTCAGTCCCGACCCCGGACTCGTCCAACAGGTCCGCAGCGCGCTCGACTCCCAGGGGGTCAGCGTGGTCTCCGCGGACTCCGCGGCGACCGCGGTGGCGCTGGTGGCCACGAGGCATCACGCCCTGGTGATCGCCGCGGCGGAGCTGCCGGACGGCTCTGGGTACGAGCTCGCGCGCCGGCTCAAGGTCCTGCCCGATGCGCCGGTGGTGCTCCTGGTGGGCGGAGATCGGGACGGCAAGGCGATCGCCCGCAGCCACAACGCGGGCGCGGACGGGTTCCTGCACCGGCCCCTGCGGTCGGCAGAGCTCCTCGGACGGCTCCGCGATCTGTTGGGGGAGGCCTGGTTCGAGCTCGCCTTCGAGAGCGACAGCGACGAGCTGAGCGACATGGTCGGCGTGACCGGCGTGGGACCGCACTCGATGGTGGATCCGCTCACCGGGGTCTTCGTCGAGGCCGACACGGGCTTCTCCCTGCAGGTCATCGACGATGGCGACAGCATGGACGGCGCGCCGTTCCAGACCGAGGAACTGCCTGCGCTCGCCTTCGAGCAGTTCGACGAGGACCACCCCGTGTCGGTGCCGGTGTCGGCGGACGTGACGGCCCACGGGATGCGGGCGGTCCCCGAGCACGAACAACCTGACCGGCCCGCTCCCGTCGGTCGCCCGGCGCCGACGGCGAGCGCTCCGGTGGCCGCCCTGGGGCCGGACACAGGGGGGCACCCGCCGGTCAAGGCGGGGCAGTCCGTCGCCACCGAGGCGAGCGTGGATGCGCGCATCGAGGCCCTGATGAAGCCCGGCGGGGCGCTGTCCAGCCGCATCGAAGAGGCGGTCGCGGCGGCCGTCAGCAAGGCCCTCGCGGACGTCATTCCGGCCGTCATCGCGGGCCTGGACAAGAAGAACAGATGAGGGGCGACCTGCCGCTGCGGGAGCTTCGGCGCTCCGTGACCCGCGCCCTGGACGAGGACATCGCGCAAGGTGACGTCACCTCGTTGGCCGTCGTGCCCGAGGCGGCAGAGGGCAGCGCTGCGCTGGTCTCCCGGGTGCCGATGGTGGCCTGCGGACTGGACGTGTTTGCCGAGGTGTTCGCCCAGGTCGATCCGGTCGTGGTCGTCGATGGGCCGGCCGAGGACGGGTTCCGGAGCGCCGGCGGCAACGAGGTCCTGCTCACGGTTCGGGGACCCCTGCGGTCGATCCTCACCGCCGAGCGTGTCGCGCTGAACTATGTGCAGCGCCTGTCCGGGATCGCGACCCGCACTGCGGCGTTCGTCGATCTGCTCGGTGACCGGTCGGTGCGGCTGGTGGATACGCGCAAGACGACGCCCGGCCTGCGCGCGCTGGAGCGCTATGCGGTCCGGGTGGGTGGCGCCCGGAACCACCGCTTCAACCTCGCCGACGGCATCCTCATCAAGGACAACCACATCGCCGCGGCGGGGGGGGTGACGCCCGCTGTCACCGCGGCCCTGCGCAACGCCCACCATCTCCTCCAGGTGGAGGTGGAGGTGGAGAACCTCGCGGACGCCCACGAGGCGGTGCGGGCGGGGGCCCGCGTCATCATGCTCGACAACTTCGCGCTGCCGGCCCTTCGGGAGGCCGTGTCAGCGCTCCGGGCCCGGCCCGAGGACCTCGTGATCGAGGCCAGCGGAAATGTGAGCGAGCACACCGTGGTGGCCATCGCGGACGCCGGCGTGGACGTGATCTCATGCGGCGGCCTGATCCACCAGGCCACCTTTCTCGACATCGCGCTCGAGGTCACCCTGGCGTGAGTGAGCCGCTCACGCTGTCCGCACCCGGGCTGCGGTTGCAGCAGCTGTCTTCGGTGGACTCCACGAACCGGGTGGCTGCGGACGCCGCACGGGCTGGAGCGGCCGAGGGCCTCGTGGTGGTGGCCGACGTCCAGACCGCGGGACGTGGCCGACAGGGGCGAACCTGGCTCGCGCCCCCGGACTGCGGCCTCACCGTGAGCCTGCTGCGCCGGCCGCCCGTCCCTCCCGCGGGGGCCTGGGCCTGGACCCTCATCGCGGGCCTCGCGGCGTTGGATCTCGCGCCCCCTGGAGCCGCGTGGCTGAAGTGGCCCAACGATCTCATGGTGGGGGATCGCAAGGCCGCCGGGGTGCTCTGCGAGCTGCTGACCACGGGCATGGAGCTCGACGCGGTGATCGTGGGGATCGGCTTGAACCTGAGCGCGCCGGACGGAGGATGGCCCCCGCCGATCTCCGACCGGACCGCGGCGCTCGGAGAGCTCGACCCCGCGCTGCGCGCGCGTCAGGTGGCGCTGGACCGGCTCTGCTCGGCCTTCCTCGAGATCGAGGGCATGGTCCTTCGGGGGGGCACGGGCCCGCTGCTGCAGGCCGCGCAAGCCGCGATGGCGCCGATGCTCGGTCGGGTCGTGACCGTGGGGGCACGGACCGCGCAGGTGTTGGGGATGGGGCACAATGGCGCGCTCCGCCTCGCGGACGCGGCCGGTGAGTTCGAGGTGCTGGCTGGCGACGTGCACCTGGGCGGATGACCTTGGAGGTCCAGTGCTTCTCGTCGTAGATGTGGGCAACACGAACACGGTCCTGGGGCTGTTCTCGGGGGACCGGGTGGAGCGCACCTTCCGGATCCAGACCAACGTGCGCCGCACGACGGACGAGACCGGCGTGCTCCTGCGCGACATGTTTCGGCACGCGGCCATCGAGGGGCCCGTGAAGGCCGCGATCGTGTCCTGCGTGGTGCCCGACACCCTGCGCACGATGACCGAGACCTGTCGCCGCTACTTCGGGGTCGAGCCGATGGTGGTGGGGCCCGGCGTGCGCACGGGCATGCCGATCCTCGCGGACAACCCGCGGGAGGTGGGCGCCGACCGGATCGTGAACTCCGTGGCCGCCTTCGAGATGGTGGGGGGCTCGTGCATCGTGGTGGACTTCGGCACCGCCACGACCTTCGACTGCATCTCCCAGAAGGGCGAGTACATGGGGGGGGTGATCGCTCCGGGTTACCAGATCTCGGCCGAGGCGCTGTTCTCGCGGACGAGCAAGCTGCCCCGGGTGGAGATCGAGCGACCCCGCAAGGTGATCGGCCGCAACACGGTGCACTCGATGCAATCCGGCCTGTTCTACGGCTACGTCAGCCTGGTGGACGGCGTGGTGGCGCGGATCAAGGAGGAGATGACCCAGCCGCCCCCTCGCGTCATCGCGACCGGGGGCCTCGCGTCCGTCATCGCCGACGCCAGCGAGTCCATCGAGCAGGTCGAGGAGGACCTGACCCTGGAAGGGCTGCGCCTGCTGTACGAGCGCAACCTCCCGTGATGGGGGTGACCGGGGTTGCGTCCGCTCCCGCAACAGGTTTTGATCCGAGCCCCTGGCCGGCCGCGCGCCGCCTCCTGCAAGAGGAACCCAAGCAGTGACCACCCCCGACAAGATCCGAAGCTTCGCCCTGGTTGGCCATGGCCACGCCGGCAAGACCTCTCTCGCCGACGCGCTCGCCCGCACCACGGGGCTCAACACCCGCCTCGGCGCCGTGCTCGATCACAGCTCGCTGTTCGACACCGAGCCCGAGGAGCAGAAGCGCCAGGGCTCGATCACGTCCGCGTTCCTGACCTGTCAGTACGACGGGTACCGCGTGCACGTGGCGGACACGCCCGGCGACAGCAACTTCCTGCACGACTCCGAGCTGGTGCTGCAGGCCATGGACGGCGCGATCCTGGTCGTGTCGGGAGTCGACGGCGTCGAGGTGAACACCGAGCGCATGAACCAGGCTGCCCAGCGCATGCACATTCCCCGGGCCGTCTTCGTCAACAAGATGGATCGGGAGCGCGCAGACGCGACTGCTGCCGTCGCCGACCTCGCCGAGGCGCTGGGCTGCCGGCCTGTGGTGCTGCAGCTCCCCATCGGCTCCGAGGACGGCTTTCGCGGGGTCGTGGACCTGATCAACCACACCGCGTACGTGTACGAAGACGACGGAGGCATCGGCAAGGAGGTGCCCATCCCCCCTGAGCTCGCGGGCGCCGTCCAGGAGGCCACGGACGCGATGACCGAGGCCGTGGCCGAGACGGACGACGCCCTCATCGAGAAGTACCTGGACGAGGGAGAGCTGAGCCCCGAGGACGTGCGCCTGGGGCTCAACCGCGGGATCCTCAGCGGGGACATCGTGCCGGTGCTGTTTGGCTCCGCGATCAAGAACATCGGCGTGGACCGGCTCCTGTGGTTCGCGCGGGCCCTGCCGTCGCCCACCGAGCGCACGGCGCCGGAGTCCCACACCGAAGACCTGGAGCCGGTGGCGCTCTCGGGCGATCCCGACGCGCCGTTCGCGGCGCTGTGCTTCAAGACGGTGATCGATCCGTTCTCGGGCGCGATCTCCATGTTCCGCGTGTTCTCGGGCACCGCGGACAGCAGCATCCACCCCAACAACGCCCGGAGCGGGAAGGACGAGCGCTTCGGGCACCTGTTCTTCATGACCGGCAAGGAGCACGCCACCACCGACTCGGTCGTCCCCGGCGACATCTTCGGCGTGGCCAAGCTCAAGGGCACGCGGACCGGCGACACGCTCTCGACGTGGACCGGGGGGCTGACGATCACCGGCTTCCAGCCGCCGCCGCCGATGATCAGCTACGTGGTCAAGCCCCGCAGCCGCGGCGACGAGGACAAGGTCAAGAACGCCCTGGAGAAGACCATCCTCGAGGATCCCGGCCTGCACCAGGGCTTCGATGAGGTCACCAAGGAGATCGTGCTGTCCGGCATGGGGCAGCAGCACATCGCCCTGACCTGCGACCGGATGGAGCGCAAGTACCACGTCTCGGTGGACCTGGGCATGCCGACCATCCCCTACCGGGAGACGATCCAGGGCACCGCGGACGTCCGGTACCGCCACAAGAAGCAGTCCGGCGGCGCGGGCCAGTTCGGTGAGGTCGCGATCCGGGTCGAACCCAACCCCGGCGGCGGCTTCGAGTTCGTCAACAAGACCGTGGGCGGCGTCATCCCCCACACGCTCATCCCCTCCGTCGAGAAGGGCGTGCGCCGAAAGCTCGACGAGGGGATCCTCGCGGGCTTCCCGGTCATCGACCTGCGCGTGACCCTGTACGACGGCAAGACCCACCCGGTGGACAGCAAGGACATCGCGTTCCAGATCGCCGGACGCCAGGCCGTCAAGCAGGCGGTGTTGAAGGCGCGACCGGTGCTGCTCGAGCCGATCTATTCGATCGAGGTGGTGGCTCCGGAGGAATCGGTCGGCGACATCATGGGCGACCTCAACAGCCGGCGCGGGCGCATCCAGAACATGGATACAAAGGGGCGGAACTCGGTCATCAAGGCGTTGGTGCCCCTCGCCGAGATCCTGACCTACGCGCCGGATCTGAAGTCCATGACGGGCGGCAAGGGCAACTACACCATGCGGCTGAGCAGCTACGAGGCGGTGCCTGCCTCGATGCTCGCCAAGACCATCGAAGACGTGAAGCGGCTGCGGGACGAGGAGGAGTAGCGGCTCCGGGGACGCCTCCCGGTTCATCGCCCCTCCCGCTCGGCGGCCCGGTGCACTAGCATCCGGACATGGCCGCGCCCACGTTCATCGAGATCTGCGACCGCCTCAACATCCCCGAGGCTCTGCGCAAACACGTCTCCGCCGAGGCACCGGCCCGCGGCAAGCTCGCGGTGGCGCGCGGGATCCTCCCGGCGCCTCCCAAGACGCTGCTCGCGATGCAGTACGTGCTTCTGGGCGACGCGGACGCCGGGGTCCGGGGGGAGGCCGAGAAGTCCATCGTACAGATGGACAACGTGCGGCTCGAGGGTCTGCTCGACCTGATGACCCACCCCAAGCTGCTGGAGTTCATCGTCTACCGGCGGACGGACGACGTGCTCCTGATGGAGCGGGCGGTCCTGCTTCGACAGATCAACGACAAGACGATCTGCTACCTCGCAGAGAACACCACCAGCGACCACGTCACCGAGATCATCGCAACGAACCACGAGCGGCTGCTCATCACTCCGCAGCTCGTCCGGTTCCTGAAGCGCAACCCGCGCACCCCGCAGGCCGTGATCGACCGGTGCGTGAGCTTCCTGCGGCTCTACAACATCGAGATCGGGCAGGACTCCGAGGAGGAACGCCGGCGGGCCGAAGAGGCGCGGCGCGCGGCCGAGGTGGCCGAGATCGCGGCGGTGGAGGAGGCGGCGGCCCAGGAGGCGGCCCGGAGCGCGGCCCCGAGCGAGAGCGGGCCGTCGGATCCTGGCGGGGCGTCGGGGTCGCCCCTCGCGGCGGCGCCGAGCCCGGCGTCCATCGGCGCCGATGGCTTCGTGCGGGGGCCCCTGCCGACCGACTTCGTGCCTGGTGAGGTCTACGTCCCCGCGCTCCCCCCAGCGCCCTATCGCCCCCCGCCGGGCTTGTGGAACCCGCTGGCGGACCTGCTGGCCGACTGGGGGATCCCCCTGCGCGCCGACTTCGTGGCGCCGCCCTATCCGATGTACGGCGGTGGCATGCCGGAGGGGGACGACGTCGCCGGCCCGCCGCTGACCTCGTCGATGACCCTGGCCGATGGGCTCGGTGCGAACCTGCCGGACCTGTCCGCCGCCACGGAGCTGGGCGGAGGCGACGGCGCCGGCTCGGGGGGCATCGATCTGTCGGGCCTGAGCTCGCTCGGCGGAAGCGACTTCGCCTTCGGGTTCGACGAGGACGACGACAGCTTCGAGGGGTTCCTGACCGTGGACGGATCCAGAGAAGATCCCGCGGTGGAGCTCAGCATCGCCAACGCGATCAACGGGATGAGCATCGGCGACAAGATCAAGCTGGCCTACAAGGGCAACAAGACGGTGCGCGAGCTGCTGATCCGCGACACGAACAAGATCGTCAGCTGCGCGGTCGTGAAGTCAGGCCGGATCACGGACAACGAGGTGATGACCATCGCCACCAACCGCGCGATCCACGAGGACGTGATCCGCGAGATGGCGCGGGTCAAGGAGTACCTGCGCAAGTACCCGGTGAAGGTCGCGCTGTCCGGCAATCCAAAGACCCCGATCCCCGTCGTCATGCGGCTGCTCAACAGCCTGCACGTCAAGGATCTGAAGAAGCTCGCGAGCAACCGCAACGTGAGCTCGGCGGTGTTCACCGCCGCGAACAAGCTGTATCGCGCGAAGCAGTCGGCTCGGGGCGGCGACTAGAACGGAAGGTTGGCGACCGGCAGGCCGTGAGCCTCTGCCACCGCCTGGTACGTCACGGAGCCCCGGTACACGTTCAGGCCCGGTCGAAGCCCCGGCGTGCTGCGCACGGCCTCCTCCACGCCCATGTCCGCGAGGCGCAGCAGGTAGTACAGCGTGGCGTTGGTCAGGGCGAACGTGGAGGTGCGCGACACCGCACCCGGCATGTTGGCGACGCCGTAGTGAACGACGTTGTCCACGGTGTAGACGGGGTCGGCGTGAGTGGTGGCGTGAGTCGTCTCGACGCAGCCGCCCTGGTCCACCGCCACGTCCACGATCACCGATCCCTCCTTCATCAGGGACAGCATGTCGCGGGTCACCAGGTGCGGGGCCTTCGCGCCGGGGATCAGGACCGCTCCGATGAGCAGATCCGCCCGGCGGAGCGCCTTCTCGATGTTCAGGTGGTTGCTGTACAGGGTCTTGACGTGGGAGCCCCAGATGTCGTCCAGGTAGCGCAGGGTCTCCAGGTTGACGTCGAGGATCCATACCTCTGCGCCGAGCCCGATGGCCATCTTCGCCGCGTTCCGGCCCACCACGCCGCCGCCCAGGATCACGATGACGCCGGGCTCCACGCCGGGCACGCCGCCGAGCAGCACCCCGCGTCCGCCGTGGGGCTTCTCGAGGCACGTCGCGCCGGCCTGCACGGCCATGCGGCCCGCGACCTCGGACATCGGGACCAGCAGCGGCAGGTCGCCCGACCGCCCCACGATCGTCTCGTAGGCGACGCCGATCACGTCCGCCGCGAGCAGCCGCTCGGTCTGCTTGAGATCCGGCGCGAGGTGCAGGTAGGTGTACAGCACCTGCCCGGGGCGCATCATCGAGAACTCGTCGCCGTTCTCGTTGGCCACGGGCTCCTTGACCTTGACGATGAGGTCCGCCTCGCCCCACACCTGCGCGGCGGTGCTCGCGATCCGCGCGCCCTGGCGCACGTATTCCTCGTTGGTCACGCCGGCTCCCACGCCGGCCCCTGACTGGACCACCACGGTGTGCCCGCGGTCCGTCAGCGCCTGCACGCCGGAGGGGACGAGCCCCACGCGGGACTCCTGGGGCTTGATCTCCTGGGGGACGCCGATGATCATCGAAGAGCTCCGATAGGGTCTGCCAGGGTTGGCAGCGAGGGCACCTTGGACGGCGAGCTCAGGGCTTCGCCAATGAGCGGCGGATCGTAGTCGAATGATGGATCGGGTCAAGGTGGCCACCGCTGTCCTGGTGGTGCTGTGCGGCCTCGGCCTGCTCGCCCGCCCCGCCGCGGCCGAACGCGCCGCCACCGCGGAGGCACGACTGCACGCCCTGATGCACGCGGAAGCCGCGAAGCAGTCGGTCCTGCTGCGTGAGGAGGAGGAGCTGAGGTCCGCCGCGGAGGACATCGCGCGCGCCGCGCTGGACGGCGTGACGGGGCGCGCCGTCGGCCGCTCGGCGCTGTGGGACAACGACGTACGGGACGCCGAATTCGACACGCTCGTGCTCGTGGGCCAGCACGCCCCCGACGACGCCGCGGCGGGGCCGCTGCTTCGGACCTCGGTGGACTGGACCGCCGTCGATGTGGGCGCGGTGGCGGTGGTGACCGAACGACGGCGCACGGCGGTCGCCTTCGTGTTCGTGCGACGCCTCGCCCGGTTCAAGGAAGCGGGCACCGTGACGCTGCCCACCGACGCGCGGCCCCGCCTCGTGGTCACCGATCCCATGGGGCGTGTGCAGGAGCGCGGCCTGCGCCGACACCAGGTCGTCGGGGACGCGTGGCGGTTCGATCCGTCCACCCCGGAGCTGAGCGGACGCTGGGTCTTCGAGCTGGAGGTGCACACCGCCGGTCGTCCGACCCTGGCCGCGATCTGGTTCGCTGACGGGCAGGTGGGGCGCGCCGCTTCCGGGCCGGTGCAGCCGGCTCCCGACAACCCGCTGGGGATCGGACCCAACGGGCTCGGCTCCCGGGGCGAGTCGGAGCAGGCCCCCGCTCGCCCGAGCTGGAGCCTCGGCGCGGAGCGTGCGCCCGCCCGCGATCCCGATGCAGGGGACGCGGCGGCTGTGGAGGAGGCCCTGTGGAGCCTGGTGGTCGCCCGTCGTTGGATCGAACGTCGGGCCACGCCGCGCCGCTGGTCCGCCCTGACCCCCGCCGCCCGCGATGGAGCGACCGTGGCGGTGGACGGTGGGGCTCCCGGGCGCATCGCCCAGCGGCTGATGGACCACCAGGTCGCCGCGCTGGGAGCCGAGGAATTCCTCGTCGTGGCGGGCTCTCCGCTGCTCGCCTGGGCGCTGCTCCTGTCCGAGCCCGCGTCCCGGCTCGCCCTCCTCGGGGACCACGGGCTGGGCACCGTGGGGGTGGCCCTGCGGGGGGATGGACCGGAGGCCTGGGGGGTGGGGCTGTCCGTCGTGTTGGCCCGGGCGCGCCTCGACGCCGCCCGGGGATGGCGCGACCTCGTGCTCGCCCAGCTTCAGGCGGACCGGGAGGCAGCCCGGATCCCCGCCCTGGCCGCGCGCGAGCACCTGGACGCCATCGCAGGCCGAACCGCCGACGAGGTCCTGGCCGCGGGCGCGCTGGATCTGGACGAGGCGGCCCGCGCGGCGCTCATCGAGGAGGTCGCCGCCACGGCGCAGAACATCCTGGGGGTGGCCGTGGACGTGATCATCACGACCGACCCCAACGCGGCCTCGGGACGCCCGCACGCCCGCGATCCCAGCTACTCCGAGGTCGGCCTCGCGGTCCGACAACCGGCCGAGCCATTCGCTGGACAGCCGGCGGGGAGCCTGCTCCTGGTGCTCGTGTTCGTGCAGCGATGAACGGTGTAGTCTCCGGCATGCCGGGCGCCCTGTTCCTGGCGGGAGGAAGACCCCCATTTCCGACAACCAGACGGACAGCCCTGCCGCCAATGACGAGATGACCCAGGTCGAGATCGAAGACAACGATCTGGTCCGGGAGCTCGCGGGACGGGGGCGGGGCAACCTCGAGGTGATCGAGAAGGCGCTGGGGCTCAGGATCGGCCTGCGCGGCAACGTGCTGAGCTTGTTCGGGCCTGAGGATGCGCGCCGCTCCGGGGCCGCCCTGCTGCGTCAGATCGAGGACCTCGCGCTGGCCGGCCAGCGCCTGGGTCCCGCCGAGATCGGCCAGGCCGCGGGGCAGTTCGCGGACGGCAAGACGCCGTCGATCAAGGACTGGTTGAGCGACACGATCCTCATTACGAGCCGGCGCAAGCCGATCACGCCGCGCTCGCCGAACCAGAAGAAGTACGTCGATGCGATCCGGACCCACGATGTGGTGTTTGGCATCGGTCCGGCGGGCACGGGCAAGACCTACCTCGCGGTGGCCATGGCCGTGGCGGCGCTGAACGCCGGTACGGCCCGCAAGATCATCCTGACGCGGCCGGCGGTCGAGGCGGGCGAGAAGCTCGGCTTCCTGCCCGGCGATCTGATCGAGAAGATCGACCCCTACCTGCGCCCCCTGTACGACGCCTTGAACGACATGCTCGAGCCCGCGCGCTGCGCCAAGTACATCGAGCAGGGCACCATCGAGATCGCGCCCCTGGCGTTCATGCGCGGACGCACCCTGGAGCAGGCCTTCATCATCCTGGACGAAGCCCAGAACACCACGCCCGCCCAGATGAAGATGTTCCTGACCCGGCTGGGGGTCGCGAGCCAGGCGGTGATCACCGGCGATCACACCCAGATCGACCTGCCCCACGGCAGCGGCTCGGGCCTGCTGGCGGTGCGCCGCATCCTGCGGTCCGTCGAGGAGATCCCGTTCGTGGAGTTCGATCGCTCCGATGTCGTGCGGCACCCCCTGGTGCAGCGGATCATCGAGGCGTACGAAGCCGAGGACGCCGAGCGGACCCGCCGGGGCGACCCCCCGCGCGGTAGGGACTGAGCCATGGCGAACACCCGCAACAAGCGCAGGACCGGCCCCAACGAGGAGGGTGTGCGCCTCGGCTTCGTGGTGCGTAGCCCCGTCGCCGCCCGGATCCTGCTGGCCCTCGTCACGGGGGCGGCGGTGGCTGCCTTCATGGTGGACTGGACCCCCCGGGCGGGCACCGCGGGGCTGGGCCTCGGGGACATCGCCCCCAAGGACATTCGCGCCGAGAAGCAGCTGGTCGTGGTCGACCAGGAGGTCACGGCAGACAAGCAGGAGCAGGCCCGACGGGCCACTCCCCCGCTCTTCGAGCACGATGTCCTGCTCGCGCGGACCACGCTGCAGCATGTGGACAAGGCGTTCACGGACATGCGCACCTTCCTCGCGTCGCAGCCCCCGCCGCTGCCGAGCACGCCGCAGAACGCCGGCACGCCGGACGACGAGGAGGGGCCGGACGGCGCCGGAGGCATGGACAGGCCCCCGGTCGGGGTCGACCCCGTCGCCCTGGAGAAGCAGGCCGAGACCTTCCAGGACGAGCTCGGAGTCCAGCTGAGCGAGATCGATCTCGCCAACCTGCAGGCCTCCGGATGGTCGGCGTCCACCCAGAGGGACATCAAGGAGCTCGTCCGGGTCGCCATGAGCGACTACATCGTGCTCGATCTGGACCGGCTGCCCTCCTCGGGCAGCATCACGGTGCAGCGCATCGAAGGGAGTTCGCGGACCGAGTTCCTCCTCGACGACTTCCGCTCCATCGTGGACCTGCGGCAGGCGAAGAACACGATCACCCGGACGGCGCAGGCCGACTTCTCCGACCGCCCCGCGCCGCAGATCGCGTCCATCGTGACCATCGCCCGGGCCCTGTCGGTCCCGAACCTGCGCTTCAACGCCTCGGAGACCGAGGTCCGGCGCGAGCTCGCGGCCGCCGCGGTGGCACCGGTGACCACCAGCTACCAGCGCGGCCAGGTCATCCTGCGCTCCGGGGAGCCGGTCACCCCTTGGGATCTCAAGGTCATCGAGCGCATGAACGCCGAGGCCGGCGGCTACATCCCGGCCGTGCACATGGCGTCGTTGACGCTGCTCCTGGCGATCCTGGTGGCGCTGTTCGCGCGCTTCTCCGAGCGCTTCCTGCCGGGGTTCCGGCGCCGGTACAACGATCTGCTGGCGATGGCCGCGCTGCTCCTGTTCGTGGTGGCCTTGTCGGCCCTGGCGAACGCGCTGGGAGGCGGGGCGATGGCGGACGCGGCGGGGCGGGTTCCGTCCAGCGCGTTCCAGTACCTCGTGCCCGTCGCCGTCGGCGGAGTCCTGCTGCGCACCCTGATGAACACGGTGACCGCGGCCGCCTGGGGGGTGCTCGCGGGGGTGTGCTGCGCGGTGGTGCAGGACGGAGGGCTGCTCCTGGGCGTGTTCTACGTCGTGTCGACGCTGGCCGCGGTGGCGGGGCTGGGCAAGGCCCACGAGCGGGGGCGGCTGATCCGCGCGGGGCTGGTCGCGGCCCTGGCCAACGTCGCGGTCGTGATCGCGCTGGACCTCGTGATCCTGTCGGGAACCAACGGTCCGGGCCTGTTCGGCGGCGAGCTGACCGCGCCGCTGTTCCACATCGTGTTCGCGCTGCTGGGCGGCGTGATGTCGGGGGTGCTGGCCGTGGGGCTCGCGCCGATGTTCGAGACCTTGGGCTTCGTGACGGACAGCAAGCTGCTCGAGCTCAGCAACCTGAACCACCCGCTGATGAGGGAGATGATCGTCAAGGCGCCCGGGACGTACCACCACTCCATGGTCGTGGGCTCCCTCGCGGAGGCCGCCGCGGACGCGATCGGCGCAAACAGCCTGCTGGTGCGGGTCGGGGCGTACTTCCATGACATCGGCAAGTCCCTCAAGCCCCAGTACTTCATCGAGAACCAGCGGGACACGGACAACATCCACGACCGCCTGAGCGCGTCGATGTCGGCGCTGGTGATCGTCAGCCACGTCAAGGAGGGGATCGAGCTGGGCCGCAAGCACAAGCTGCCCGAGCCGCTGATCGACATGATCCCGCAGCACCACGGCACCTCGCTGGTGGGCTTCTTCTACAACAAGGCCGTGCAGCAGGCGGATCCGGACAAGGGCGAGATCAACGAGAGCGACTACCGCTACCCGGGACCCAAGCCCCAGACGAAGGAGGCGGCCATCATGATGCTCGCCGACGGCGTCGAGGCTGCCACCCGGTCCCTCAAGACCCACTCCCAGGGCGCCATCTCCGCCCGGGTCCAGAAGATCCTCAACAAGTGCGTCGCCGACGGCCAGCTCGACGAGTGTCCGCTGACCCTGCGCGACCTGCACACGGCCAGCGACACCTTCGTCCAGGTGCTCCTGGGCATCCACCACCACCGCATCGAGTACCCCGCGCCGCCGGGCGGAAAGCAGACCCGTGCGCGCGGATTGCCGGCCAGCTCGATCACGCTCGAGCTCCCGCCGATGACCCCCAACCCGGATGCGATCGCCCGACCCGAGCCCGTCGGGCTGCCCCCGGAGCCGGTGGACATCAGCGACGCTGGGGACACCTCCGTCGATGGCGGCTGAGCACGTCGTCGACTGGCGCTTCGAGGGCGCCGTCGATGGGGACCTGGCGGCCCTCGAAGGCCCGACCCTGGCCGCCGCCGCGCACCGGCTGCTGAGCCTGCTCGCCCCGCAGCTGGCTCCGGACGGCGAGTGCCTGGAGCTGTCGATCCTGCTGACCGACGACGCCACCATCCGGCCCCTGAACGCGCAGTGGCGGCAGGTGGATGCGGCCACCGACGTGCTGTCCTTCCCCCTGGAGGAGGGCCCGGTGCTCGGCGACGTGGTGATCTCGGTGCAGACCGCGGCCCGAAGGCGCGACGAGCAGCGTTGGCTCCTTCAGGACGAGCTGGTCTTCCTGCTCATCCATGGCCTGCTGCACCTGCTGGGGCACGACCACCTCGACGACGAGGAGCGCACCGCGATGGAGGCCGCTGAGCAGGGTCTCTGGACGGGTCTGGGTCGAGCCGGTACCCTCCGCGACCCCATCGAAAGGAACTGACATGGCCCAGATGCTGGATGATCTGAAGTCGACCCTGCAGAACCTCGGAGTTCGTCTCACCCAGCTCCGGGGGCATCTTTGACGTCGACGCCCGACGCGAGGAGATCGATCGACTGACCGGCGTGTCCGGGGATCCGGAGCTTTGGGCAGACGCCGAGCGCGCCCGCAAGCTCATGCAGGAGAAGTCCCGCCACGAGCGCGTGGTGGGCTCCTGGCAGGCCATCCTCGACAAGCTGGAGGACGCCACCGTGGCCCTCGAGCTGGCCATCGAGGAAGACGAGGTGGAGTTCGCGGAGGAGGCGGCCCGAGCCGTGCCCGGAATCGAGGCGGACATCGCGCGCCTCGAGCTGCAGACGCTCCTGGGCGGAGATGACGACGCCTGCTCCGCCATCGTCGAGATCAACGCCGGGGCCGGGGGCACCGACGCCCAGGACTGGGCCGAGATGCTCCTGCGCATGTACATCCGCTGGGCTGAGGCCGCGGGGCACACGGTCAAGATCCTCGACCGGCAGGACGGCGAGGAAGCGGGCATCAAGTCCGCGACCCTGCAGATCGAGGGCGAGTACGCGTTCGGGTACCTGCGCTCCGAAGGTGGCGTGCACCGGCTCGTGCGCATCAGCCCCTTCGACAGCCAGAACCGGCGACAGACCGCGTTCGCCGCGGTGCTGGCCTATCCCGACGTGGATCAGGAGATCCATGTCGACATCAAGACCGACGACCTGCGCATCGACACGTACCGCTCCAGCGGCGCCGGTGGGCAGCACGTCAACACGACCGACTCTGCGGTCCGCATCACCCACAACCCCACCGGGATCGTGGTGCAGTGCCAGAACGAGCGGAGCCAGCACAAGAACAAGGCCACCGCGATGAAGGTGCTGCGGGCCCGGCTGTACCGCTACCTGAAGGAGGAGGCCGCCGCGGCGGCTGAGGCGAAGGCCGCGCCGAAGCAGAAGATCGAGTGGGGCAGCCAGATCCGCAGCTACGTGTTGCAGCCCTACCAGATGGTCAAGGACCTGCGAACGAACCACGAGACCGGCAACGTCACCGCCGTCCTGGATGGGGACCTCAACCCGTTCATGAAGGCCTGGCTGAGCCAGCAGGCCGGCCACGAGGACGCCTCGGACGAGGCGTAGGGCCCCGCTACTGCAGGCTGGTGTCCGGCGCGGACAGCCCCTGGTGCAGCTCGGTGAGGGCCGCCTGCAGCTTCTTGTCGCCGGCGAGGAACGCGCCGACCGCGTCGGTCACGTCCGCGCCCTCGCACCCGCCGAAGGCAGGCGGGTTCAGGCACACGCCGACGTCGGACCAGCCGTCCTTCTTGCCCTTCTTGCGCCCCTTGTTCAGGGCCTCCCAGAGGGTGGCACCCACGGAGGCGCGGGCGTCCTCGGTGAACACGCGGATCCCCTTGGCGCGGGTCTGGATGGCCCCCACCCGAGCCTGGGTGGGCTCGTCCTGCAGCAGACGGCCGGACTCGTCGCGGGGCAGCGTCGCCGCCGCCTCGCTCAGGGTGGCGCGGGACTCGGTCGCGAGTTCGTCGATGCGGTCCAGGGCCTCGGCCAGCTCGGGGAAGCTCACCTTCAGGTCCGCAGGGTGCAGCCACGAGGCGCCGCCGTGACCGGAGATCGCCAGGGTGGTGTCCGGTTCGTCGTAGGCGGACACGGTCGGCCACCCACGGGAGTCCAGGGCCCCGCCGTACTCCATCGGCGCGCCATCGGCCCCGGTGCCGATCACCAGCGGGCCGAGCTCGCCGCCCACGATGTCCAGCAGCCGCGCCTCGAGGGCGTCGTCGCCGTCCCAGCGCCGGGCGATCTCATCGGTGAAGTCGGTTCCAGGACAGCTCGGGGCCGCGCTGTCCCCGCCTCCCGGGCCGCCTCCGGCGAGGGAATCGAGCGCCGATTGCGGCTTGGGGACGCACTCCAGGATGGCGCCGGGCTTCTCGCTCTGCAGCGACGTGATCGCGCGCTCCACGGCCGCCATGAAGGCGTCTTCGTATGCCGCGCCGACCTGATCGAACCGGGCCTGCGTGCCCTTGAACTCGTACGCGAACGTCTCGGACCGGGAGTCGAGCCGGGCCTTGGCCAGGGACCAGGCGGCGCCATCCACCGCGTCCCGGGCCAGGGCCACGGACAGATCGCTCTTGGCCAGGGCGCCGTCGGTGCGGCCAAGGGCCTTCTCGACCGCCTCGAACGTCCGGGCGGACGACGCGCCGATGGACTGGAACAGCGACGAGCGGGACGGAATGGCCGTCGGGTCGTAGTGGCCGCGCGCCTCGGTCGGCGGGGCGTCGTCGGCCAGGACCGGGGACGGGCCCAGGGCCGCTGCGGCGAGCAGGAGCAAGGGGAGGGAACGAACCGAAACGCGGGGCATGCGAGGTCTCCAGGACTGGGGCGCCGGCATGCTACCAGCGCTCCTGTTGGGGTAGGACCGCGCCGAGCCCTCGATGGAACAAGGGCTGATCCCAATGGGGAACATTGACGGATCACCCGGTGTTCCGTATCCCTCTGCCCGGCTCATGGACCTGAACAGCGCCCCACCCCCTCAGAATCGTCGCCTGGCGGCTGCCCTCGTGGTCGTCGGGGCGCCCCTGTGGGTCCCGCTCGCCCTGCTCCGCGGGCTGATGCGGATCTGCGGCGACGGGTTGCTGTACAGCGTGGAGAACGCCCGGGGACGGCCCCTGTCCATCGACTCGCCCCTGGCGAAGCTGCCGTTCGACGCCCTCGCGGTGCTCCTGTTCCCCATCTGGGTGACCCTCGAGACCACCTGGTCGCTGCTGGTGACCCTGTCGGGGCTGCTGCTCGGGGCTGTCGGTCTGGACGGCAGCCGCCTGGATGAGATGCCCCTCGTGGCGGTGCCCACCAGGGCGATCGTGGGCGTCCTGATGGTCGCGCTGTCTCCGATCTGGGGCCTGCTCTTGATCGCGGGGTGGCTCATCCTGCGTCTCAAGAACGACCTCGTCGGCCCCGTGGCCCGCCGGGTGCGGGAGGGCGGCACCAGCGGCCCACCCGGGGGGCGGTTCGAGACCTTCGTGGCGCTGCGCTACATGCAGGGCCGCAAGGCGACCGGGGTGTCGGTGGTGACCGGCCTGACGATCGCCGGGGTCACGGTCGGCGTGTGGACCCTGGTGGTGGTGCTGTCGGTGATGTCGGGGTTCGAGAAGGACCTGCAGGACAAGATCCTGGGCTCCAACTCCCACGTCATCGTGCGCTCCTACTGGAACACCATCGAGGACTGGCGACAGGTCAAGGAGGTCGTGGACGGCGTCGAGGGCGTCGCTGGCTCCACGCCCTTCCTGTACACCGAGTTCATGCTGCGCTCCTCGAAGTCGGTGACCGGAGCGATCTTCAAGGGCATCGACGCAGCCACGGTGGGCACCGTCACCGACGTGCTCGACAACATCGTGCTCGGGCCCCGGGGCCGCGTGAAGGACCCCGCCGAGGCCCGCGCGATCCTCGACCGGCTCGACGCGCCCGACTGGCCCGTGGCCCTCACCGCCGGGGGCGCCGCGGCCGACCCGCCACGCTCCTTGCCGGGGCTGCTCATGGGCCAGGAGATGGCCGCGAACCTGACGGTCACCGTCGGCGACGTCGTGCGGGGCATCAGCCCCCAGGGGGAGCCGGGCCCCATGGGCATGCGGGCCCGGGTGGAGGAGTTCATGGTGGTCGGGATCTTCCACTCCGGCATGTACGAGTACGACACGAAGTTCGCGTACGCGTCCCTGGCCACGGTGGATCGGTTCCTGCGCTCCGAGGGGGCCGTCACGGGGCTCGAGGTGAAGGTGAACGAGATCTACGACGCGCCGCGCATCGCCGGCGTGATCGGAGCCCGTCTGCGCTACCCGATCTGGACCCAGGACTGGCAGAAGATGAACGAGGACCTGTTCAATGCCCTCAAGCTCGAGCGCACGGCGATGGCCGTTATCCTGACGTTCATCGTGGCGGTGGCCTGCCTGAACATCATCAGCACCCTGTCGATGCTCGTCATCGAGAAGGCGCGCGAGATCGCCATCCTGAAGGCCATGGGCGCAGGGCGGGTCGCGATCCTGAAGCTGTTCATGATCGATGGGCTCATCGTCGGGTTCATCGGCACGGTGCTCGGGCTGTCCCTGGGGCTGGCCACCTGCTGGGCGCTGGCCACCTACGGCTTCCCGCTGTCCACCGACGTGTACTACGTGGACGAGCTGCCGGTGCACGTGTCAGGCGCGTCGGTCGCGGTGGTGGCCGGAGTGGCCGTCGCCATCGCGTTCCTGGCGACGCTGTACCCGAGCTCCATGGCCGCGAACCTGGATCCCGTGGAGGGTCTGCGGGATGGCTGATGGCGGCATGAGCATCACGCTGCAGGGTGTGCACAAGTCCTACTGGCTGGGCGGTCGGGAGATCCCCGTGCTGGGGGGCGTGGACCTGCAGATCGACAGCGGGGACATCGTGGCGGTGGTCGGCAAGTCCGGATCGGGCAAGTCCACGCTGCTGCAGATCCTCGGACTGCTCGACGAGCCCTCGTCCGGCTCGGTTCTCTATCAGGGGCAGGACCTTCGCTCGCAGCACGAGGATGTGATAGAGCGTTTCCGCAACCGGCATGTGGGCTTCGTTTTCCAGTTTCATCACCTGTTGCCTGAGTTCAGCGCGCTCGAGAACGTCATGATGCCGAGCCTGATCTCCGGGGCCACGATGCGGCAGGCCCGGATCGGAGCGACGGAGCTGCTGGAGCGGGTTGGGCTGGGCGAACGGATGCAGCACGCTCCTGGAGAGCTGTCAGGGGGAGAACAGCAGCGCGTCGCCCTGGCTCGCGCATTGGCTCTGCGACCATCCCTCGTCCTCGCCGACGAGCCCACCGGAAACCTCGATCCCCGCACCGGAAACGCCATTCACGAGCTCCTGATCGACCTGAACCGCGAGACAGGCACGACGCTGGTCGTCGCCACCCACAACATGGCCCTCGCGGGCATGCTTCCGCGCACCCTGAATCTGGCGAACGGACGCCTCGACGTGGTCGAGCGCGGGGACGGGGCGTCCGCGTGAGGAGGCTCCTGCTCACGGTGCTGCTCGCCTCCCTGGCGCTCCCATCGACGGCCCTGGCGTGGTCGTGGGGGGACCGGATCGCCACGATCCAGGTGTCCGGCAACGAGAAGGTCGAGACCGAAGCGGTCACCGAGATCGTGCGCATGCGCCCCGGGGACCTGCTTCGGCAGGACGCGGTGGCCGACGCGATCCGCGACACGTACCGCCTCAACTACTTTGAGGACATCCGGGTCGAGGTGGAGGACACCGACGAAGGCCTCGCCGTGATCATCGTGGTCAAGGAGAAGCCGGCGATCCGCGACGTGGTCATCGAGGGCAACAAGAAGGTCACCACCGAGGACATCAAGGAGGTGATGAGCCTGCGGCCCTTCACGATCCTGTCCCAGGCCAAGGTCCGGGCCACGGCGACCAAGATCGAGGACCTGTACCTGGAGAAGGGCTTCTTCCTCGCCGAGGTCGTCACCGACATCACGTCCGAGGCGAACAACGAGGTGACGGTCAAGTTCTCGATCGCCGAGAACAAGAAGGTCCTGGTCAAGGAGATCAACATCGTCGGCACGGAGAACGTCAAGGCCAGCTACATCAAGGCGCGGCTGCAGACGAAGGCCGCGGGGATCCTGCCGGGCATCGGCAAGGGGGGCACCTACCGGCGCGAGACGCTGGACACGGACACCGAGATCATCGCGTACCTGTACTCCGCGTTCGGCTACGTAGATGCGCAGGTCAGCAAGCCCGAGGTCTTCCTCAGCCCCGACAAGCGGTGGGTCTACGTCACCATCCACGTCGTCGAGGGCGAGCAGTACCGCGTGGGCACCGTGGACATCGACGGCGACCTGATCTTCGACAAGGAAGAGCTGACCAAGGCGATCAAGACGGAGTCGGGCGAGGTCTACAACCGCGTCCAGGTCGCCGAGGACGTGCAGCACCTCGTGGACAAGTACAGCTCCGAGGGCTTCGCGTTCGCCAACGTGATCCCGCTGCCCCGCCAGGATCGCGAGCGCAAGGTCATCGACCTGGTGTTCGACATCAGCAAGGGCAACAAGATCCACCTCGAAGACGTGGTGATCACCGGCAACCTCGCGACCTGGGACAAGGTGATCCGGCGCGAGGTCTCATTGACCGAGGGCGATCTGTTCCGGGGCAACGAGATCGAGCGCACGCGGCGCCGTCTGGAGCGGCTGGGGTACTTCGAGGAGGTCAAGATCACGACCCCCCGAGGCAGCGAGCCCGAGACCCTCGACCTCGCCATCGACGTGACCGAGAAGCCCACGGGCACCTTCTCGCTGGGCGCTGGCTTCAGCTCCGTCGAGTCCTTCGTGTTCACCGCGAACATCGCGCGGGCGAACTTCTTGGGCCTCGGCTACACGATGAGCCTGAGCGCGAACCTGTCCCTGGGTCGGAACCTGGCGCAGCGGGGCTTCTTCAACGGCGAGAACAGCCAGCAGCAGATCAGCTTCTCCCTGTTTGATCCGTACTTCCTGGACAGTCGCTGGACGTCGTCGCTGTCGATCTTCTCGGTCAACCGCACCTTCCAGCTGTCCGAGTACAGCCGCGGACTCAACGTGGCCTTCGGCCGCTACCTCGACAAGAACGCCGACGCGACGTTCTCGCTGAAGTACAGCCTGGAGACGGTCGGCCTGACGTCCCTGCGGGAGTCCCAGAAGCGCCAGTACGGCGGCCAGCTGTACCGGTCGGGCACGAAGAGCTCGCTGACCGCGTCGTTCATCTGGGACCGGCGGGACAACCGCATCACCGCCACCAAGGGCTTCTACGCCACCGCGTCGGCGGAGCTGGCGGGCGGCTTCGTGGCGGGCACGGGCGAGGACGCCAGGCTCGTCAACATGCTGGGCGGCGACTTCCGGTTCTTGCGGATCCAGGGCAACTGGCGCTTCTTCTACCCCCTGGGCACGCCCGAGGTGGTGCTGCGCTGGAACCTGTCCTTGGGCTGGATCAAGAGCCTGGACGGCACGCTGATCCCGTTCACCGAGCGCTACCGGTCCGGCGGCATCAACTCCATCCGCGGGTTCCAGCCGCTGTCGCTGGGTCCGCAGGTGCGCTACCTCGTCAACGCCGACCCGGTGCACGCGTCCCGCTCGATCCCCATCGGCGGCACGATGAGCCTCGTCAACAACCTCGAGATCGAGTTCCCGGTCATCCCCCCCGCCCAGGTGCGCGGCGTGGTGTTCATCGACGCCGGCAACGCCTTCGGCGGCCTGTACGGCAATGAGCCGTTCCAGCCGGAGAGCATCCGGCTGTCGGCCGGGTTCGGGATCCGATGGCGTTCGCCGATGGGGCCGCTGCGGTTCGAGTGGGGCTTCCCCATCAACCGAAAGCCCGGCGAAAAGGGCCAGGTGTTCGAGTTCACGATCGGTTCCTTCTTCTAAGACCCGGTCCGACCTGGACCGTCCCTGCCGCCAGATCCGGTCTGGCCCTGAGAGGGCAACTCGCCCCACGGAGACACACACGATGCGCCGACTCATGCTGCCCCTGATGCTCCTGACCCTGCTCGCCTTGCCCGCCTCCGCTTCGGCGCAGGCGATGAAGTTCGGCGTCGTCGATTTCCAGAAGGCCCTCAACGATGTCGAGGAGGGCAAGTCCGCCCGCAAGGTCCTGGAGACGCGCTTCGAGGAGAAGCGCCTCGGACTGGAGGCCCGCAAGGCCGAGCTCGAGCAGATGCAGGAGAGCCTGGAGGCCCAGAAGGACCTGCTCTCCGAGTCCGCCCTGCGCGGCAAGGAGGCCGAGTTCAACAAGAAGGCCGTGACCTTCCAGCAGGACATGATGTCCGCCAACCAGGAGATGCAGCTGATGGAGCAGGAGCTCACGGCCGACATCCTGGAGAAGATGCTGAACGTGGCCCAGAAGATCGCAAAGGAGCAGGGCTTCAACTTCGTGGTCGAGGCCCAGTCCGTGGTGTACGTGGACGACGCCTTCGACCTGACGAGTCAGGTCATCGCGCGCTTCAACGCCAAGCAGTAGACCGCCGCCCGTGCCGTCCGCGGCCGAGCTCGCGCGGCTGCTGCGCGGCGAGCTGCATGGCCCGCCGCCGGGTCCGCTGACGGGGGTCGCGACCCTGCTCGACGCGGGGCCGGGCGAGGTCGCGGTGCTCTTCGCGGACGCCTCGCCCCGGATCCGACGTCAGCTGCGGTCCTGCCGCGCGGGAGTGCTGGTGTGCGCCGCCGGGGATCTTCCGGAGGGGGCGCCGGTGTGCCGGATCGTCGTGTCTGCGCCCCAACGGGCGCTGGTCACGCTGATCGAGCTGCTGCGCCCCCAGTCGGCGCCCTCGGCCGGGGTGCACCCCAGCGCGGTGGTCGATGACGGCGCCTTGATCGACCCCAGCGCCTGCGTCGCCGCCCTCGCCTACATCGCTTCGGACGTGGTGATCGGCCCGGGGTCCTGGATCGGCCCCGGCGTCCGGCTCCTGCCGGGCACCAGGATCGGCGCGGGGGTGTGGATCGGCGCGAACACCGTGATCGGCGAGCGGGGCTTCGGCTACCTGCCCCCCGGTCCCGACGGGATCCGGGATCCGATCCCGCACCCGGGCGGGGTGATCATCGACGACGGCGCCCACATCGGGGCCCTGTGCGCGGTGGACGCGGGCACGCTGTCGGCGACCTGGATCGGGGCCCACGCCCGTATCGACAACCTCGTACAGGTCGGACACAATGCGCGCGTTCTGGAGGGCGCGGTGCTCTGCGGTCAGACGGGCATCGCCGGATCGGCGGTCGTCGGCGCAGGGGCGGTGCTCGCGGGGCAGACCGGAGTCATCGACCACAAGGTGATCGGCGACGGGGCGGTCCTCATGGCTCGGAGCGTGGCGTTCCACGACGTGCCTCCGGGAGCCGTGTTCGGGGGGATCCCCGCCCGCCCCCGCATGGAGTGGCTCAGCGAACAGGCTGCGCTGGCCCGGCTGGCCCGCGGGCAGCGGCAGACCGAGACGGAGGATGCAGATGAGCAGTGACGGAGCACCCGTGTGCGACCCCCGACAGGTGCTGGACCTGCTGCCTCACCGCTACCCGTTCCTGCTCGTGGATCGGGTGGAGTCCTTCGAGGCGGACCAGCGCATTCACGCCACCAAGAACGTGACCTTCAACGAGCCCTACTTCGCCGGCCACTTCCCGGGCAACCCGGTGATGCCCGGGGTGCTGCAGATCGAGGCGCTGGCGCAGGCCGCGGCCTTGCTGGCCATGCTGAGCCGTACCGAGCTGGTGCAGGCGGGAGGCGGCGTGCTGCTGATGGGCCTGGACAAGGTGCGCTTTCGCCGCATGGTGGTGCCCGGGGACGTGCTGTCGCTCGATGTCGTGGTCACCAGGATCCGCGGCGACATCTGGAAGGTGAAGGGGCAGGCCCGGGTCGGCGACGAACGCGCCGCGGAGGCCGAGATCCTCGCCACCTTCGTCGGCCCCGACGCCCGAGGCTGAGTCCAGGTCGTGGCTGACGGCTCCGCGACGCTCTCGGGGGACGTGCGCCTCACGGAGCCGAGCACGCTGCATCGCGGGTCCGTGCTGCAGGGCCCGATCCGCGCGGGGGCCGGCCTCGCGGTCTTCCCGGGGGCGATGCTCGGGGGCCCCGCCCAGCACCGTCGCCAGGGCCCCGGGTCCCTCGTGGTGGGCACCGACTGCGTGATCCGGGAGTGCGCGACGGTGCACCGCGGCAGCCCCGCGGGGTCCGGCACCACATCCCTGGGGGACCGGGTGCTGGTGATGGCCTACGCGCACATCGGCCACGACTGCGCGGTGGGCGACGACGTGGTGCTCGCCAACGGGGCGCAGGTGGGCGGCCACGTCACCATCGGAGCCCGCGCGGTGCTGGGGGCGCGGTGCGCGGTGCACCAGTTCGTGAGCATCGGGACGGGGGCCATGGTCGCGGCGGGCGCCCTCGTGTCCGGCGACGTGCCTCCGTGGACGACCGTGGCGGGGGACCGCGCGCGCATCGTGGGCGTGAACCGGGTCGGGTTGCAGGCGGCGGGGCACAGCGACTCGGCCCCGGTTCGGCGGGCCCT
>CALAGR010000065.1 GCA_937891735.1 uncultured Pseudomonadota bacterium | reverse complement strand
CCGAGCCCCTCGTAGGCGAGGCCCTTGATCACGAACGCGTCGTAGAGCGTGGGATCGAGACGCAGCGCCGACTCGGCGGACTTGATGGCCCGCTCGTACTCACCCTTGTCGAGCTCCGCACGGGCGAAGCCGAGCTGACGTCCAGCCTCCTCCTCCATGCCGGCGTGCGCGAACCGGGGGGTGAGCGCCGGGCTGGCGAGGACGAGGGCGGCAAGAATCAGGACCAGAACTCGTGACAAGGCGTCGACTCCCCCAGGTACCGAAGGAGGATATCAGTCGCCGCCGACGGCACCCTGCGATGGACCCACGGCGTCCACACCGCCATGGGGGTACGTGGTGCCGGGATCATCGCGCCCCGAGGAGGGCCACTCTCGTCTGCGCCGATCCCGTCCTCGTGGACGGCGCCGCACACGTCGAGCCGATCGCCCCACGGGGCCGAGGGGCATCTTCGCGCGCCGCATCGACCCATGCGCCGACACCACCGACCGGTAGACTGTCGGCCGCAGCGAGCGCGATCCTGCGCGAACCTCACCCCAGGGAGGACCGCCCCCGTTGCTCCGCCCCGGCGACACCCTGGGCCGCTACACCCTGCGGCACAGCCTCGGCACCGGCAGCTTCGCCGAGGTCTGGCGCGCCACTGATCGCACGCCGGGCTTCGAGACCGAGGTGGCCCTCAAGATCCTCCGGCCCGAGCGGGACGACGACGTCTCGCTCGCCGGGCTCTTCAAAGAAGCAGCCCTGTGTGCGGCGCTGGACCACCCGAACATCGTCGACGTCCGTCGAGTCGAGCTGCTCGACGAGCAGGTCCTGGTAGTCATGGAGCTGGTCGAGGGGGGCACCCTCGGCGATCTGGTGGCTCGCGCCGCGGCCCAGGGGTTGGACCTGCCCGCGTCCGTCGTCGCGGACATCGGAATCGACATCGCCCGAGGCCTGGAGCACGCCTGGAGCGGACTGCGGCAGGACGGTGCGACCTTCCGTGTCGTTCACCGGGATCTCAAGCCCGCCAATGTTCTGATCGGCAACGCAGGTGAGGCGAAGATCGCCGACTTCGGCATGGCCAAGGCCCGCGGCGACGTCAGCGCGACCGCGATCGGCAGCCTCAAGGGCACGCCCTGCTACATCGCGCCCGAGAGCTGGCAGGGAGGGCGCGAGTTCCGGCCCACGGTCGACCTCTTCGCCGTCGGCTGCATCCTGTTCGAGCTTCTCACTGGGCGGCGGCTGTTCGAGGCCGAGACGCTCGTCGGCATCTTCTCGCAGGCGACCGCGGGCGTTCCGTCCCTCGAGGTCGAGCCGATCAGGCGGAGCCATCCAGCGTTCGCACCCGTGATCGAGGCGCTCCTGCAGCGGGATCCTCGGGCGCGCACCCAAAGCGCCGCCGAGCTGATGGGTCAGTTGCAGGCCATTCGGAACGAGCTCGGTCCCGGAGGAGACGTCAGCACCTTCCTGGCCGCGCTCGACACCATCGAAGGGGGGCCGGAGCAGACTTTGCTTCGCCTGCCCCGGTCCTCGGACCCGGCGTGGTTGGCCGTGGCCGCCCGGCGCGCGGAGGTCTCCAGCGCGAGCCCGCGAGGGCAGGCCGTGATCGCGATGTCCCCGACGCTCACCGTCGCTGATGTGATGGCGACGACGGGTGAGGCCTCACCGGACATCACGTTGGAGCCGGCGAGCAGCATCACCGTCGCGGTGCCCCCCGCTCTGGCGCGGAGGGAGCCCGGATCGACGCGTCTGGTGCCTGTTCGAAGGCAGCAAAACGCCGCTCGTGTCGCCTGGATCGGCGCCGCCGTCGGAGGCATCCTCCTCATTGCAGCCGCTTGGATGCTGGTTCGTCCAGCCCCACCGGAGCCGGTCGCACAGCCACTGCTCGCCACCCCGTCCGTCGTCGCGGACCTGGCGGCGCCGGCCGAGCCGGATCCTCCCGATGGTCACATCGCCGCCGACCTGCAGAAGCCCCCGGCTTCGGCGTCTTCGCCGGTCGCAGACCGTGTCCTTCCGCCGATGGAGACACCGCCGGTCGAAGAGGCCAACGACGCGGCGCCGGTACCGCCGATCAACTTTGCGGACGTCTCCGAGGAGCCCGCGCCCATCGCCCCGCCGCCCACGGCAGCTCCTACGGTGCCGAAGGAGACCGACGCGTGCCTCGTGCTGGAGAGCGCACCTCTCGGCGGCCGGGTGTGGCTGAACAGCGTGCTGCGCGCAGGTCCGGCGAGCCGCGCCAGAGGTGGCGGCGAGCGGGTAGCCCCGGGCGAGGTATGGGTCCAGATGGGACCGTCGAGCGAGCCCACCGTCGGCATCAACGCGCGCTTGGAGGCGGGCGTGGCGACGACGGTGCGCTGCGACTTGTCGGTGGCGGGCAAGTGCATCGTGCGCACATCCGACTTCGGTCCCTGTCAGTAGCTGTCCCTCGGCCAGCGCGGCTCCAACGCGGCTGACGTGCCCTACAACGAGCCTGCGCCGTGCAAGAACGATGGACATCGAGCCCAACCGAGCTCAGGAACAGGACGGGATCACGCGGACCGGCGAGGGTGCAGCCTCGGCTGCGAGCGACGCCGACGGAGAGCCAGGAGCGGGAGGAGCCAGAAGGCTGTTGGGTCAGGGCCTCCGGAGACGCTCGACTGGCAGTTCGTACAGCTCGTGCAGCCCGTACCAGCGCACTCCGGATCGTCGAGGTCGAGCAACCCATCGCAGTCGTTGTCGAGGGCGTCGGAACACTCCGTCTCGGTGTTTGACGGTGCCGGCACACCGTCGCAACCGCAGTTCGAGCCACCGGACGAGTCCACATCGACGCTGCCATCGCAGTCGTTGTCGAGCTCATCGCAGACCTCAGTGGCGTCGGCGTTCACGTCGGGATCCACATCGTCGCAGTCGCTGTCGTCCTGAACCCAGCCGTCGCCCACGTCCTCACAGGTC